>JBKJTP010000069.1:0-6012 GCA_046590195.1 Kapaibacterium sp. (SeqCode) | reverse complement strand
CTGGCGCAACTTCGACGAAGCTAGTGATCCACTCGGACAAACCGGGAGAGGATACGCTCACGGTCTCGATCGCCTCGATGGTCTCACGGCCACGAATCGTGAATTACCGCGATACGGTGATACTGAACGTAGCTCCAAGTGAGGGTCTGGTGTACGATGTTGTAATTCAGAACCAGGGGCCAGGGGTCTATCGATTGACCGACTATCAACTCGAGAGCTCGACGCATTGGTCGGTGCTCGGGTTCGATACGATCAGCACTGCAGGTCAATCAAAGACGCTTCAGGTGAAGCTGGTCTTCACAGGATCAAGCACTGAAGGTGATTACCCAGCAACGATATCGATACAAGGTTCGGAATGTGACACGATCCTTCGTCAGACGGTGATTGCTAGGGTAGCAGTATTGGATGTCGCAACTGAAGGAGTAAAGCCAACGATCGAAGTCTATCCGACTATTGCGGCAAGAACGATCACGCTACGTCTCGAAGCCGAAGGCAGTTACTCGATCTATGATGTGCTTGGCAACGAGATGCTACGAGGCACCAGCGAAGGTATTGAGAAAACAGTTGATGTATCGAAGCTATCCGCTGGACGTTATTACATCAGAGTGACAACCGCGCGCCACGTAAGCACTGTGCCGATAGTTGTGAAGAGGTAACGACTCACGACTCAGGACTCAGCACTTTCTACTAACTCAAACGTGCCTCGTCAGGATCTCTCCGCCACCATTACGGACAACGATCGTGTGCTCGAAGTGTGCGCTAGGCTTGCCGTCGGCAGTTAGGACGGTCCACTTATCGCGGGAAGTCTTGACTCGTGCGGTACCCATGTTGATCATCGGTTCGATGGCGAGGGTCATCCCCTCTTTCAACTCGATGTTCGGGAATGGCTCAAAGCGGCTCGGGAGATAATTCGGGACCTGCGGCTCTTCGTGAAGATAACGGCCGATGCCATGACCGACGAGCTCGCGGACTACGCTATATCCATGCGCTTCGCAGTAACCCTGCACGGCGTTGGCAATGTCGAAGAGGCGGTTGCCGACCTTCGCCTGCGCAACTGCCATGAGGAGCGAATCGCGAGTGACGTCAAGCAGCTGCTGGATCTCAGGAGCGATGGTGCCAACCGGATACGTCCACGCAGAATCCGCATACCAGCCGTCCTTCTTGACGCCCATGTCGACGGAGATGATGTCGCCTTCCTTCAGCGGAACATCGTCGGGTAGGCCATGAACGACAGCGTCGTTCTTTGACATGCAGCAGCAGTACTTGAAGGTATTCTTGCCGACCTTGTAGCCCTTGAATGCCGGATAGCCACCTTGGCCGATGATGAAATCCTCGGCGATCTTGTCGAGCTCGAGGGTCGTGACGCCAGGCTTGATCTGGTCGCGGACCTGCACGAATGCGGCGGCAAGGATCTTACCGGATTCGGCGATCTTCGCAATTTCTTCCTCGGTCTTGATCAGGCTGTTGGCGCTTGTCATGTACATTCGTTTTCTGCTCCTAAATTACGGAGAGAACTAACACATTGCGATACAAAGAAATCGCCCGTTGACAAGAAAAGCCGCGGACGTGCCGCGGCTCTCTCGATAAAGCGAACTGGCTAACTTTAGAAGCCGCCCTGTGTGCGACCCTTGATACGACCGGTCTTCATCAGACCGTCGTAGTTGCGCATGAGCAGATGTGACTCGATCTGCTGGAGCGTATCGAGCGCGACACCGACCATGATGAGCAAGCTCGTACCGCCGAAGAACTGCGCGAACGTGGCATTCACACCGAGGTATGATGCGAAGGTCGGCATGACTGCGATGAGCGCGAGGAAGATAGCACCTGGCAGCGTGATGTGCGTCAGAATGTTATCGATGTACTCGCTCGTCGGCTTACCTGGACGGATACCCGGGATAAATCCACCCTGCTTCTTCATCGTATCTGCTACGTCACGCGGATTGAACGCGATAGCCGTATAGAAGTACGTAAAGAAGATGATCATCAATCCGAAGACAAGCGCATGAGTCCATGAGCGGTAATCGAAGAACTGCGCCATGGAGGTAGCGAAGCCTGAGTCCGGGAAGAACGTCAGCAACGTGCTTGGGATGAAGAGCAACGACTGCGCGAAGATGATCGGCATAACACCCGCGGTGTTGATACGCATTGGGATGTGCTGCGTGACGCCGCCATAGACCTTACGGCCGATGACTCGCTTCGCATATTGCACCGGTATCTTTCGTATCCCCTGCGTCATCAAGACCACGAAGGCGACGATGGCGACGAAGAACGCTAACAAGACAAGCTCCACGATGATATTCGTATTGCCAGAACGGACCATCTCAACTTCGCCAAGGATCGCGTTCGGGAATCGAGCGACGATACCGATGAAGATGATCAGCGAGATACCGTTACCGATACCGCGCTCAGTGATCTGCTCACCAAGCCACATCATGAACATTGTACCTGCGCACAAGCAGAAGATACTCGAAGTGATGAACCAGAACGGACTGATACCCGGAGAGACAAGCTGCTGGCCATTAGGATTGTTGAGCAAGTAAATGCTCATTCCCCATGCCTGACCTGCTGCAACGATCAGCGTACCAACGCGAGTGAGCTGCGTGATGCGCTTGCGGCCCTCTTCTCCCTCTTTCTGTAGCTTCTGGAAATACGGTACTACCGCACCCAGCAGCTGCACAATGATCGACGTCGAGATGTAGGGCATAATGCCGAGCGCGAAGATCGCGGCTCGTTCAAATGCGCCTCCTACGAACAGATCATAGAGACCAAATAGCGAATTATCATTACCACCCGTAGATGGCGCGCTGAGCGCATTAACATCTATACCCGGTAGCGCGATGTGCGATCCGAGTCTCACGATCACGAGCAGACCAAGCGTATACATGATACGTTGGCGCAGCTCTTCGATCTTGAAGATGTTGCGAAAACTTTCAGATAAGCGACTCATGTGATTTCTCCAGTTAGGAGATTAGTGAATTGCAACTTCGGCGCGTGAACGCCTGGACTTAAGAACAATTTTGTTAGTGGCTAGAGGCTAGAGGCTAGAGGTCAGAGGCTGAAATTAGCTATTCGAAATTCCCCATACCCCAAACCCGATACCCTAAACCCTGCTTAAAGCGCTGTACCAGCCTCGAGCTCGATGACCTTACCGCCAGCCTTTTCGATCTTCTCCTGTGCTGTCTTTGACACGCGGTGGACCTGGACTGTTACAGCCTGAGTCAATTCACCGTTGCTGAGGATCTTCACTGGCATTGCCGAGCGATTGATAAGACCAACTTCCCAGAGGAGATCTGGTGTGATCGTCTCGCCCTTTGGAAGGCGGCCATTCTGCACGCAGATCTCGAGAGCATCGAGATTGATGATCTGATATTCTACGCGGAATGGAGACTTGAAGCCGAACTTCGGTACGCGGCGAGCCAAAGGCATCTGACCACCCTCGAAGCCGTACTTGAACTTGTGACCTGAGCGGGAAAGCGCACCGTTGCTACCACGGGTAGCGGTCTTACCGTGTCCTGAACCCTGACCGCGGCCTACGCGCTTTACATTTTTCGTCGCGCCCTGTGCTGGACGCGGATTTTGACGTGCTGCCATGTGATTGTTTTGATTACTAACGCGGAGAATCGCTCCGCTCGCTTTGGATTGTCAATGCCGACTATGGCTGGGAGCCACTAGTTGACCGGCTTCTAACCGCAGAGCCGGGTTTCGGGTTTCGATTTTGTAGCGCTGGCTTTAGCCGGCAAGCCTGGCATCTCAATGGCACCTGTCATTGCGAGGAGGCATTCATCGCCAAAGCGACGAAGCAATCCCCTGAGGTCAATCGCGAATTCACACACGACTCTATTCCAATCCCCACTCAGCACTCAGCACTTTCAACTCAGCACTCCCGCGAAGCCCCCCCCTCTCACCTCTGACCCTACCTAAGTCCTTATAAATCAACGAATCATATCGCACAGCAACGTAAAGAATTGGGAGTTGGGCAACAGGTAGGTTCGGGATCGAGGACAAACCAAGGGAGCCAGAATCTAATCTTCCCCAATCTTTTAATCTGCGTAATCCAGGTCAAATATACGAAATAGAAAGCCAAAAAGCAATACTTTTCAACAGAAATTATCCACATTCGGCAAAACTGCAAGCCACTAATAAATCATCAGTCTTTGTGTCTGATCGGCAAGGCGAAGCAAATAGAGACCAGGAGCGAGGTCAGCGGTGCTTAGGTGATCGGTCGGCTCATTAGAACTTGCGACGCGGAGACCTATCAGATTAAAGAGTTCGAAGCCATCATTATGTGGCAATCGATATTGCCCGCCTCGATGCACTGAGAACGCGGTTCTTGGGTCAGGTTCAGGCGAACGATGAACACTCGATTTGCCGCCAAAAGCCAAACTCGGAGAATAAATCCGGTAGATGATGTGCCCGACAGTTTGCCAGTTTCGAGTATCGGAGCTTGAAGTGAAATAAACAGACGAGTCCGGTCCGGCTACGACCAGTCCGAATTCAAGTTCTTCCTCCAGAACCCACTTCTGAAATGTCTCACCGTTATCTGTTGAGCGATAGCCTTTAGAGCCGTAAATACTACCATCGGGATGGAGTAGCAATGAGGACCCAAACTTCCCTAATTGTTTGAATCCTCCGTCAGCACGAAGATATACTTCCTCATCGTAGAACGTCACTAGCCAATTGCCATTTCCTGTCCGCAATGCCTGGCGGGGGAAATGCCGACCCGTGTTATGAAAAAGTAACTGCCATGTTTTTGCCGAATCTTCGGTAACATAGACTGCTGACCAGGCGCCGAAGCAGCCTTCGTCTCTTGAACCTGACATATATCCTGTTGCCGCGTCTTGAAAGCCTGCATCTTCCCAAATCCCGTTCGGGATCGGTGCTCGATCAAATCTCTGCCAGGTTCTACCAGAATCAGTAGTACGCCTGGACTCCGAAAAGCCAAATTCCGGAGAAGGAAACCGGATAAACACGCCACCCGAGACTGAGCTATCCCAGGAAGTGCCCAAATTCGACGACCTAAAATGGCCATCGAGTGAAGACGAATGCAAGAGATCGACTGAAGGGAATGCTACCCACCAAGGCCTGAACGTGGTTTTGACCGTAGTCCATGTCTCCCCTCCATCTGAGGTAACGATAATCTGAGTGGGCCCATCGACCGTTGAAGGATGATCTCCTGCACAAACGCCATGCAATCGATCTGGAAATCCCATAGAGTTCGGCACGATAGGTATCAATGTCTTGATCGTGTCAATACCTTGACCTATCGCGGATAAGGGCAAAACGAGCACGGCGATTATAAGAGAAGTCCTCATTTTCTTACTGGATGCAAACGAATTCGGCAATCGAAGCGGCGCCTGGCGTACCATCGCCTAACTTACTCAGAAGGAAAAGATAGTAATAGCCCGGGGGAAGCAAACTCGGATTCTCGGGGATGACTACTTCAAACTCTGAGTCCGTCGGTTCAGGTGCTTCAAGGGGCTCTGCCTCGGCTTGTTCGATCCGCTTATAGAAATTTTCTTCGATGTGATATTTTCCGGCTACGTACCGTCGCAGCTTTTTCCGTGCCTGAAGATTAACGTAGCTTTGATCGTAGTTGAACGAATGAGTTGCAGTGCAGCACCTGATGAGTGCAATACGCTCGGGGTGCAGGTGCTTGAATCTCCAATCACCGCCCAGCTTTATTGCGAGTCTTTGCCCATGAGATACCTTCTGTGCAGCAATGGAGAACTCGGGACGAGGTCCTCTTAATAAACAATCAGGGGTATATATCTCAAAGTCGTGTAAAGAGGCGGACTCTTTCTCAGAGCCGTGTCTGGGCTCACCTCCCCCTACAAAAACTCGTCCGTCATGCATGAGGAGTGCAGCGCTATGGTACTGTCTACCCCGAGTAAGGGGCGCGGCTAACTTCCATGGATTTTCACTCGCAAAAGGATCGAAAATTTCGGAAATAAGTTGCAGTACCATCCTCAACTGTGGCTTGGCCTGCTCCTTCCGCTTAAGTACACCCACAAA
>JBKJTP010000267.1:0-5825 GCA_046590195.1 Kapaibacterium sp. (SeqCode) | reverse complement strand
TTTGATCGCTTTTCGTCCCTTTCTACTGCTTTTTAGGTCATTAATTTAAGCATTTGGTCCAGTGTGACCCAGGCTATCAGCCCGGTGTCATAGGTATTCAGGCTGTGCACGAATCCGATCGTGTGCTGTGGACTGTAGAATCATTAGGGTACGCGATATTGTCCGGTCAGAACTCCCAGTTAATTCGAGCTTCTGTGCACTCCTTCGAGTGTCGCAGGTCTGCGCCTACTATCGAGGCTCCCTCTCGTTTGTCAATACCTCAAGTCATGAAGACGGCCAAGAATATTTTTGCGCTTTGGATGCTGATGCTGCTCTGTGCAGCTAACGCCACCGCTGGTACGAATTACAAGATCCTCTCATCAACAGAGAGTGAGATGATCATTGAGGTCAAGCCGCAGTATAGCTTCGACACGATCCGCTCATCCAGCGGCGAGTTTATCAAGATCTCTTTCCCTGACGCGAGATACGATGATGTCGTCGGCTCGCCGATGATCCCGCGTCTGCAACTCGGATTCCTGCTTCCTGCAAAGACACCGTTGAATGTTGAGATCATTGAGCAGGTGCTCAGTGGTACGAAGAGCATGACGCTCGTGCCGTATCCTCTGACGATCCAGACAGCCAACGGCCCGCAAGCTCGCTATGAATACGCAGACTTCAATGCTGCTAACTTCGCACAGCAAGAGCTCGTCACGAAAGATCAGTTGACCACGGCTCGCACTGCCTACGCTCAGCATGTACAGATCACACCTGTGCGCTATGATGCTGTTTCGCGTTCAGTAAAGCTCGTCGAGAGCATCAAGCTCCGTATCCGTTTTTATGGCAAGGCAACGCAGGTGAGTGCTGCTCCGCTTTCGCTCGCAGAGCGTGACATGTTCCATGCTGGATATGTCAACGGTACGAACGCAAGCCTCTATCGTTCTGCGCAAGCGCAGGCGATGCAGACTGCTCGCAGAGAGATGGGCTCGAAGGCACTCAAGACTACACCGCAGGCAGCAGGCGAGTGGCTGACGATCGAGACCGACCGTGAAGGCATCTACAAGATCACAGCCGACGATCTTCGCGGCGCAGGTATCACATCAATGGATCCGAACTCGATAGAGCTTTTCGGCTATGGAGCACGCTTAATGCCTGAAGGCATTACCGATTCAAGTGGCGAGTGGCGTCCGCTAGCGATCGATGTTCGTACCGATGGATCGGGCCAGCTATCAGAGTTTTTGTTCTATGCACCAGGTAATCAGTTCTGGAAGTATCAGCGTCGCGCCGATCGCTTGCTCGGGCTCTATCATGTCATCAATCCCTACATGTCGGTAGGGAAGTTCATGCTGAAAGTTGGCGGCGATAATGTTGCACCACGCACTCGCGTGAGCCATCAACCAGATACGATCACAGAAGTACCCAAGCAGGCATCGAATGTAAGCGTGATCTCCGTTCGCGAGGTCGAGCGTGCATTTGAGGTTGGGAATCTCTCGCGCGAGTTAGTTGGTGAACTGCTTCCACGTGAAGGCATCGATCCGCTGACAGTCGATGTATCGGTGCTTCCAGGTTACATACCCGATTCGACTATCCTTCGTGTTGGTACTGGCGGTCTCATTCGCAAGCCGAATACGTATAATGTTTCCGTCAACGGAAGTAAAGTAGGTTCGATCATAGGTCAGGTCAATCCAGATAAAGAAGATTACCCCAAGCCACGACGAAATTGGAAGTCGGTGTTCCAACTGGATGCGAGCATCGGCAAGCCCGAGCGTGTAGGTATCAATTACTCAACGACCGATCCCGATGGCCGCGCATTCCTGAATTGGATCGAGATCTTCTATCGCTCGAATACCACGATCGGCAATACTTCACTGCCATTCTACGTGCTCGATACCAAAGAAGCTTTTGAGTATAGCTTTACGAATGCTTCTGGCGGTGCAGTATGGGATGTTAGCAATGCAACATCTCCAAGTTTGATCAGCGGAAATGCAAGTGGCAACTCCCTCGCGGTCAGCATCCAGGGCAAGACTGATATCCTTCGTCAGTTTGTTGCCTTCAGCGATCAATCGGTGTTGCGAGTTGGCGGCGGCAAGATCGCCCGCACAAGCCCATTAACACTACGCCAAACGATTGGGCAGCAGGGCTCAACGAACATTATCATCACACCTGAAGCGCTTCGCGAGCAGGCAGAAGATCTGCGTGCGTTACGCGAAAAGGGTGGACATGCGACCGAGCCGGTAAAGTCCACGGTCGTATCGCTCGAGGATATCTATAAAGAATTCGGCTATGGCGCGAAGGATCCTGTCGCGATCCGCGACTTCATGGCCTATACCTATCGCCATACGATCCGCAACGGTACGCAGGTGCCGATGTTTCTCACGCTATTCGGCGGTGGGCATGTCGATTACCAGAATCGGATTACCGATCTGCCGACCCGCATCCCTGTCTATGAGTTGCCAGGCAGCGAACACGTCGAGTCGCTTCGATCCTACTCGGAAGTTAACACGCCAGATGATGGGTACTACGTTCGTCTGACGCCAAAGAGCGGACTCTCGACGATGGATCCTGATGTCGGTGTTGGTCGACTGAGTGTACAGTCCGCCGATGAGGCCGCAGTTGTCGTTTCCAAGTTGAAGCGGTACGAAACCTCTGCCGCCGAAGGCCCATGGCGAGCGCGCGTTAGCATGGTGATCGATGACCGCCAGGGTGAGGGGATAGGGCCAGATCCACTCGACCATCTCGCTGACGTCGAATCGACGACGATCTGGATCCCGTCGCGCATGCAAGTCAATAAGGTCTACGGTATGAATTACCAGACGGTCTATACGTCAGGTGGTCGCCGCAAACCTGAGATGGAGATCGCGGTCAATGACGCGTTCAATGGAGGCTCCATCATCACTAGCTATATTGGTCACGGTAATCCAAAGGTTTGGACGCATGAATCGGTGCTCCAGGTGCCTTCGTCGATCAACAAGCTGAATAATTACGACAAGTTGACATTCGTCGCGATGGCAACCTGCGATTTCGCAGAGTACGATAATTACGCTGAAGTCTCTGGTGGCGTAATGATGCTTACGCGTGAAGCGGGCGGAGCTATTGGTCTTCTTGGGACTTCGCGCTCCGTGTATCCAGGCGAAGCATTATATCCGAAGTTTTTCGAAGGGCTCTTTGATGTGCCATGTGAAGCAGCATACGGTTCAAATCATCTCGGCACGGCGCTGCTCATCTCGAAGCTGAACCGCACAGGGATGAACCCAGTGTGGTTCTATTTGCAGGCCGATCCCGCGATGCGACTGCTGGTGCCGAAGCAATATGCGATCGTTGATTCGATCAACAATTCGCCAGTCAGCGAAGAGGTCTCCACGATTCCGGCGCTTTCCGAAGTAAGGGTCACTGGTCGGGTCTCGAACACATGCGAGGAGATCTCGGGAATCGATCCTACATTCAACGGACAGGCAACCGTTACACTTTTCGATACTCGGACAACCGTCTCGCGCACAACCACTTTTGTCAGCAACAATCCGATCACTGATGTCTTCCAGATGGAAGGACCGATCCTTTATCGTGGTACTGCAACCGTTCGCAACGGCCGCTTCTCAGCCAACTTCATCGTCCCTCGCGATATCAAATTCGATTCGAATAATGCGAAGATCAGCGTGATCGCATATGCAGACGATTCGCGTTCTGCATTGGGTTCGTATGAGCGTGTTCGTCTGGCTGGCTCCGATCCTTCGATCGTCATCAGCGATTCAGCGGGCCCCGAACTCAAGGTCTACATCGGCACACGCGCATTCAGAAGCGGCGACATCGTACCGATGAACAGCAACGTCATTGTCGATATTAAGGACGAACTCGGGCTCAACACCTCGACAGCGAGTGTTGGACACTCCTTCATTGGCTGGGTTGACGACGAGAGCGATAACAGCGTCAACATGGCTGAGAATTATGTTTCGGAGCAGGATAACTTCCGTGTAGGCACAGCCGTCACAAAGATGTCGCTACCTGCAGGACGGCACACGCTCAGGGTTCGTGCGTTCGATGCGTTGAATAACCCGTCATTTACAGAGGTCGAGTTCGTCGCAAAGGATGACGATCCGTTCAAGCTGTACAACGCAACGGTCTATCCGAATCCGGTGAAGGATCAGATGACCGTCTCGTTCATGCATCCACTCAATAGTGGAAGCCTGGTCGATGCGACACTGGACATCTTCACTTCGGATGGAAGACTTGTTCGTACGATCGAGTCAAAGAATATTTCAGGAAACATTGTTGAGGTCAGATGGGATGGTAGCGATGATACAGGTTTGATCAACCCTCAGGGTGCTTACACCTATCGCATCACCATCAGCGACCAGAATGATGGAAGATCGGCGAGTGCCTTTGGTAACTTCGTCATTGTTCGTTAGTATCACATTGTCGTCGAGCGATCTCGAGATCAGCTGAAAGAGCATCGAGAGTCTTACGTAGAGTTTTATTGAATCAGGTACAGAAAAGATCATTTATGCAGAAGCGAATTTTTGCGGCACTCCTATTCAGCGTTATCGTGCTCGCAACATCATCAGGTCCGGCACATGCGCAGATGCGTGTCTCGACGGCCGTGCCATTCCTCCTGATCGCTCCGGATGCGCGCGCAAGCGGCATGGGCGATGTGGGTGCTGGCCTTGCCGATAATGCTACCGCGCTCTATTGGAATCCAGCCGGCCTCGCCTTCCAGACAGGAAAGCAAGTCAGTTTGACGCACTCCTATTGGCTGCCGCAGTTCAACAGCGATCTCTTCTACGATTACCTCTCATTCAAGTGGGGTGATGAAGAGAAGTTCGGTGGTACGATCGGTGCAGCGATCACCTATCTCAATCTCGGTGAATTCCTTTATACGCTCGAGAACTCTCCAGAGCCTGTCGGTAAGTTCACGTCGTTCGAGTATGCGATCGCGCTTGCCTACGCCACAAAGCTTTCTGCTGATTGGGGATTCGGCGGTAGCCTTCGTTATATCCAGTCGTCGCTCTCTTCGGGCATCAAAGTTGGCCAGGAGCAAAAGTCGGGTGTTGCACGCTCGGTGAGCTTCGATATAAGCGCTCTCTGGAAGCCTGATTCTACCTACATCGACGGTATCGGAAATGCGTTAACTGTTGGATTCAATCTCGCTAACATCGGTCCTCGTGTACAGTATGTCGATGTTACTCAGGCTGATCCACTCCCAACATTGCTTCGCGTCGGTGCATCATACAAGCTGTACAAGGACGAGTACAACGATCTCGTATTTGCAGCAGACGTATCAAAGCTTCTCGTCAAGCGTGACGCAGATAATACCGTACACAGCTTACCGAAGGCATTCATTACTTCGTGGGATGAGAACACCGGCCGCTCGCTCATGCTCGCAACAGGCATGGAATATTGGTATGATCGGGTTGTAGCACTTCGAACAGGCTATTACGTAGAAGGCGAACGCGTCGGTGGACGTGAGTACATGACGTTCGGCGCTGGACTCAAGTACGATGTTTACGACTTTGACTTCAGCTACATCTACACATTCGAGACGAATCACCCGCTTGCAAACACGCTGCGGTTCTCTCTCGGAGTGAACTGGTAAGCCTCTGAGCCTCACCGTCTTCTGTTTTTTCGCGAAAGCCATTCGAGTACCTCGAATGGCTTATCGTTTTAACAATGGTAATGTGAAGCCTTTACTTCTCATCGTCGCGCTGCTATCCCTCAGCACATCCGTTGTGCAGGCGCAGTTCGTGCG
This sequence comes from Kapaibacterium sp. (SeqCode), assembly GCA_046590195.1. GTDB lineage: Bacteria > Bacteroidota > Ignavibacteria > Palsa-1295 > Palsa-1295 > JBKJTP01. The sequence goes on along the minus strand of JBKJTP010000267.1, from coordinate 109 downwards.
CTCGGCCCTTCCCATCGAGCAGAACCAGATTCTTGGGTCATACAAGTTTTTCGACGAGAGGCTAACGCAGAGTGAGGAGATCCCACTCGGACTTGCTTCGGCTGTCGAT
>JBKJTP010000241.1:0-10240 GCA_046590195.1 Kapaibacterium sp. (SeqCode) | reverse complement strand
TTGGCCATCGATGGAGCATTCGAATTCTCGAACTGCTTCCTGTCCTTACGACCCATCTTCGCGATCTGCGAATTGAGTGGGTTGTTCGAGACAACGATCGTCAAATGGTTCGAACGCTTACGAACACGGAATGCACGACCCATAGGCGCTGGTAGAACGCGCTTGAGGACTGCACCGCCATCCGAGAAACACTCGCGGACCCACAGCTCTTCGATGTCGATACCCGAGTTATCAGGCGTCGTCTGGAAGTTAGCGATGGCGCTACGAAGCGTCTGCTCGCAAACGACCGATGCGTGGTTCGGTGTGAAGTGCAGAAGCGAAAGAGCTTCCGTAACACGCTTACCGCGGATCAGGTCGAGCATCAAACGCATCTTGCGTGGTGAGCTCTGGATACTGCGCTTAATTGCGCGGGCTTGTGCCATGTTCGTTCGTACTAAACTGCTTACAACTTATACTTATGGAGAGATGAACCCTCCGACGATCTCAGTGTCAGGTAGATCCGACTTAACAGTCTTACTTACCCTTCTCGCTCTTCGAACCCGAGTGACCGCGGAATGTGCGGGTCGGTGCGAACTCGCCGAGCTTATGGCCTACCATGTTCTCCGATACATAGACCGGGATGAACTTGTTGCCATTGTGAACCGTGAACGTGTGTCCGACGAAATCAGGAATGATCGTGGAATCACGTGCCCACGTCTTGATGACCTTCTTCGTACGTGCACTGTTGAGAACCTCTACTTTTTCGAGGAGCTTCTCGTCGATAAATGGGCCCTTCTTGAGCGATCTTGACATCTCTTGATCTTAAATGATCTTGTAATTTCTACTTACTTCTGCGTGCCTGAGAGCGTACCCTGCTTACTTAGTGCGGCGCTTAACAATGTACTTGTTGGAGGCGTTCTTCTTCTTACGAGTGCGAAGACCCTTTGCCAACTGACCCCATGGTGACTTCGGATGCTTACGACCACCACCCGACTTCGACTTACCTTCACCACCACCCATCGGGTGATCGACCGGGTTCATCGCCATACCGCGTGTCTGAGGACGAATGCCCAACCAGCGCGAACGTCCTGCCTTACCCCAGCTGATGTTGAAGTAATCGGCATTGCCGACCTGACCGATCGTAGCGTTACACTCTAAGCGAACCTTGCGCATCTCGCCCGAAGGGAGCTTGATTGTTGCAAAGTCACCCTCTTTAGCCATAAGCTGGCAAGCATTGCCGGCTGAGCGTGCGAGCTGTCCACCACGTCCGGCTGTAAGCTCGACGTTGTGGATAAACGTACCCAACGGCATGTTCTTCAACGGCAGTGCATTGCCGACCTGGATCTCAGACTCAGGACCTGACGTGACCGTCTGGCCTACCTCGAGTCCACCTGGGACCAGGATGTAGCGCTTCTCACCATCGCTATAATGGATCAGAGCGATACGGCAGTTACGGTTTGGATCGTACTCGATCGTAGCAACAATGCCCGGAACACCGAGCTTATTACGCTTAAAATCGATGATACGATACTGACGCTTGTGTCCACCACCGCGGTGACGCGACGTGATACGGCCCGTATTGCCTCGGCCACCCGACTTGCGGATCGGCTCCATCAACGGCTTATGCGGCGTGGTCGACGTGATCTCCTCAAATGTGGAGACCGAGTAGTAGCGCGTCGCTGCTGTTCTTGGCTTGAGATTCCTAATTGCCATTGTTGCTCTTGCTTATCTGATCGACTTATCGCCTCGATCGGGCATAGTTAATAAAACTTATTGGTAAGGATGTCGAAGCTTAAAGCTTAGACTGACTCCTTGTTCTCCATCGGTGCGAACAGATCGATCGACTGACCAGCCTTGAGCTGAACGATCGCCTTCTTGCGTGCCGACTTCATACCGCGGCGGACACCCTTGCGCGTCATCTGAACCTTAGCCTTCGCCTTGATCCATGAAGTACGCACGCTAGACACGCTGACACCAAAGCGTGACTCAACCGCCCGCGCGATCTCGATCTTGTTTGCGCCAGACGTAACTTCGAACGTATAGACACCAGCCTCATTGAGGATCGTGGCCTTCTCGGTGAGAAGTGGACGCTTAATTACTTGCTTCTGCATGGTAATTCTAAAATCTTTCTTGTTACTTCTCTACCTTATGCCTTGGCCTTTGCTGCAGGCATTGCGATCTGAGCAACTTCTAGCTGCTCATGATATCCGCCATTGAAACCCTGCTCGATCACTTTGAGCGCCGACTCTTCAACGATCAGCATGCGGGTCTTCCAGATCTCATACATCGAAGCCTTGTCCGCTGGCATCACCGACAGCGTCGGGATGTTACGGCCACTGCGATAGACGTTCTCATTATACTCACTCGTCAAGAGAAGCGCCTGAGTAGCATCGATCTTGAGTGCATTGAGAATATCCTGCACCTGCTTGGTCTTTGCCTGGCCCAGGTTGAAATCCTCAACGACGATGAACTTGCTTTCGCTGACCTTCTGTGAAAGCGCGCTCTTACGTGCAAGTTGCTTGACCTGGCGTGGAAGCGACTTCGTATACTTGTGCGGCTTCGGTCCGAACATCGTACCTCCACCTGGGTGAAGCGGGCTCTTGATATCGCCCTGACGAGCGCGGCCTGTTCCCTTTTGGCGGAAAAGCTTCTTTGTCGAACCAGCCACTTCGCTACGACCCTTCGTTGAGTGTGTACCCTGGCGCTGATTCGCGAGATACATGTCGATCGCCAACCACATTGAGTGCTCGTGCGGCTCGACCCCGAAGATCTCGTCGCTAACCGACACAGTGCGGAGCTTCTGACCTGACTTGCTGAATACTTCTAAATCCATGACCTTTTACGGCTTAAGACGCTGCAAAGCAGCCTCTCTATAATAGAATAAAACTTAACCCTTGACGACGTGTACGACCTGGTTCTTCGCGCCTGCGACAGAGCCCTTGACGAGGATAAGATCCTGGTCGGCAATGACGCGAACGATCTGAAGATTACGAGTCGTGATGCGCTCACCGCCCATGCGGCCTGCCATACGCTGGCCTTTGAATACGCGCGATGGATACGAAGACGCACCGATCGAACCAGGAGCACGCTGACGATCGGACTGACCGTGCGTCGCCTGACCGACACCACTAAAGTGATGGCGCTTCATAACACCCTGGAAGCCGCGTCCCTTGGACTCGCCAATGACGTGAACGGTATCGCCTTCGTTGAAGACGTCACCGATCTTAAGCTCAGAACCGGCCTTCAGCTCGCTGATCTTCGTCTCGTCGAACGAACGAAATTCCTTTACGTAGCGCATTGGCTTGACGCCGTTCTTCTGAAAGTGACCAAGCTCAGGCTTATTGACCTTGCGCTCTGCCTTCTCTTCGAAGCCAAGCTGCACGGCATCATAGCCGTCGATAGCCTTTGTCTTGACCTGCGTTACGTAGCATGGACCAACCTTAATGACTGTCACCGGGACGTACTGTCCCGATTCGTCAAAGATGCCGGTCATTCCAATCTTCTTGCCTAATAGTGCGCTCATGTTCCTGACGCGATGTTTCCTTCAGAGGCCTGATAAGCAAAGCTTAGAGGCGATAGAGGAAGATCTATGATACTACTACTTTCAACATTGCTATCTATCTGATAGCTACTGTACGGATACAGCTACCGCCGCGCTACTGTAAAAGCGGCGCATTGGCTTGGACTCCCCGCTGCACAAAGCAGCGCTTCGTCAGACCTTGATCTCGACTTCGACGCCTGCAGGCAGTTCGAGCTTCATCAGCGAATCGACTGTGCGGCTATTCGAATTGAGAATATCGATAAGGCGCTTATGCGCACGGAGCTCGAACTGCTCGCGGCTCTTCTTATCGACGTGTGGAGAGCGGTTCACCGTGAAGGTCGACTTCTTCGTTGGAAGAGGTATCGGACCCGATACTATGCAGCCTGTTGGCTTGACAGTACGGATGATCTTCTCGGCAGACTTATCGATCAAATTATGATCGTACGACTTCAGCTTAATTCGAATCTTCTGCATCGTAGCTTATTAGCCCTTCGGCACTAGAGGATGGCCTTACTGCCAGCGCCTCATTAACTCTCTACTCACTAAACTATCGGTCTCTCTTGACCGAAAAAAGTAGAGCACGCAAAATGTTTGAGCTTTGCGTGCTCTACGATTAACTTACTTGGTGATCTTTCCGACGACACCAGCGCCTACCGTACGGCCACCCTCACGGATAGCGAAACGGAGACCCTCTTCCATTGCGATCGGCGAGATAAGCTCGATCTTCAACTCGACGGTGTCACCCGGCATGACCATCTCTACGCCTTCTGGCAGAGTAGCAACACCCGTTACGTCGGTTGTACGGAAGTAGAACTGTGGACGGTAACCATTGAAGAATGGTGTGTGACGGCCACCCTCTTCCTTCGAGAGGACGTATACCTTCGCCTCGAAGTTAGTGTGAGGTGTGATCGAACCCGGCTTTGCGACAACCTGACCGCGCTCGAGGTCATTCTTGTCGATACCGCGCATCAGGATACCGACGTTATCGCCAGCAAGACCCTGATCAAGCTCCTTACGGAACATTTCGATACCGGTGATGACGGTCTTCTTGTGCTGACCGAGACCGATAACTTCAACTTCGTCCGTTACCTTAACGATACCACGCTCGATACGACCTGTTGCTACTGTACCGCGACCTGTGATCGAGAATACGTCCTCGATCGACATGAGGAATGGCTTGTCAACCATACGCTCAGGTGTTGGGATGTAGGTATCTACAGCTTCCATGAGCTCATAGATACATGCAAGACGAGGATCGTCGATACCAGCGGCGGTATCAGAACCTGCATTCAATGCATGAAGAGCTGAGCCCTTGATGATTGGAATATCGTCGCCTGGGAATTCGTACTTGCTGAGGAGCTCACGAACTTCGAGCTCAACGAGCTCGAGAAGCTCTGGATCAGCTGCGTCAACCTTGTTCATAAACACCACGATCTTAGGCACGCCAACCTGACGAGCCAGCAGGATATGCTCACGCGTCTGAGGCATAGGGCCGTCAGTTGCAGCTACAACGAGGATAGCGCCGTCCATCTGTGCAGCACCCGTGATCATGTTCTTAACATAGTCAGCGTGGCCTGGGCAGTCAACGTGTGCGTAGTGACGGTTGTCTGTCTCGTACTCTACGTGCGAGGTCGCGATCGTGATTCCTCTCGCGCGCTCTTCTGGTGCGTTATCGATCGAATCGAATGAGCGAGTCTCTGCGCCCGGCATCTTCTTCGCAAGAGCCATGGTGATCGCTGCGGTGAGCGTCGTCTTGCCGTGATCGACGTGACCGATCGTACCGACGTTTACGTGCGGCTTGGAACGATCAAATTTTGCTTTTGCCATTGTCGTGTTTAAGTGTTAGTACTTATTCTATAGTAACGCTTGAACAACAGAGACCGCCGTTGCTCGCGTAACAATCGAAACTGCTACGAAGCCAAAAGGCTCAGCTCTGATGATTCAGAGATCCTAAAATGAGAAACTTGTATTGTTCATTAGGTACACAGCAGATCGCAACAAGCTTTCTACTGTGGTCGCAGTCCAAAATCTTTCGAGACGTGGCTCCGAAGAGGCGTCAATTGTTAAGATCGTGGATACTGCTATTTGCTTCGCATGCTGAGCGTTCGATATCTTTATCGTGGAGATAAAGGTGGAACACGTCGACCAATCTTCTTCTATTGCTAAATGAAGCTGGAGTCGTTTGCTCCTTACACTCTCTTTGGAGATCGCAGAGGCGAAAGCGGGGTCAATGAACGAACCTCGTGAAACCCTTGCCAGACGCGCCTATTCGGCTTGTTTTGACTAAAGTCCCCTTTTAGAGGCGCGCTAATAACCAGACCCTCCCCCTAAGAGTTTCTGCCTTTCTGGCAATTCCGGCGGACAAGCTAGATTCCTCAAGAAAATCCTCGAAATGCCGAATCTGAGCCGAATGGCGGAATACGGACGAGCCTCAACCCGACCCGTTATCTTTGTGGGCCTTTGTACTTTACAACCAGGATAATCATCATCCAAGACCGCTTCCAGCCCACAACCTCGCGCTACCCTGCTATCGTATTGGTGGGTCTGGTCGCGTTGGGTGTAGCGGCGGCGCTGCATGCAAGCTTTGCCCTGCTCAATGCCGACCCGATCGGCCATGACTCATCCTTCCATCCGATGTGGCTGGAGATGTTCTCCGCGAACTTTGCCAGCGGAGAGCTGTACCCTCGCTGGCTAACAGGCACCTACGCGGGGTTCGGCAGCCCGACCTTCTACTTCTATCCTCCTTTCACATACTGGCTGGGTTCTCTCCTTTGTCTCATCGGCTTTGGCAGTGACGGCAATACTCTCTTCAACGCGATCCACCTCATTGCCTGCGCTCTGAGCTTTGCTACCGCCTGGTTCATGCTACAGGCATTTGGTCGATCTCGCATAGAGACTTTTGCTGCATCGCTGCTCTACGCCTTCAGCCCGTACGTTTTCATAGACGTGTTTGCGCGGTCCGCATTAAGCGAGCATCTCGCGCTTGCGTGGCTTCCTTTGTTGTTTCTCGGAGCGTATTCATTACTATCATGTAAAAGCTTTCGAGGCTGGACCCTCACATCGATCGCGATCGCATTGCTGTTGCTTACGAGCATCCCTGCTGCGTGCTGCGCGACGATCGCAGTCATGGTGTATGCCATCGGTTCAGGTCGCATCTCGCTACGCTGCGTTGGCTTTGGGATGCTATCGGCGTTTAGCGGTGCAGCGATGAGTGCTGTCTATCTCATGCCGGCGATCGGGATGTCCTGGCTCATCAGAGCAGATCGATACCAAGCCTCGTCTGAATTAAATGCCGTCTCCGCTCTCGTCATCGATTCTCCACTCAGCATCACCGTCTCGATCGGCGTGCTCTGCATCCTGATCACTGCTTGCGTTATGCTCTTTAGACATGATCGTGATCCAAGTTCGAGGCCCTGGATGATCGTGCTGGGCATTGCAGTGGTATTGCAACTGCCGATCATTAGCGATTGGCTCTACGAGTCGTTGCAGCCGTTCAAGCTTATTCGATACTCCTGGCGCTTTACAATGATCGCAATGCTGGGACTTACAGTATTGATCTCTCGTGATCTAAGAAAGCATCGCATTGCATTCGCAGTCCTTGCACTTCTCGCTTGCTTCTTCTACGCATCGTATGGATACAATCATGTGCTGGCTGGCGAACGAACTCCTGCACGAATTCTCGATCGCGATGCGCCTGAATACGTAACGCGCTTCGTACAGCGAGATGATTCTTCACTGATCGAATACTTGCGGCAAGAGCAGCACAGCGCTGTGGTAACTGGAGTCGATGGCATCAATGCCAAGGCAAGGGTTACCCCGCAGGGCATCTCAGCAGAGGTTGCAAGCAGTGGCGGTTGGGCGAGATTGCATCAGTTCTACTGGCCATTATGGAAAGTGCAGTTCAATGGTCATGCAGTTGAAACTCGAAGCGATAGCAACGGCATGCTTGAAGTGTTGTTGCCTGCTGGAGAAGGATCGCTTGAAGCAACGATGTCAAAGTCCGCGATAGAAAAGACTTCTTCGATCATTTCGATCGTCGCAATACTATTGTTTGTCTTGATACAATTGATCTCACTGGTGAGGCGAAGAAAAAAAATTGGAGCGTAAAAATAGACAAAGCCTCGGTATTGCTACCGAGGCTTTTGTTTATAAAGCTACCAAAGCTTATGCGTGCACTGCATTCTTGCCCTTTGCTGCTTCGATGATCTGCTCCTGAACCGACTTCGGAGCGTCTTCGTAGCGTGAGAAGGTCATGCTGTAGTGAGCGCGGCCCTGCGTCATCGAGCGAAGGATCGTCGAGTAACCGAACATCTCTGCAAGTGGCACCGAAGCCTTTACGACCTGCGCGTCACCGCGGTTGGTCATACCTTCGATCTTACCACGGCGTGATGAAAGATCACCCATGACATCACCCATGTAATCCTCAGGTGTGATGACCTCAACCTCCATGATCGGCTCGAGCAGCACAGGAGTCGCCTTGCGGCAAGCATCCTTGAATGCCATTGAACCTGCGATCTTGAACGCCATTTCGTTCGAGTCAACATCATGGTAAGAACCGTCGAACAGGCGGATCTTGATATCCTCTACTGGATAACCAGCGAGAACACCAGATTTCATTGCCTCCTGAATACCGGCACTTACAGGTGCGATATACTCCTTCGGAATAACACCACCGATGATGCCATTCTCGAACTCGTAACCCTTACCTGGCTCGTTCGGCTCGACATCGATCCAGACGTGACCGAACTGACCACGACCACCCGACTGACGAACGAACTTGCCTTCCTGAGTGACCTTCTTCTTGATCGTCTCTTTGTAAGCAACCTGTGGCTTACCAACATTTGCTTCGACCTTGAACTCGCGCTTCATACGATCGACGATGATCTCCAAGTGGAGCTCGCCCATACCTGAGATGATCGTCTGACCGGTGTCCTCGTCCGTGTGAACGCGGAATGTCGGATCCTCATCAGCAAGCTTCTGAAGTGCTTCTGACATCTTCTCGCTGTCGACCTTTGTCTTCGGCTCAACGGCGATATCGATAACAGGCTCAGGGAAGATCATACGCTCAAGGACGATCGGGAATGCTTCGTCGCAGAGCGTATCGCCCGTACGGGTCTGCTTCAAACCGACCGCTGCGCAGATATCACCTGTGAACGCTTCTTCGATATCTTCACGATGGTTCGCGTGCATACGAAGGATACGTCCGATGCGCTCCTTACGGCCTGATACTGAGTTCAGTACATAAGAACCGGCCTTTAGCGTACCTGAATAGACACGGAAGAACGTGAGCTTACCGACAAATGGATCGGTCATGATCTTGAACGCGATCGCTGAGAACTTCTCGGTATCGATCGGCTGACGCGTGATATGATCCGTGAGGTTCAACTGATGGCCTTCCATCTCGCCAACGTCCACTGGACTTGGGAGATAGTCAACTACTGCGTCGAGAAGATTCTGAACGCCCTTGTTCTTAAATGCCGAACCGCAAAGAACAGGGATGATCTTCGACTGCGTCACAGCGACGCGGAGGACACGCATGACCTCTTCTGTCGTGATCTCTTCCTGCTCGAGATACTTCATCAGAAGTGTATCGTCAACTTCTGCTACTGACTCGAAAAGCTTTGTACGCCACTCGCGTGCATACTCCTGAAGATTCTCAGGGATCTCGATATCGTCCCACGTTGTGCCGAGTGAACCCTCAGCATACATACGGGCCTTGTTCGAAACCAAGTCGATAACACCTGCGAACATATCGCCTTCGCCGATCGGAAGATTGATCGGGATCGGGTTTGCACCGAGGCGCTCGCGGATCATGCCGAGTACATTAAAGAAGTCAGCGCCTGTACGGTCCATCTTGTTGACGAACGCGATACGTGGTACTTCGTACTTATTGGCCTGGCGCCAAACTGTCTCCGACTGCGGCTCTACGCCACCAACGGCGCAGAACAGTGCGACTGCACCATCGAGAACGCGGAGCGAACGCTCCACTTCGACCGTGAAATCTACGTGGCCCGGAGTGTCAATGATGTTGATACCGTGGTCGCGCCATACGCAGGCGGTAGCAGCGGAAGTGATCGTGATACCACGCTCCTTCTCCTGCTCCATCCAGTCCATGGTCGCGCCACCATCATGCACCTCACCCATACGGTGTACAACACCGGTGTAAAAGAGGATACGCTCTGTTGTTGTCGTTTTACCGGCATCAATGTGCGCCATGATACCGATATTGCGCGTCCTATCGAGAGGATACTTGCGTGGCATATATCTGCTGCTATTAAATAAACTTGTTCCTAGGTCCTCCCACTCTCTAGTGAGGGAAAGCGACCTTCGCCACTAATGATCCAGCGGACCATTAGTGAATGTTGAAAATGGGGGTGGCGTGATTATGACCCGAAAATCTGTCAAAAGTGACAGCGGCTCTCAGGTTTCTTACTATAATCGCGAGGAAGTAACCGTAGGCTTTTTCAACGCCTTTGGCCCTCATCTTTTACAGTGAGCGCACGTAACGCCGGGCTTAGGGGTCAAGTTCATTTTCGGCAAGCAGAGGCCGATTAGTGATTCAAGATTAACTTTTGGGCCCCAAATGTGGCGCTGGCTTCAGCCGGCAAGCCTGGGATTCTGTCTGAACTCGGATTTCACGGATTGAAAAGATGGACAGGATTGGTGTGCTACCATCTGAAAAAGCCTGTCATTGCGAGGAGGCACGACGAAGCAATCCCC
>JBKJTP010000215.1:0-10866 GCA_046590195.1 Kapaibacterium sp. (SeqCode) | reverse complement strand
GATACGGTTCACCCTTGTCGTGTCACGGAAATCGAAGCTATAGTCGAAGTCTTCCTTCGCATTAGGCAACGAGGTCGTCAGGATCTGAGGCTCGATGTTAACTGGAATACGCCACTTCTGTACGCTGAGACCTGAGTGACCATCGTCAGCACGGATGCTGATGATCGTGTCGAGGTTCAACTCCTGGTTGATCTGCGGTGTAGGCGTGATCAATGGGAGTACTACGTCGCTTGGGAGACGGATCTCAAAGCGGCCCGTAGCTGCGAAGAGGTTAGCTGTGTTCGTGTTGCGGAAGCCTTCTCGAAGCCACTCTGGTCCAACCAGGAGCTCGTAAGAAGTGCGGCCGTAACGGAAATCCCAGCCTTCTGCTGCTGCTACGTTATCCTCAGTCTCGTCGTCTGTCTGTACGTCATAGCTATAGCGCAATGAATCGGTCAGGTTTGCAGCGCAAGCAACATCAGGCGAGCTGGTGAAGCGTGGCAAGCTATCCTGAACAAAGATGCGGAAGCGGTACGTCGTTGACGTCGAACGGACACAGAGCGTATCGCTCAGGAAGCCTGTAGGACAGTTGAAGTACGGAGGGAATGCCCACATCGAGAGGCGATCCTTGTTCGCGCCAAGCAGTGTGTTGTCAATGTCATTGACAAGACCCGACTGTGACTCGAAGTTCGGTGGGAAGTTTGTGAGTGTAACTGTTACACCCTCGCCACCTGGAACAACATCAGGATTGTGTGGCTGACCTGAAAGCAGGACGTAGCCATTCGAACCTGTTACGTTCTCGTTGAAGATCGTGCTGTCCTTCAACCAGTTGTCAAGACGAACGCCGCTGAATGGATCCAACTCGCGACGAGGATCACCTGGGTTGACACCTGGCGACTCGAAGTCAGAGTACGCTTCTGGATCGATGCTGAAGTCGATAGCGAGCTGCGTGAAGCGGCCTGCGTCGAACTGGAAGCGTGGATCGTAGAAGTTGTTTGGATCGAAACCAGCGAGACGGAAGAGAATGTGGTTCGCATCGCGCGAATCGTAATTCTCGTCCTCACGAAGGAAGCGACGGTTCGGGTTGATCGGATCATTCGAAAGCGTTACAACATCGCTGGTGAACTGCGGAGGCAGTACATCACCGATAGTGAACTGCAAGCCACGTGCGATCGCACCAGCTGCACCATACTTCCAGAGCTGCGTACGAGAGATAACAAGGATGTTATCGCCTGGACGAACTGGGAGTGTGCGATAGCGCTCACCTGCATACCATGTGGTTGTGCCTGTGATGCCCTGGATGCAGACGTCGTCTACACCATTGCTATCAAACTGAGTGAGACCGAGGTCATAACGGCGACCGTCGAGAGCTGCAGAATCTTCGAGCTTCGAAGCGCGCTGGATCTCGTCGAAAGTAAGCGTTGATGGGCGGAGCAATGAAAGTGTCCAGAGGACCTTTGCACGGCTTGCCGCATTACGTGTAGCTGTCGAGCTATCTGGCACGAAGTCCAAACGGCCCTGATAAAGATGTCTTGGTGCACCAACTGCATCCTGAACGGTCTCCTTCGCATTAACACGGACAAACTCGTTGGTCGTCGTATTGATGACCATGAGTACCGAGTAATTGCGAGCGTACTCGTCGCGGTTGACATCATTAGGATCAATGTCAGCCTGCAGGAACAGTGGGAAGCCGATCGGATGCGGACCTACGAAATCCGTCTGCATCGCCATGATGCGCTGGATGTAGGTTGAATCCGTCGAGAAGATATCGCGAGTAAAGCGGTGGATCTGAGCGACGTCTGTCGGGATACCGAGCGAGAACGCTTCGGCTGGAGACATACGACGATTGTTATAATCCATCGTCTTGATATCGGTGCCCTTATCATAGATGTCGTAGATACGACCTTCCATGAGAATGGTATCTGGGAGCGTACCGACCGGAACCGGCGTGTAAGCCGAAGGCGGGAAGCGGTTAGGCTCATACACATTCGTGAAGCAACCATCACGATAGAAATCGAGGAAGAAGGTACGCTGAAGAGCACCGCTCGGAAGCTGTGTGATCAGATCAGGACCTGTCTCGCCCCAGAAGTTACCGCGAACGGTATCTACACCACCAGAGCCCAACGGACCGTCAGGAAGACGGATGATGTAGCGTGCCTGGTTGTCATAGATCGCATTACCACGTGAGTTAGACTCAAATGATGGAGCTACACCGTTGAACTCTGCAAAGATAGTTGCGCCGACGCGAACGTCCTGCGGACCACCCAAGAGTGCGGTGAGATCTGTCGTAGCCTGGACGCCAGATGTTGCGTGGTTGTTCGCGATCAATGTCTGGTTGGACATGATACGGAAATCCCATGCATCAGCGTGGATCGCCGAGCCCGTGAATGCGTAGTTCTGCTCCATTCTTACACGGCTCAAGAACGTTGAGTCGCTAGAGAGAATTGGGTTTGTGCGGTCTGCTACGTAAACGTAGAGTGCACCACCACGACCGTACTCAGGACGACCCGTGCGATTGACGAGCATTGTCGAGTCTGGTCCGAGATAAACATGGTTATCGAGGAAGCGAGTAAGCTCACGAGGATCGTATGGCAACGGTGAAGTGCGTACGTTCTGCGAGTTATACTTATCTTCAGCGAAGTAACGGTTGAATGGGAAGAGAGGAAGATTTGAACGCGTGCTCAAATAGACTGCACCACCATTACCACCGATTACGTGGTTGTTGTTGTACTCAACTGCGAACGTCGAGTCAGCACCAAGCGTGATATACTCTGCACCACCACCGCGAACGAAGCCAGCTGTGAAAGCAGGACGGTTCACGCGAGGATCGAGTGGGTTGACCGAGTTACGTACGTGAAGTACACGACGGCTCTGGATATCGCCACGGCCAACATTCCCATTTTCGAGGAAATCAGAAGGACCTGTGAAGATACTACCACCGGCCTGACCCGCTACGTTGTTGTTGAAGAGTACACGACCTTCGACCTGACGGAAATCAGGCTGACCGAGTACGCCATCACGAGGAGCGAGGTAACCAGTGACATAAGTGAACCACGGATTGAAGATAGCTCCACCCTCAAGGTAAGCTACGTTTCCAATAAAGTGGATATCACCAGAGTCGCGGACCGGACGTGGCTGCTGCTGCGAGCCGAAGTCGACCATGTTCTCAGCGTCGATATTGAACACTGGGCCACGTGTGCCTGTATTCGAGAAATCGGCCTGAAGAGCACCGCCAAGACCTGCTACGTTGCCGGTAAAGGTTGATGTCTTGTAGATCGTCAGACCTGGAAGACGATCAAAACCTGGAGCTGGAGATGGAAGCGCTGCCGGATGACCCGACGTTGCGCTAACTGCGATAGCACCACCCCATGCGTATGCATCACCACGTGCTGCACGTGCCGTATCTGAGCTCATGCGCAAGCGCGAGCCGATAAGACCTGTGTAGTTGCCAACATAGATACCACCGCCCTTGGCGACGTTACCTGCTGTTGACTTTGTGTTTTCTGCAACTGCACGCTCGATAATGATCTCGTCCTGCTCTTCGGTGAAGAACGGCGAACCGTTGTTACCAAGGCGTGCTACGAGATAATTAGCGCTAGTGGCACCTGGACGAGCGGACATATAGATAGCGCCACCGAGTGTGTTGACGATATCTTCAGTGCCTGCTGCCGTAGTGACATCATTGCGAAGCTTTGCATCGCGGATCGTCAGACGACCTACCTGCTCACGAACCAAGGCTAGACGTCCGTCGTCGCCATTGAACGCTGAGTTCTGCGGAGCCTGCAAGAATGCAAAGGCACCACCACGGTAGAGAGCTGATGTTCCGTCAACGATAGCGTCCCAGATCCACGTCTTCTGTGAGAAGGTGGTCATAACGCCGCCAACACCATTCGAAAGCTGTGTTATAGCGATCGATTGTGCTGCTAGCGTTGGGCTTACACCATAGATAAGAGCCTTATCTACTGTGTTACGCTTACGGAAGTCGATGAAATGAACGTTCGCGAAGAACGCGGAATCGGCACCTGGTAGGATGAGGAAATGTCCCCATTCAGCCGATGCACTATTCACGCGCTGGCCGCGGAATACGATACGTCTATTCAGGCCTGTAAAGCCATTGGCGATGATCTTACCACCGACAGAATCCATGATTCGTCCGTTCGGCAAGAACTGCACCTCGGCACCTTCCTGGATAACCAGGCGGCCGGAGACGCTATAAGTACCTGAGATCTGATAAATGGTATCCAACTGGGTGTTACCAGGGACTCGCGAAGCGAATACCCTTTCACGTCCAACAGGCAGATAACCACTGACCTGAACCAGGAACTGAGCCTGAGCCTCGGACGCGATCGTCACAAGACCAAGGCAGAGGAGTAAAGCGATCAAGAAACGCTGCATAGTACCTCCACGAGTGAGAAGGAAAACAGACGTACGCTCACTCGATTTAAGGCGTACATCCGGAGTCTGGAAACAACTTTCTTGACCCGCACCCATAGCGCTGCGCAACGCTAAAGAGCTAGGCTCTCTATCGCTTGCTGCTACTGTTGAGGCGACGGTTTCAATCGAATGCATACTCAGTTGTGTAAGGACCCAGTTAACTATTAGACTATTATTTCCCGTCATACATTTGCTGCGTCTGTGCATTCAGGCATCAGCTCGCGTACAACGGAGTAATTTAAAACACTTTGTTGTGAACTGCCGGCATCTCTATTGACGTCAGCGTGACAGTGCTAAGGCTTACGCCACAAAGTTTACTGTCTGTTCGATGCAGCTGGTTGGGCGGGATTCGCGGACACAACCTATGCCACTTACCTTAAGCCAACTGAGGCGTAAGGTCTGAATTCATTGTTCGTTGCCGATCCAAAGAAACTGAGATTCACTCAGCTCAAGGGTTCGGCGGCCTCAGACATCTTGTCTGATCAGGCTTTCTGCCTGATTAAGCCTCAACGCCAAGCTTTAGAAGTGCCCGCTTCGCAGCATCATCGTACTGCGTGCCCTGATACTCCTCAAGCAACATTTTGTAAAGGCGGATCGCCTCTTCTTTGCTGCCTGATGCTTCATAGCCTTGTGCCGCTGACAGGTAATAGTCAGCATTCAGAGGATTTTCTTCTGAACGCTTGGCGGCTGATTCGAACAACTTCGCTGCCTCGGCTTTGTTACCCTTGTCTTCAAGGATCGCAGCACGGCCCGCTTCAACAGAAGCTGTGACCACAGGAGCATTAACATCGACCTTATCGAACATCGCCAGAGCGCTGTCTGGCTGTCCAAGGTAATAATAGGAATTGGCAAGGAAGAGGGCGGCCTGGCTGCCGGCGTCTGTTGAGCCGTACTCAGAAACGATCTGGCGAAGACCTAGCGTCGGCTCGTTACCAACCTTCTGTGCTGGATCGCCATCGACCGCCTTGCGGTAATCACCTTGAAGATAGACTGGAACGACGCGGCTCAGCAAAGCTGATGCGCGTTCGTTCTGTTCTTCGAGATTCTGATTATAAAAAAAGAGACCAGCGATAGCGGCCACAAGGACGCCAAGCGCGATATATGCAGTATTCTTATTGCGGGAGAACCAGTCCTGCGCATTATAATAGCGCAGTTGCACCTGCTCGGTAGAGCTAAGGCTCTCCTGCTGTGGCTGGCTAATTTCGGCTACGTCTTTTTGCGTTCTAAGCATTCAACTCAAAAACAATCACACTATGTAGGGCATCACGTTATGGTCACGTGAGCTTCGCTCTCTGTATCCTATTGCGGCCGACAAAGGAAGTGCGCCCGGAAGGGCTCGAACCCTCAACCTTTGGAACCGGAATCCAACGTTCTATCCTGTTGAACTACGGGCGCCTTTGTTCGCTGTGCGATCAATTATAATAGGATAAACTATTACTCTCGGCCAACACTACCGCTAAAAACGGCGCAATTCGACACCACAAAGAGCATATTCATACGAATATACTCAATTCCTAGAGCCAGACCGTGAGATACTTCTATTAAGAGCTAGTACTCCCGAGGATCTGGGAGGGGATCCTGGGGTGTACTTTGGGACAAAAAGCCCAAAATGAAGCCTCAAAGGCCTAAATTCATGAAAAACTTGATTACGATCGATCTACTGGTAAGTTGTCCGGACAGTAGAAGTACCGGAACAACCTCAGAGTTACCGTTTTGTTACACCTCTTCTGAAAAGAATTTAAAATACTCGGTCAAACCCTTCATTAACGGCTCGCCCGCTTCTTCTCCTTCTTGGCTTTGGGCTGCGGCCCCCACTCGAGAACCTCGACCCGAACCCGCTCTACCCCCTTCTGCACTAGACCGATCGTCTTGGCAGCAGCAAGGGTAAGATCGATCACACGCTCGGGCTTCATTGGGCCGCGATCGTTGATCCTGACTTCGACATTCTGTTGCGTCCGGATATTCGTCACCCGCACCCTTGTCCCAAAAGGGTATTGCCGGTGAGCTGCCGTCAGCTTCTCCGTGTCGAAGATCTCTCCGTTCGCAGTTGGTCGTCCCTGGAATTCATAGGAATAGTATGAGGCAAGCCCCTCTTGTGTGCCCATGGCCGTTATTATCGGGCTCATGGCGCAGCCAGTCATCAGGAATCCTGAAGACAGGGCAAACACACACATAAGGACGAAAGCGATTTTGGCGCTTCCTTTTGGCCTGGCTGACCTTGAACTGGGCATCAACTTTCTTCGAACAGTGCGGCGAAATTCTACTTGTCAGTGAGAATTCGCATATTTCAGATAGGCAAAATACGAAGAAAAATCTTTAAAGTCAAGGGGTTACTTAAAGTATTTTCTTAAGTCAGAACATTTTCCCACAATTTGACACAAAAAGAGCAATTTCGGTCAAAAGAAAAATTGTGGACAACTCGAGATCGCTCTCTAGAGATAGTCCTTCATCTGATTTCGCTTGAGGTAATCGACCACTTCCTTGACGCCCTGGGCGCTATCGCGATCTGTCACCAGAATGGCATCTCCGGTATTGACGACGATAAGGTCCTGCACGCCGTAGAGGATGACCAGCTGGTCGGTCCTTGAGATCGCTAGCGAGCCCTTGGAGCTCTTTGCTATCACGTTCGGCCCCAGGAGGACATTGCTCTCAAGGTCCTTCTCCGACAGGCGGTAGACCTCGTCCCAGCTACCGACGTCGCTCCATCCGAGCGCCCCGGCCCGAAGCACGTACACGTTCGGAGCCCGCTCCATGACGCCATAATCGATCGAGACGCCACGGATGCAGCTATAAGCATCGTGAAGCCGCTTATCGAAGTCTGCGCTTTCTTCTCCCGGAAGTGCGAAGATCTGCTCGTGTATCTCCTGCGTGAACTCGCCAAGCGCTTGCGTAATCGTATCGACGCGCCAGATGAACATGCCGGAATTCCAGAGGAAGTCGCCGCTATCGACGAATCGGCGGGCAGTATCGATGTCCGGCTTCTCCGCAAATCGCCTCACGAGAAACACATCTCGCAACTCAAACTCGGTGAACTCTGGCATGTCCTTCTGCGAAGGAAGCTTCTCATCTTCAAGCTGGATATATCCGTAGCCGGTCTCAGCACGCGTTGGATGGATACCAACCGTGACAAGTGCACGCGTCTGCTCAGCTAATCTACAGCCGAGCTTGATGAGGCGTGAGAACTCGTTGGGATTCTTGATGATGTGATCAGCGGGCAGCACGACCATTACCGCATCTTCGCCTTCTCGATCTCGAATGATCTTTGCACCCAACGCGACGCATGCCGCAGTATTGCGACCAAAAGGCTCTGCAAAGATATTTCGTGCGGGAAGCTCTGGAAGCTGGCGCTGTAGTTCTTCGCGCTGCGCTTCGTTGGTGATAACGATCGTGTCTTCGATCGATGCGAATTCCTTCACACGCCGGAAGGTCGACTGGATCAGCGTCTCGCCGACCGTGACCACTTCAAGCAATTGTTTCGGACGGCGTTCGCGCGACTCCGGCCAAAACCGGGACCCAACTCCACCTGCCATGATCACTGGGCAGATCTTCATGTGATTCTTTTGATTAATAGGACCGTGGCAATGAGAGATGTTGCCGATTGCAAACGCGGTGGGAAGTAGTCTAAGTCCCAGACTTAGACGATATAAGACCTATATGTCCTGTAGGACTTATACGTCGTATGGTTGCTCGATCAAACGGGGTACTCTTGCAGCTATGGATGTAAGCATCTCATACGGTATCGTCCCGATCGTCTTCGCGAGATGCCATGCAGAGAAAGAACTCTGATCGCGTGAGATAAAGACTGCTTTGTCACCGATGTTGATGTCGTCATCACCAACATCGATCATCACCTGATCCATGCAGATCGTACCAACAACATTATATGCTTTGCCCTTGATCGTCACGCACGCGCGATTAGTGAGTATGCGCGGATAGCCATCGCCGTATCCATACGGCACTGTAACGATCGTTGTGTCCTTCGGTGTATGCCAGCGAAGATTATAACTTACGCCTTCGCCACGCGCAACGCGCTTCTTGTGTACGATACATGATGATAGCTCTAGTGGCGGACGAAGTTGATAGCGATACACATCATCTAGCTCTTGCGATGGCGCATAACCATACAGCATGATACCCGGGCGCACCAAATCAAACGCTGTCTCTTTCGGCTTTTGCAAGATCGCACCCGAATTTGCCGAGTGCACTAATGGTACGTTAATGCCTGCATCTTTCACTTGACGCACAACGCTCTCGAACGCACTGATCTGTTTTGTAAAGAAGCGATGATCGAGTTCATCGCTCGTTGCGTAGTGTGTTGACAATCCGACAAGCTCTATCGCATCTCTGTTCGCGTTCACATGAGTTACGAACTCCAGCGCATCCTCTGGTTCAACACCGATGCGGCGCATGCCGGTATCGACCTTCACATGTACCTTCGCTTTCTTGCCGAGTGCAGTTGCACGCTCAGTTATCGTATCAAGCATGTTGCGATCGACGAGTGTGAATTCGAGATCGTTTGCAAGAAAGACGTCGACCTCTTCTTCGAGCGCTGTGGTCAGAACAAGGATCGGACGTGAGGTCAGCTTGCGAAGTCTGACGCCTTCTTCTTCTGTTGCGACACCGAATGAATGGACGAGCGTGCTCTCGAGCGCAGCATTCGCGATGATATCCAACCCATGCCCATACGCATTCGCTTTGATGATAGCCATGATCTTCGTCTTCTCGCCAACGCGATCGCGTACGAAACGAAGATTGCTCACAAAGTTATCGATGCTGATCTCAGCCCGTGTAGGACGCATTCGGGGAGGGTCTAGGGGGTAAAGAAAGAGAATCCTGCAAGTTGCATGCTAACTCGTAGCTGAACGCTAGACGCTGAACGCTGAACGCTGAACGCTAGCCTCTAGTTGATACCCAGCCTCTCGCGCGCTCTACGAACAAAGGCGACCGCCTCTTCGTCTCTCGTATGCATCGTGTCGCCGATCCGAACCACCTCCTGGAAAGAATTGCGTGCATCGAAAGGCTTGCCTTCGCTGAGGAAGAGCTCGCCAACGTTGTAATAAGCAGCGACAAGATTGCTATCGCCGTGCATTTGCTTGCTCAGGATCTGGAGCGACTTGCCGTATCTCCCCTGCTTGAAGTATGAAAGCGATAGATCGCGGATGATCTCTTCGTTGCCTGGATCCTGCTTCACGCATTCACGTAGATAGACCGAGGCAGAGCGAAACTCGCCAAATTGCAAGAGAAATTTTGCCTTCTCGCGAAGCACGGGCAACGAGTCTTGCGGTATTTTCAAGGTATCTTCATAGAGATCGACTCCGGTCTCCTTATACGCATGTCGTTGCATGATCTGCTCGATCGGTGGCAGTGGACTCGTCTCTGCATCGCGCAGCAGAAGGAATGTAGCCATACCGCAGAGCGAGACGATCATCACAGTGATCGCGGCAAAGAATCGCTTCCTGGTCAGTTGCGTCCAGCCTGAGTATGCCGATCGATCAATGGGCTTATAGTTCGGTACGCTCGGCGGGCGCTCGCGGAAAGCTTTGATCTGCGCGGCCGTGAGCTTCTCACTCAGCGAGAGCATCACCTTGTGCTCTTCTCGCTTTACTGGATCGAACAGGATCGTCTTGGCCTGATTGATCAGCCGCATCCGCTGCTCGCCGTGCGGGGTCTGGTCACCGGAATCCGGATGGAATTGCTTGGCCAAACGGCGGTACGCCTCCTTGATCTCACGATCCGAAGCGGTCGGCTGCACTCCAAGTACGGCAAAATGATCGACCACGAACGAAGTCCTACTCTTCTTTATCCAGACCTAAACAGTGCGTTTCTCTATCCTTACAAATCCGAGACGAGCGAATTGTAGTTCGTTTCGAGTAATTCACGGAGCCGGGGAGTGATGAGGGCTGAGTGCTGAGTACTGAGTGAGTGGGCTACTGATTGAACTTCGGTGGTTCAGCTACTTTCACGGCTGCCTGGTGGCCAGTCAATTTAGTATGCTCGACGGCATTCATTCGCATACCGCCTTCGACGAGCGCCAAGCGCTTCGGATTGATGGCGATGAGCCTGGAGGAGAACGTATCCCAAAGCTCTTTCTGAAAGCCAAACCATAGGCCGATCGAAGCGATGAGGTTCAGCCATGCGCCACCACCGCATTCCGGCGCGACAGTGTTGGTGAATTCATTGCGTCCCGTTATCGAGAGTCGAACCTGGTTCTTGTGACGGTGCAGCACGAACGTGTTCGTCGCTTTGCTGCGGAAGATGTGGCACGTGACGTTCCTGCGGATCTCCTTCTCTGTCGGATCATAGCTCGGGCTTACGACAAGCTCGACAGAGTGATGGCCCATCTTGATCTTTGTTATCATGACCCACTGGGAAGGGAAAGGTCCGGGCGCGGCGATGCGGATGAAGTCGCCGACATACGCGCGGGAAAGCGTGCTGGGGTCACTGCCGTGATAG
>JBKJTP010000208.1:0-8028 GCA_046590195.1 Kapaibacterium sp. (SeqCode) | reverse complement strand
CAGGGCACGACCCAGCCCCACAACCTCAGAAGCCCAAGGACAACAAGGGCGTGTTTGGTTGGCTCCGCACCGTCTGGGATAAGATCATGCATGATGGCCGCGGCGAGCTAAAGGTCCGTGTGAAACGGATCAGGAAAAAGATTGCCCGTCAGGAAGAGCATGTCCAGCCCGAGCGCATCGACGGTACGATGTCGTCCTCGATCCCTTCGCCAGAAGTTGCGCAAGACTCACCAACTCCACGCCGCAGACGCAGGGCAAAGCATCCGATGCGCAACATGGTATCTGCGGGTCGCGAGATACGTGAGCGCAAACGTGAGGTTGATGCACTTGAACGCAAGCGCGATGCCGAGGCGAGTGAGCAGCAACGCCAGGTCGATAACGCCATCAAGCAGAACAGAGCGGAAAAGCTCGAACGCCGCCGCAAGGTCGACGAGAAGGCACGTGAGCGTGAGGTTGTTCAGCTAGAGCGCAAACCGCAGGACTTCCCATTCAGCAGATATTTCCTTGGAGGTGCAGAGCCTGAAGCTCCCAAGCACATGATCAATTGGCGCGAATGGAAGAACGACGAGATCACCGCGGGATGGGTTGGGCACTCGACGGTGCTCATCAACTTCTTTGGCAAGTGGATCCTGACCGACCCCGTCTTTAGTAAGAAGACCGGCTACGATATCTCGATCCTGGTCGTCGGGCCGACCCGTGTCGTGAGTGCCGCCGTCGATGCTGATGATCTACCGCGCATCGATATGCTTATGCTCTCGCACGCGCATATGGATCATACTGACAAGCCATCCTTACGCAAGCTTCGAAACGCGCGGCATCTCGTCTGCCCCGTCAATACCGCCGATATCTTTAGAGGGTTGAAGATTGGCAACGTGCAGGAGATCGAGTGGGGTGATCGGGTAGCATATCCCGATCTCGACATTGTTGTTGAAGCGATCGAGGTGAAGCATTTTGGCTGGCGTTCTCCTTGGGAGCCATGCCGGGGCAGAGGCGAAGAGGGCGGGCGCAGCTTTAATGCGTTCATGCTCGAAGGGCCTGACCCGAATGGCAAACTGCGTACGATCGTTTTTGCCGGTGACACCGCATACACAGAGAGCTTCAAGGTCCTCGGCGAGCGGCTGGAGTCAGAAGGCCGCAAGGTCGATCTCGCTATCATGCCGATCGGCGCATACGAGCCGTGGATCGATGCGCATTGCAATCCTGAGCAAGCGTGGCAGATGACCGAGGAAATGAATGCGGAATACATTCTGCCGGTGCACTGGAATACATTCATCCAGTCAGCAGAGCCGCGCTTCGAGCCGATCGAATGGCTGCAAAGCGAGGTCGATGACGAAAGCCGCATCGTTATCACCGAGATCGGGCAAACCTGGTCGACAAAGTAAGTGTAGTACAATACGCGCTGTTTTTTCGCGCACATATCTTTTTTCTCAACGAGTGACACAGAACGGACACGGACATTTGCAAGAGCATCCGAATGAAGAACGCGAGCTTCCACGCTCATTATCGAGGCTTGATGAGATCGCGCATAACTTGTGGTGGAGCTGGTCGCCAGAGGCGCGCGATGTATTCCGCACGATCTCGGTAGGCTTGTGGCGCCGCACCGAGCACAACCCTGTCCGTATGCTTCGTGAGGTCACGCCAGGCCGCATCGAGAAGCTCTCAACCGACGAAGCCTTCCTGAAACGCTATCAGCACCTGATCAAGACATACGACAACGAGCTGAATCAGCCAAGCCGTGTGATCTCGAAGTCCTATCCTGAGTTCGAAGGTAAGAAGGTAGCCTATTTCTCCGCAGAGTATGGATTGCATTCGAGCTTGCCGATCTACTCCGGTGGACTCGGCGTGCTTGCTGGCGATCATGTGAAGACTGCGAGCGATATTGGTCTTGATCTCACGGCGATCGGCTTCATGTATCCGCGCGGATACTTCGAGCAGCGTATCAATGCCGACGGTATGCAGCAGGCCAACTACGAGCGCATCTCAGTCGAGAATGTGCCGATGGAGCGTGCCTATCTCACGAGCGGCGAGCCTGCTATTGTCTCACTTGCGCTTGAAAATCCCGAGGATCTCTTGCATCTGCAGGTGTGGCTCGTTCGTGCAGGACGCGTGAAGATGTATCTGATCGATTCGGATCTCGATCTTAACAAGCCGTGGAATCGCGAGATCTCGACACGTCTTTATGGCGGCGATCAAGAGTATCGTTTACGTCAGGAGATCGCGCTAGGTATTGGTGGCGTTCGTGTGCTTCGCACCATGGGCGTGCATCCAGATGTATGGCATGCGAATGAAGGCCACGTTGCCTTCATGCTGCTCGAACGCGTCCGCGAAGCAGTGCAGCAGAAGGGTATGAATTTTGGCGATGCCTGCGCTTATGTCAAAGCGAGCACTGCGTTCACAACGCACACACCTGTACCTGCCGGACACGACGCTTTCCCATTCGATCTCATTGAGCGCTATTTCTGGCACTACTGGCCGGAGCTCGGTGCCGACAAGGAGCAATTCTTCCAACTCGGCCGACATCAGGAGCCATGGGGTGAGGCATTCAACATGACCGTGCTATCGCTCAACCTGAGCACCTACCGCAATGGCGTGAGCAAGAAGCATGAAGAGGTGACACGCGAAATGTGGCCTGAGCATGTCAGCCATGGACAGAATTTGCAGGCTGTTACCAATGGCGTTCACGTGCCGACCTGGATCGCGCCAGAAATGAGCGAGCTCTTTAAACGCGAACTCGCGGAAGATTGGCTCGATCGCCAGTGCGATCAGGAGCTGTGGGATAAGGTCGTTAACATCTCTGATGAGAAACTCTGGGCTGTTCGCGAAAAGCAAAAGAAGGGTCTGATCACATTTTTGCTTGGCCAGATCCGCAATAAGTGGATGCGCGAAGGAATGGACCCAAGCCTCTTCGTACCATCGGGTGCGTTGCTCGATCCAAGCATTCTCACGATCGGCTTTGCCAGACGCTTTGCAACGTACAAGCGTGCGACGCTGATATTCCACGAGCTTGAGCGTCTAAAGACGTTGCTGACGGATTCGATCCGTCCGATACAGATCGTCTTCTCCGGCAAAGCGCATCCGGCTGATGAAGGCGGCAAGCGTTTGATCCAGTCGATCTATGAGTTCGCGCGTGATCCAGCATTTGCCGGACGCATCGCGTTCGTTGAGAACTACTCGATGCACGTCGCGAAGAATCTTGTGCGCGGCGTTGATCTTTGGATGAACAATCCGAAGGCTCCGCTCGAAGCATCGGGCACAAGCGGTATGAAAGCCGGCATCAACGGCGTGCCGAACTTCTCGATCCTTGACGGCTGGTGGATCGAAGGATGCAACGGGAAGAATGGCTGGGGCATCGAAGGCGCAGTCGAGGGCTCACCAGAAGTGCAAGACATTCACGACGTCACCTCGATGTACGATCTACTCGAGAAGGAGATCATCCCGCTTTATTACGATAAAGGCTCGGATGGTATTCCGCACGGATGGCTCAACGTGATGAAGGAATCGATCCGCACGATCATCCCGCAGTTCTCAAGCGAACGCATGGTCCGCGAGTACGTGCAGAATGTCTATATGCCAGCAGCGAAGGTGGGCGTTAGTGACGGGGTCTCCGTGTAGGCTTCCAAACGCTTACGTTACCACTTTCAAATACTTTTGTCAGATGTGGGCTCGCAAATGCTGTGTCGTGGATCAGTAAATGATCGAAGCCATAAGGGATGTAGCTTCTGGTCAGAGATAACCGCTCTTGGGCTAGTAAGACCGGACGCAAACCTTTAACGGTATCTGTTTCTGCCACGGCTGAGAGCAACGCTCCGTATTTCGCCCCCTCTGAGATCATCCGACGTTGCGAGAGCGCGCCATACAAATAGAATGATTCGTCATTGATGGAGTCGGCGAGGTCAAGATCTGTGCGCATTGAGCTTACTGCGCTTGTGCGTGGGGTGTTTTTGCGCAACCACTGCGTTGCACGTATTTCATCCCTGCTAAGGACGTAGGACTTCGCGTTGACCTGTTCAACGATATGAAGCGCGGTACTAATAGTGCCGTATGAAACGCATGCTACTATCGCACGTTTCGTCCACTTGCTTCCGATGGTGTTCCATCGAGGGATGATAAGCATCATCGCGCAGATCAGCGCTATCATGCCTGCGATCTCTGGTGTATAGAAAGAGATTGCAAGTGGATACCAGGCGGGTGAGTACATCAATGGCAGTGCAATACCCAATGTGATCGCCGCGATCCCAAAACGAAGGATCAAGGAATCTGACTCTGTTCTGCTCTTGCGAACGATGATCAGCGCGAACACGAATAGCAGCAACCGCGCATCGAGGATGATCATCCGCAGAAAATGGAAGACACAGTACGGTATGAACAACAGGTCTGAGGCTTCGAGCGCAGATGGAGTAACGATTGCGTTAACCTCATTGGCTGATACATCTAATACTCGTGCAACCTGATTTGCATAGCCTTGGAGAGGTGCGCCGATCACAAAGTCACCTGATGGTTGAAACGGGCTCGAGCCGGAGGTGGTTACGGCGAAGATCAGGCTAAGCAGGCAGGCCAGAATGATCATAATGCTGGTGCGTGCAAATTGACGAATAGCTAGGAGCGCGATAAAGCCAACTGCTCCTCCTACGATAGCGAACAACGGAAGCTTTGTCTTGGCTAATGCACCGAGTGATAGTCCAAGCAAGATCCACAGTACTATTCGACGGCCCTTGCCCTCCGCAGAGTGTAGCAAATGAATGAGCAGCAGGATAGCGCAGGCGTAGACAATCCCTCCAAGATAACTAGGGCTCAATGCGCCTGTCAGTATGTGATCTCCCCACGTTGAAGCGAGTAATAGCACAGCTACCGTCGACATGAGTGCAGTGCGAACTGTAAGCCTGGTTCGAAAAAGTGCGAATGTGGAGATGCTAGCACACACGCTTCCGAACAGTGGGAATGAGTATGAGATCAATGAGAAGTACTCAGATCCACCGACTTGATGTGAGACAGAAATAGCTCGGTAGACATGGTCGTGATAGGGAAACCAGAGACCGTTCTGATGCATATCACGCATCTGGCTGTATAGGTCCAGGCTCGGCATGTTCCCAATTAGGTAAGGGAGATCGATCGCAAACAGCCCACGCATCACGAGCGTATCTCCTGTATAATGGATGCCCTGGAAATTGTATATCAGCACAAATAGCGTGCAGAGCGCTGCCACGAATGCGAGCGCAGCCGATGCAGAGCCTGTATCGTTCTCGACAGGTCGTTGGCGTTTAATGATATATCCCCACGCCAATCCGATCGCTGTCAGCACCGATATCGTGGCGGCCGCATGATCGCGAGCCTCAATCAGGTGCAATGCGACGCGTACAAGCACTGTGAGTCCTAGCCCGATCGCGCAGCTTAGAGCAAATCGCTGAGAAGCACTCGTCTCTATCGAACCGATCCATCTGACGACAGCGTATCCGGGCGCCAGCATGAACCACGCAAGCAAAGCGATCTCCCAGAAGACCGAAAACGGCACGCGCCAAATAGCGCAGCCTGCTATCAGCAGCGCGATCGGGATGAGCCAGAAGATGTGCTTCTTATTAAGCAGGGCGAAGCGATGAGTCTTGAAACAGGAGGGAAGCTATGGCGTCAAATGTTGATGCAATTCCATGCAAACTTACGCTAACTAATCTCGCGACCTTTGCCTCAACTTCCGAACATCGTCTTCGATCTCGGCAATGTCCTGATCCACTGCGACATGGATAAGGCCGCTAGGATGATCTCCGAGCGCTCGATCCTGAACATCTCGGTGATCCGGGAGCGGCTGTTCGACGCAGAACTCATCGATGCCTGGGATATCGGGGACCTGGATGCGAAGGCTTTTACAGCCAAAGTCCGGGAGCTATGTGAGTGGGAAGGGACGCAGCCGGAGCTTGAGCAGGTCTGGCAACAGATGCTGCACCCTGATCCGAGTATGTTCGAGATCTACGACGAGCTGCTGGAGGCTGGTCACAACATCTACATTCTCTCGAACGCCAATCCGTTTCACACGGAGTTCGTCCTGCGAGAACATCCGCAGCTTGCGCGCGCTCACGGCCGTGTATTCAGCTGCGAATGCCGGATGATCAAGCCACAGCTTGAGATATTCCATCATTTGACCGCGCAGTTCGATCTCGAACCCGGACGCTCGATCTTCATCGACGACAAACTGCCGAACATCGAAGCAGCCGAGCGTGCAGGCTATCTCGCCATACACCACTCGGCTGCTGATACGACTAAGCCGATCTTGCTCGGCCTCATCGCAAGACTCGGCTAGTCCCTAAGGGTTAGTTGCTTGCGTTATCGTGGATCAGCGGCGCGCTTTTCCATTGCCTTGCTACGGACGTCATGCTTTGCCTTGGCTTTCTGGAACACGAAGGTCGCCTTGCCATCAAAGCCGCAATCGCTCGCCTTCTTATCCATGAAGATGCGGAAAGTCTGATTCTTTACTCTCGTGCCGCTCTTGCGCTTGGCCTTGGGGATGTTCGCAAGCTCCAGATCGTACTTCTGACCCTTTGTCGTCTTCAGATACCAGCAGCCAGCTTTGGTCTTGTAGATGCGGCCGGTCGCTTTGACCGAAACGTACGGCAGATCGATCGGGAATCCGATGTTATCGATAACCTTTGTGATCCGCACCGGCTTGCCCGACATGCAGATCGACGCCATGTTGTTGGCCTCCTCGACCTCCAGCTTCACAATTCGGCCAATGACGCGGAGCTTGTCCATCTGCTCTTCGGTCCCGATCAGCTGGTACCGCTCTCCATCCTCAGCGGACAAGAACCAGCAGCCGCCCTCAAGATCGGCAAGGTAATCCATCCGGCCAGTGAGGAGGAAAGGCTTTGCCTGCGCCTGCGCGGCAAGGCCGATAGTCAGTAAAAAGAGAAATAAGATCTTTTTCATAATAGTGAAATATCGGAGTCTATAACGGCGAACAGGATTCTATCAGGCAGGTATCGGGCCAGCCGGTATCTGGATAGCTGCACGGACAAAAAAGGCGGCAAGAACTAACTTTCGTTCATAAAGCTCTAACCTCGAGAGCCGCTTTGCAACTGAACCCGGGCGATTTGGTATTTTTATACAGTTGTTCGTTGGTCTTCGGCCCGCTCAAGCGCACGGCCCCCCACAAGTCTTGTTATCCTCTGTATGATGGCTCAATCTACCGCCGATCAGTTTGGTAAGTATCTCCCTCCCGTAGCCCATTGGGGCAAGCGCATTTATGAGACGGCGGACTTCGAGTATCCACAGCTACTGAACGCCGCAGCCGAACTGCTCGATGCGAATCTCGAGCGTGGCTTTGGCGACAAGATCGCGATCTATTACAAAGAGCAGACACTGACCTACCACGAGCTTTACGAGATGGTCAACCAGATGGGCAACGCGATGCTCGATCTCGGGATCGCAAAAGGTGACCGCGTGATGCTCCGCTTCCCGAATACGCCGACCGCCGTGGCGCTCTGGCTCGCAACGCTCAAGATCGGTGCAGTTGCTGTGAAGATCATGACGATGCTTCGCGCACGCGAGATCTCTTATCGTGCGAATGATGCCGAGTGCAAGGTGATCTTCTGCGATGCTGCATGGATCGATGAAGTGAAGCGTGCAGAACCACAGTGCGAAACGGTCACAAACATTCTTGTATGCAACGGCAAGGACGATAAGTATCAGTCGTTTGAAGACATCTGGCAACAAGAATCGAAGGAGCTGAAGCCAGCGAAGCTATCGCGTCATGATGTTGCATTGATTGGCTACACATCGGGCTCGACCGGCGATGCGAAGGGCACTGTACACTTTCAGGATGATGTGCTCGCGATCGCCGATGGCTACGCGAAGAATATTCTGAATCCAACACCCGACGACATCTTCGGCGGACATCCATCGCTTGCATTCACGTTCGGTTTGGGCGGCTTGCTCATCTTCCCATTCCGATTCGGTGCGAGCGTTGTGCTTCTCGATCAGTTCACGCCGGAGAACATGCTGCGCACGCTCAGCGATTACAAGTGTACTATCAGCTTCTGCGCG
>JBKJTP010000142.1:0-2897 GCA_046590195.1 Kapaibacterium sp. (SeqCode) | reverse complement strand
GCTGATGGGCGGCAAGAAGGTGGAGCTCGTCAGCGGCCGCGCCGCCGATGAGCTGCCGAATGGGGCCGTGATCCGCGGCGATTATACTGGCGATATCGGTTCGCTGGTGGCGATGGTCGGGTCGTTGTCGGAAACGGTGAAGTCTGTGGCGATCAAAGCCGATACGCTGCTGAGCTCGCTGAACGGCTTCTTCGCCGAGGGCGATCTGCGCGGCGACGTCGATCGTACGCTGACGAATGCCGACAAGGCTCTGGTCTCGGTTGACCGGCTGGCTGGCCGTGCCGACCGGATGCTGGCCGAGAACTCGGATGGGTTGAAAAATACGCTGGCCGAAGCTCAAACGGCTCTGGCTGATATTAACGCGATGTTACGAGAGAACCGCCCGGGAATTAGAGCGTTTATAGACTCCGCAAGTTATGCGATGAGCTCGGCTCAGGTGACGCTCGGCCACGCCAACCGGCTGCTGGGCAAGCTCGATACGGTGCTGGGTAGCGTCAACAACGACAAGTCGGCGATCGGTAAGTTGTTGCGTGACGAGCAGTTCGCCCGGAATCTTGACTCAACGTTGATCTCGGTTAGGAAACTAGCGGATCAATTGCGGAAGCAGGGTCTCGACGCGAACGTCCGGTTCTTCCAAAGCGCCGATCAGGAAGAATAAGTGTTACGATAAGAGTTTAAATAATCACTTTCGATATTAACGATCAATATTACATGAGAAGCAGAATCTCTCTTGCCGCTCTCTTCCTATTTGCAGCATCTATTGCATTATCAAGCTGCAGCCGTGACGAGGACATGACGCCGGTCCAGCCAGGCGAGACCGTGACCTACAAGGATATGGTCTACAAGTCCAGCTTCAAGGCTCCGAAGGCATGGGTCGCTGAGTCGCAACCTGGCAAGAAGACGACGTACTACACGACGCAAGGCGCCGGTACTCGCTTCTCGAAGTTCACCGAAGGCGATTACGGCGCACGTATCGAGGTTGGCTCCGAAGAGAACACCACGCCAGAGACCGTTGCCGAGAGCTTCAAGAATCAGATCGACAACGTTGACTTCACCGGTCCGAAGGAGACGACGCTCGGCGGCCAGCCAGCGATCCGCTATGACTACAAGGTCAAGGGCGATGATCCGAACGGCTACGCGGGTTACCGTATCTTCGGCGTGCAGGATTCGGTCGTGACGTATTTCGATGCCGCGACATTCGGCGCAGGCCGCATGGCGAAGTATCGTCCGGTCTTTGATCTGGCGGAGAAGTCAGTGACGCTCGGTTATGTGCAGAGTGCCTCGCCGACTGGC
The DNA here is from genome assembly GCA_046590195.1 of Kapaibacterium sp. (SeqCode). Lineage (GTDB taxonomy): Bacteria > Bacteroidota > Ignavibacteria > Palsa-1295 > Palsa-1295 > JBKJTP01. The sequence goes on along the minus strand of JBKJTP010000142.1, from coordinate 1,604 downwards.
GAGCTCGATTCCGCCGCGCAGGCGCGCATGATGGAAGAACAGCGCCCGTCGGATGCGATGAAGTCGTTCGATGGCCAGGGCTTTTCGATCAGCTATCCTGATAACTTCTCGGCAGGTTCTACTGGCAAGGGCGTAGCGATCAAGGGCGATCGTAATGACGCGACGATCCAGGTCGATATCCTCGATGGCAAGAATACGACATTCGATAAGTTCGTAGCTGAGAATGCAACGAAGGTCTATCGCGGAGCAGGCGTCGGCAATGCAACGGTTGGCGGTGCTGCGGGCAAGGTGATCAACTACTCGTTCAACGCAAGCGTCAAGAGCCGTGCATATTTCGTCGCTAAGGGCGACAAGATCTATCGCCTGACGGTTAACTGGCCAGCAGCGATGGAGGACTCATTCCGTCCAGCATTCGAGAAGTCGATCGCAAGCTTCAAGCTGAAGTAATTCGACAAGCATTTGCAAACCCTCCTGGCTGCGCCTTAGGGCTTCCGGGAGGGTTTGTTGTTTCTTCTAAAATCTTTTCTTTCTATCTATCGTGGATCTCAAGCAACGCGTTGAAGAATTTGTAGCCTTATCGTCTGAGGACCTTGTCGTTCGTCGTGACGATGCATTGAAGCTGGTCGCTGAACTGCGCATCGCGCTGAACGACGCAGAGGTCAGGGCAGCAGAACCTGATGCAGCTTCGCCAACAGGTTGGCGCGTCAATGCCTGGGTGAAGCAGGGGATCCTGCTCGGCTTCAAACTTGGTAAGCTGCAGGAGGTTGATTCAGCAGCGCCTTGGCAGTTCTTCGATAAGGAGACGGTGCCGGTCCGGAGCTTCACGCTTGATAGCAACGTCCGCGTAGTGCCTGGCGGATCGTCGATACGCGATGGCGCTTATGTTGCGCCGGGTGTTATCATGATGCCTCCGGCCTACATCAATATCGGCGCGTATGTTGGCAAGGGTACGCTGGTCGATTCTCATGCGCTGGTTGGTTCATGCGCGCAAGTTGGGGAGAGGGTGCATATCTCGGCTGCCGCGCAGATCGGCGGAGTCCTCGAGCCCGCAGGTGCGATGCCTGTCATCATCGAAGATGATGTGATGATGGGCGGCAACACCGGCGTCTATGAAGGCTGTATCGTGAAGAAGCGCGCAGTGCTCGGTACGGGTGTGATACTCACTGGCTCAACACCGATCTACGATCTCGTCAACTCGCGCATCATCTCACGTGCATCAGCCGATGAGCCGCTGATCATCCCAGAAGGCGCAGTCATCATCGCAGGCTCTCGCAGCGCAGCAGGGAAGTCGGAGTTCGCGAAGGAGCATGGCCTTTCGATCTATACACCGCTGATCATCAAGTACCGCGACGAGAAGACGGATGGCAGAACGGCGCTGGAGGATGCGCTGAGGTAGTTGTTGGTGGTTAAGTTTAGTGTTTGCGAAAGCATTGTGCCCCGCGCGACCCACCCCCTCCGGCTGTCCTCACCCCACCGGCTACCTCTCTTTACTTACGCCCATTATTCCTTTCTGATAGGGGGCATCGTCTCATTCAGCCGTTTTAGGACGTCAATAAGCGGGTCGCGAGGATCACTTGGATCGGGGCGGACAGCCAAGTAAGTAA
>JBKJTP010000065.1:0-35165 GCA_046590195.1 Kapaibacterium sp. (SeqCode) | reverse complement strand
GGTCTTCCGCATTTCCTGATACTCGCCGCAGTGCTGCTGCTGCTGGGGCTCTTCGCAATTCTTACGCGAAAGAATGCGATCGCCGTGCTGATGGGCGTGGAGCTAGTACTCAATGCTGCGAACATCAACTTTATCGCTTTCTCGCGCTATGGAGGGATCAATCTCTCTGGCCAAATGGCCTCGATCTTTATCATCGTCATCGCCGCGGCTGAGGCAGCTGTTGCGCTGGCGATCGTGCTCAATATTTATCGGGTCTTCCAATCGGTGAATGTCGCAAAAGTTAATACTCTGAGGGACTGATGCACGAGATCGTACAGCTGTCCCTTTACCTGCTCGCGTTGCCGCTCCTGGCATTCGTGCTGATCATTTTCAATCAGCGCAGTCTTCGCATGCGAGCACATCTGATCGGTATCCCGGTCATGGTGTTCGGTCTGCTGCTCTCGATCTACATCGCATATCTTAAGCTCAAGGGACTTCGCACCGCCGCGATCGAGTACAACTTCGAGTGGTTCAGCTTCGGCGATGTACCTGGAGTAGGTGAGTGGCCGCTTAAGCTCGGCATTATGATCGACAATCTCACAGCGATCCTGCTCGTGGTTGTCTTTCTCGTCTCGGCGCTTGTGCATCTCTATTCGAGTGAGTACATGAAGGGCGATGTCCGATACGGGCGATACTATGCCTTTCTCGGACTCTTTACCTTCTCGATGGTCGGCATCGTGCTCTCGAATAATCTGCTGTCGCTCTTCATGTTCTGGGAGCTTGTCGGATTCTCGAGCTACTCGCTGATCTCTCATTGGTATGAGAAGCCGGGTCCGCAGCAGGCCGCAAAGAAGGCCTTCATCGTCAATCGCATCGGCGACACCGCGATGCTCGTTGGCACGCTGTTGCTCTTCTCGCACTTCCACACGTTTACGCTGTCCGAGATCTTCGATCTCATTAGCGCAGGGCTGCCACAGACCTTCAGCATCTTCAACATGTATCCGAACGATACACTGACGCTCGCTGGCATTCTGATCTTCTGCGGAGCGATCGGCAAGAGCGCGCAATTCCCGTTGCACGTCTGGCTGCCAGATGCAATGGAAGGTCCGACCCCAGTCTCGGCGCTGATCCATGCGGCTACGATGGTCGCAGCAGGAGTCTATCTCACCGCACGCATCTTCCCGATGCTCACGGCAGATGCGATGTTCATCATTGCGTGCATCGGAGCTATCACTGCAATCATCGGGGCGGTCATCGCGATCACTCAGAACGACATCAAGCGCATCCTGGCGTATTCAACCGTCTCACAGCTTGGCTACATGATCATGGCGATCGGTGCCGGAGCCTTCAGCGCAGGGCTCTTCCATCTGGTCACTCATGCAATGTTCAAGGCTTGCCTCTTCCTTGGTGCGGGCTCGGTGATCTATGCGATGCACCACTCGCTGCATTACGGACTTGATCATGAGACAGATCCACAGGACATCTACAACATGGGCGGCATGCTGAAGAAGATGCCGATCACCGGTTGGACGTTCATCGCTTCGACGCTGGCGCTTGCTGGTATTCCGCTCTTCTCGGGCTTCATGTCGAAGGACGAGATCTTGTCCGGAGTTAGCGCATACGGGGAGCTTCAACAGGGTATCGCGATAGCGTTGCCATACATCGGATTCGTCGTTGCATTTCTCACAGCGCTCTACATGGGCAAGCTGGTGATCAAAGTATTCTTCGGTGAGCCTGCGCGTCCGGAAGTGAACGATCAGGTGCGCGAATCACCGTTGATGATGGTGGCACCGCTGGTTGTCCTCGCTGCACTATCGCTTTGGATCTGGTACGGCCTCAATCCGATCAATCCGACAAAGAGCTGGTTCATTACAAAGTGGGTACCGACACCTGGCCAGATCGTACCACAATCAGCCGCACCAAAGTTTACATACCAAGAGAAGCAGGTCGCACCAACCACCACCTCGCAAGCGCCGGTCGTCGATCCTGAACTCGAAGAAGAACTGCGCTATATCCCTGAAGAGGATAAGCAAGTGAGCACAGTGCAGGCTCCGCAGCTAGAACATCAGCAAGCACTCGCGGCGATGTCTAGACATGTCGGCTGGTCCACAGCGCTAACTTCGTTAGGTGTTGCGTTGGCCGGATTGCTCTTTGCATGGTTGATATATGCAAAAAAGCCGGGTATCTCGGCAGGACTCAGGCGCGGACTTGGTCCGATCCACCGGTTCAGCTATCGCAAGCTCTTCTTTGATGAGCTCTACGATTTTCTCTTCGTCGATACGATACTGCTTTTGTCGAGGATCGTCGCGTGGTTCGATGATAACGTGATCGACCGTATTGTTAATATGACGACGCGCATCACGCTGATCGGCGCAAAGACGAGCGGTTGGTTCGATAAGTACGTCGTTGATGGCATTGTGAGCCTCATCGGTGGTGTCGTACAGTTCTTTGGGTTGTTGTTCAGAACGGTGCAGGGTGGTAAGGTACAGACCTATATGGCGCTTACGCTTACTGGCATTATCGTGATGATCTTTCTCGTGCGCTATTTCTTCATCGGCGCGTAATGTATTTTTTATTGGCTAACGGACTCTAGATTCATATGCCGTCATTGCCGTATTTATCGCTGATCACCTTCCTGCCGATCGTTGGCATGTTGGTCATCGCATTCCTGCCACGAGATAGCAGGATGATCCGCTACGTCGCGACCGGATTCACCGGACTGCAACTCGTGCTTGCAGCAATGATCTGGATGGCGTATGACCCTACGCGCTCGGGCATCAATGATCCGACGGCGTTCCAGTTCGTCGAGAAGTACGAGTGGATACGGGTTTCCGGACTAGGTATCTTCGGCAACATCTCGATCGACTATTTGATGGCGATCGATGGGCTGTCTGTCTTGATGGTGATGCTGACCGCATTGATCTCATTCATCGGTTGCGTCGCAAGTTATTCGATCGATCGCAATGAGAAGGGATACTACCTCATGTATCTCTTGCTCTGCACCGGCATGATGGGCGTCTTCTGCGCACTCGACTTCTTTCTCTTCTTCATCTTCTGGGAGCTGATGCTCCTGCCAATGTATTTCCTCATCGGCATCTGGGGCGGACCACGCCGCGAGTATGCAGCGATCAAGTTCTTCATCTACACGCTGCTCGGATCGGTCGTGATGCTGCTCGCGATGGTCGGACTTTATGCAACGACCGCGATACCAGGCGGAGTCGATGGTGCCGGACAACCGACGACCTTCCACACGTTCAACATCATCGACATGATGAACCCCGCGAATCACGCTGAGGGCGCCGTCTTCTCCGGGCTCGCAACAGCATGGCGATACGCCGGCTTCCTCGGACTCTTCTTTGCGTTCGCTGTGAAGATCCCGATGATACCATTCCATACATGGCTGCCCGATGCACACGTTGAAGCACCAACGGCGATATCTGTTGTGCTGGCTAGTGTGCTGCTCAAGATGGGTACATATGGTATCCTTAGAATGTGCTTCGGTATCTTCCCTGAGATAGCGCTCGATCTCAGCGTGTGGATCGCTTGGTTCGGTTTCGTGAACATTATCTACGGTGCGCTCTGCGCGATGGCGCAGAAAGATGTGAAGCGGCTCATTGCTTATAGCTCGATCTCGCACATGGGATATGTGCTGCTCGGTATCTCAGCGATCAACTCGCAGGGTATTTCTGGTGCCGTGCTACAGATGTTCAATCACGGGACGATCACCGCGATGCTCTTCCTGATCGTCGGCGTGATCTATGACCGCGCGAAGACACGTGGCGTGAACGAGTTCGGCGGACTCGCGAACCAGATGCCGAAGCTATTCGGGCTGGTCGTGATCGCATTCTTTGCATCGCTTGGATTACCCGCGCTCTCGGGCTTTATCTCCGAGGCGTTCGTTTTCATGGGGGCTTTCCAGGTGCATCAGCTTATCACGATACTTTCGACGCTCGGCATCATTCTCACCGCAGCCTACATGCTCTGGACCTTACAGCGCATGTTCCTCGGCACGGTGCCTGAGAAATGGAGCACAATGCCGGACATCAATGGCCGTGAGCTCGTGACACTCGTGCCGCTTGCTGCGATCATTATTTTCCTCGGCATCTATCCCGGTCCGGTTATCAACCTGATGTCTTCGAGCGTGAATGCGCTCGTTGCGTTCGTTCACTCTGCGGGACAGGATGTAGTGCAGGCAGCTTCAACTGTTCGCTGATGCCAGGGATATTAGCACAAACAGCCACACAGCATTCCGCCTTGCGGGAGCTCGCGAACACCACGCAGCCGTGGGTGGAGTATAGCCTGTACTACTTCACGCCGGAGCTTGTGTTGCTCGGCGGATTCTTGCTTGTCATCATCGTCGATCTATTTGTTCGTCGATCAGAGAGCCGAAGACTTATCACAGGATTCCTTGCTTTCGCAGTTGTGGCTGCATCGGTCTATCTCTCAGCGATCGAGTACATCCCGCATTCACCGAAATGGGAAGGCGGGAAGATGATCTTCACTTACTCCCAGACGCTCTTCGGCCCGATGGTCTCGGAGCAAGGCGAGCGCATCGTGCCCTATGGAATGCTTGTGGTCGATAACCTCGCTGTGTTCTTCAAGATGTTGATCGGTACTGCGGGCGCCTTGGTAATACTGATGTCGCTTGCCTCGCGTGAAGTGCGTGTCAACCAAGAGCGATCCGGCGAATACTTTGCACTGATCGTCGCATCGTGTTTCGGGATGTACTTGATGCCAGCCTCGATGGACCTGGTGATGATGTTCATCTCGCTCGAGATCGTTTCGGTCGCTGGCTACATCATGGCTGGCTTCAACAAGGGTACGATCAGGAGTTCTGAGGCCGCGCTCAAATACATCCTCTATGGTGCGTTCGCATCTGGCTTGATGCTCTTCGGCTTCTCCTATCTGTATGGTATGACGGGCTCGACGAACATCATCGCCATCCGTCAGATCCTTGCGATGCAGATCGGCGATCCAGCGTTCGGCGCAAATAACATTGCACTGTGGGTAGCCTTGATCCTGTCGCTCGTCGGCATGGGCTACAAGATCAGCATGGTGCCGTTCCACTTCTGGACACCAGATGTTTACGAAGGAGCACCGACACCAGTTACTGCATTTCTCTCCGTCGCCTCGAAGGCGGCGGGATTCGGTTTGCTGATGCGCTTTCTGTTCTTCACTTTCCCGATGGACCCAGCTACTGGCGATCCTATCGTGGCGTGGCCGATCGTGCTGGCAATCATCAGTGCGCTTACGATGACGCTCGGTAACTTGACAGCGCTACAACAAACCAATGTGAAGCGATTGCTCGCATACAGCGGCATCGCACATGTTGGCTACATCCTGATGGGACTGGTAGTCGCGGGCGCGCAAGTAGGAAGCTTTGGTGTATCGCGTGGAAAGGGAGATGAAGGCGTTGTTGCGATGCTGATCTATCTCATCGCGTATCTCTTCATGAATTTGGGCGCGTTCTACGTCGTGCAGTTGCTGGCGAACCGAGTTGGCTCCGAAGAGCTCGAAGATTACCGGGGATTGGGTAGACGCGCGCCATTACTGGCGGCAGGGCTATCTGTTTTTCTCGTTTCGCTGATCGGCTTGCCGCTGACCGTTGGTTTTATCGGAAAGCTCTATCTCTTTTCCGCTATCCTTACGCAGCCTGAATGGCTCTGGCTTGCGATCATTGCGATCGTGAACACGATCATCTCGGTCTATTACTATCTGCGTGTGATGATCGCGATGTTCATGCGTGAAAACACTGCGGAGATCATGGTAGGAAGCCACGACGAAGCCGAGTTGCGCCTGACCGCTGATGGCAAGCTCGCGTACTCATGGCCATCGCGCGTATTGCTCTTCGTTTTTCTTATCCCGACGATCGTCCTTGGCATATACTTTGGGCCGTTGCTCGAGCTTGCGCAGGATGCGATCAGGTTCTTTACGATACCACAGTAAGAGATGTCAGTACCATTCGAGATCACTGTTCAGGAGTTGAAAGAGATGCGCGATAGCGGAACGGCGCATCGCCTGATCGATTGCCGTGAACCAGATGAATTTAAGATTGCAAACATCGGCGGGGAGCTCATCCCGATGGGCGTCGTACCTGCCCGATTGCAGGATCTCGATCCCGACGAAGACATCATTGTGCATTGCAAAGTTGGCGGACGCAGCGCGATGGTCGTCGAATATCTCCGCAAGAATGGGTTCGAAAAAGCCCGTAATCTGCAGGGCGGGATCCTCGCGTGGTCGGATAAGATCGATCCGACAGTCCCTAAGTATTAAGGCTCTGAACCCAGCCGTCATTTCGAGCGGAGCATTCAATGATCGAGCGTAGTGAAGATCAGTGAATGCGAAGTCGAGAAATGACGCGTTTATCTGGACGATTATCCGTGCGGCTTTGCCATCTTGATCAGATCGAGCGTGGCATTCAACTCCTCAGCCGTCATCAGTCCTCGTTCCAGGGCGATCTCCGTTATACGGCGCTGCGTCTCAAGCGACTCTTTCGCAATGTTCGCAGCTTCGAGATACCCGAGCTTCGGTGCAAGAGCAGTGACAAGACTGCCGCTCGTCTCTGCGAAGTGACGCATGCGGTCTTCGTCAGCAGTGATGCCATCGAGGCAGCGTGTGCGCAGCACACCGATCATGTTCGCCATGATCTCAATGCCGAAGCAAAGATTGTACTGCACGACAGGCATCATCACATTAAGCTCGAGATGCCCAGCTTGCGACGCCATCGCGACCACAGCCTCAACACCAACAATCTGCAAACACACTTGCGACGTCATCTCAAGGATCGAAGGATTCACTTTGCCTGGCATGATGCTGCTGCCAGGCTGAACTGATGGAAGCATGATCTCGGCAAGTCCTGTCATCGGGCCTGACGAGAGCAATCGAAGATCGCTTGAGATCTTGAGCAAGTCGAGCGCAAGATTCTTGAGTGCTGCAGCCAAATGCACAAATGGCGCGAGCGACTGCATCGACTCGAACAAATTCTCACTCGACGAGAAGCTGTAGCCATAGATGCTATTGAGTTTCACAACAACTTCCTGACGGTAACCCTTAGGCGTGTTGAGGCCCGTGCCCGCAGCACTGCCGCCGATGCCGAGTTGCTTGATATCACGTTCTGCTTGCTGCAAGCGCTCGCCATGCCGCTTCATCATAGCCGCCCATGCACCGAATTCCTGACCGAGCGTCATGGGCACTGCGTCCTGCAAGTGGGTGCGCGCGGACTTAACCATTGTGTCAAACTCTCGCGCCTTTTCACTAAAGCTGCGCTCAAGTTGCAACAGGCATGGGAAGAGCTTTTCGTGAAGCAGGATCGTCGCAGCGATGCGCATCGCGGTTGGATACGTGTCGTTCGTCGACTGCGACATGTTCACATGATCGTTCGGCGAGATCACATCGTAGCTGCCGCGCGCTATACACATGATATCTAGCGCACGATTCGCGATCACCTCATTGAAGTTCATGTTCGTGCTCGTGCCCGCTCCGGCTTGGAAGACATCGACTACAAACTGATCGTCGAACTTGCCCTTGATCACTTCATCGCAGGCCTTCAGGATCGCATCGGCCTTCGCTTCATCGGTGAACGCGCCTGTCCCAACGTTCGCCAGTAGGCATGCTCTCTTCAGCGATGCATACGCGCGGATGAACGCAGGATGGATCGTGATGCCGGAGATCGGATAGTTCTCAACTGCGCGCAGCGTCTGAATACCATAATAGACATCATCGGGTATCTGCAACGAGCCTAGTGAATCCTTCTCTTCTCTCATGGTGTCGGTTGTGAATTATTACTAGTGTCATCCTGAGCGAAGCCGACCCCGAAGCTTTGATGCGCTAGCATCAAACGAGGGGCGGCGAAGTCGAAGGATCTCCCTGCATGTCATCAAGAGTTAGGGAGATCCTTCGACTCGCTAAAGCTCGCTCAGGATGACACACCGTCTATGCTGGAAGCTTGCTCCAAAACTGCCTGATCGCTCTCTCAAACGAATCCGGCGAAAGGAAATGAAATGGATGCCTTGTGTTTGGATGGATCGCCAGACTCGCATGCTCTAATCCAAGCTCCTGATACAACCGCAGGATCTCAGGAAGCGATACCAGCTCATCCCTATCGCCGACGCTGAGGAGGGTCTGTATGCCCGTCGCCTTGAGTGCTGAAGTATCGAGACCGTACGAGGCAAAGCTCTCGATCAGCTTACTACTCAACGCCATAGTCCGCTCCAGCCCATTCGGCTCGTGCATCTTAGAGAGCGCATTAAATGCCTTCTCACTTCGCGTCTTCAGCACGTCCGGCTTGAGATCATTCATCGATGCCGCGATACTCTCGGGCGTCCAATAAAACTTCATTGCGTGCGAGACAACCGAGCGCACGCGCTCGGGCTGCATCACTGCCATCTCGAGCCCAACATATCCGCCCATGCTGTAGCCGATAATATCGACCTTCGGCACCTGCCAGTGATCGAGCGTCTTGATCGTCTCTGCGGCAAGCCACTTCGTATCGATCGAACTCGCCTCAGTGGTACTGCGACCATGCGAGGGGAAGTCCATCAGGAATTGCGTCCTCTCGGGAAACCGCTCGATATACGGCGCAAATTGCTCCTTCGTCCCCAGCGCACCATGAAGATAGAGGAGAGGAGTGTGCGAGCCATCCCTCGAAGGAAGGATCTCGTGTGCAATAAGTGCTTCGCCGGTGTTGAATTTCATTTGAGAGAGATAGATGAAACACAAAAATACAGCTTGCTTCGAGTTGGGTCATAAACCGCAGAGACGCAGAGATCGCAGAGAAACATCTTAGCGTTATCTGCGTTTCTGCGGTAAACCGATCAGAACTATGTCAGCATTTGACATTCTCCCCTTAGCAGAGGCGCATCTTCCTCAGGTTGCAGAGATCTTCAACCACTACGTCCTCAATACCACCTACTCCTTTGAGTTTGAGCCTGTCGGTCTGCAAAGGATGAAGCAAAAGGTTGGGATTGGTGACGACAGTTGCGCATCGTATGTACTTCAGGACGGTTCGACGCTTCTCGGGTATGGAATTCTCAAACCGTGGAAGCCGCTGCCAGGTTATCGATACAGTGCCGAGGTGAGCATCTACTTACACCCTGAGAGCATCAGCAAAGGGCTTGGCAAACTGTTGCTCGAACGCCTCGAACGAATTGCTTCCGAACGAGGACTTCGTGATATTATCGCGGGCGTCTGTGCAGAGAATGCACAAAGCGCACACTTCTTTGAAAAGCATCACTACGATCGTGTCGCCTACTTTCCAGGCATCGGCAATAAGTTCGATCGAGAGCTAGATATGATCTATTTGCAGAAGCGACTAGAGCCTTAAGATCGATAGGACATAAACCGCAAAGACGCAGAGTTCGCAGAGTATTATCTCTGTGACCTCTGCGTCTTTGCAGTTAAAACTTCCTGCTCAGTGAGCTTACAAATTTCCCCTCAGCTCCTGCTCACGCTCGATGGACTCGAACAAGGCTTTGAAGTTGCCTTTGCCGAAGGAGCGGGCGCCGCGGCGCTGGATAATCTCGAAGAAGAGTGTCGGGCGGTCCTGCACCGGCTTTGTGAAGATCTGTAGCATGTAGCCGTCATCATCGTGATCGACAAGGATGCCAAGCTCCTTCAAATCTGCAATCGGCTCGTTGATCTTGCCAACGCGCGCCTCGAGATCGTCATAGTACGATGAAGGGATCTTCAAGAATTCTACGCCTTGCTCGGCGAGCTTGCGAACCGATGCGATTATGTCGCCAGTGATCATCGCGATATGCTGCACCCCAGGTCCGCCATACCAGTCGATGTATTCCTCGATCTGCGATTTGCGCTTGCCTGTCGCCGGCTCGTTGATCGGGAATTTGATCTTCTCCGAACCGGATGCCATCACCTTCGACATCAGTGCTGAATACTCGGTCGAGATATCCTTATCATCGAAGGAGAGGAAAAGGTGGAAGCCCATCACTTCTTCATACCACTTGACCCAGCGGTTCATCTCATTCCAGCCGACGTTGCCGACCATGTGATCAACAGCAGCGAGTCCGCATGGCCGCGCAACAATATCAGGCGTAGTGATCTGTCTGTATCCAGGTGCAAAGCCATTGTAGCCTTTGCGGTTGACGAACACGTGCAGCGTGTCGCCATACGCCTTGATCGCTGAGACGCCGAAGACACCATTCTCGTCTTTGATCTCCTGCGGCTCGAACGCGCCGATCGCGCCGCGCTTGGTCGTCTCGATGTACGCCTGCTCAGCATCGTCGACTTCGATGGCTATGCCGATGACGCCATCACCATGCTTGCGGATGTGATCCTGGGCAGGATGATCTGGGGTCAGCGGGGTGGTCAGAACGAGCCTGATCTTCCCCTGTTGTAATACATAGGAAGTGCGGTCGCGGACGCCGGTCTCAAGCCCAGCATAACCGACGATGCTAAAACCGAAGGCTGCGCGGTAATAGTAGGCAGATTGCTTGGCGTTACCGACATAGAGCTCGATGTGGTCGATCGCGCGGAGCGGCAGGAAGTCCTTGCCATTGGTAACCGTGGCGACTTCGGACTCGGAAAGTGTAACTTCTGGCGTCATAATCTTGAAAAGATCGTTGTGGAGCGGAGGCTGGATAAAACATCCGTTGCTTCGCTTCCGGTTCGTTACCCACTCATGAGACACAGTCGAGTTCTGAGCTTTCTTCTGCGGTTATTTCTGGTGCTCTTGACCGGCATTGGCTCTGTTGATGCCCAGCTTTTGCCTCAAACGCCGGCCCTCCAGTCTGAGCATAGGCTTGAATCACTTCAGAACGACCTTGAGGATATTTTCGAGGACCCGAATTTCTCGAACGCCCACTGGGGCATCACGGTCCAGTCGCTGGAGACTGGCCAGTATATCTTTCGCCGCAATGACACCCGCAGTTTCATCCCGGCATCGAATCAAAAATTGTTTACGACTGCGATGGCGCTCAGTACGCTCGGGCCCGATTTCACCTACACGACCGAGCTCGTCACCGATGGCAAGATCAGCGATCGCACGCTTCGCGGAGATCTCATCATACGCGGCGCTGGCGACCCAACGTTCGGCTCGCCGAGCCTGAACTCCGATGGAGCGATGCTCGCTACGTACGAAGCCTGGGCTGATTCCCTTGAGCGGCTTGGCATCACACGCATCGTTGGTGACATCATCGGCGACGATAGCTACTTCACGAGTCAGCGCTATCCTTATGGCTGGGCGATCGAGGACATCCCGTATTATTTCGCGATGCAGACGAGCGGCCTGAGTTTCGGCGAGAACAAGGTGACCGTTCGCGCATGGCCATCAACGAAGATCGGTGCGCCACCGAAGTACTCACTCACCCCTGAGACCGAGTATGTTGACATACTCGATCAGGCAACAACGAAGGCCGATAGCATCACGATCAAGCTTCGCAAGGGCGTTGATAGCACCGTGGTTGTGGGCTCAACGACGCTAGAGATCACACGCGATCAGGGCAAGAACGTGATCAAGATGACAGGCGAGATCCCAAGAAGTGGCGACACTGTTCGCGAGCATATCACGGTCGAAGATCCAACGCTCTTCGCAACCGAGATGCTGCGCGAAGTCCTCGAAGCAAGAGGCATTGAAGTGCGCGGCAGGACGCTGTCAGTGCGCGATCTCAGAAAGAAGATACCCTATCTGAAGACCAGAGTACTCGCATATTACACGAGCCCTACACTGGATAAGATCGTATCGCAGATCAACAAACGCTCGAATAATCACTTCGCTGAACAAGTTTATCTAACAGTTGCGAAAGAGCGTAAGGGCGAAGGCAGCTGGGACAAGGGGGCCGAAGCCATGAAGGATTTCGTGAGCTCGATCGGCATCGATCCGCAGAAGATGGCGGTCTATGATGGCTCCGGACTCTCGCGCATGGATCTCGTCAGTCCGATGCAGATCACCACGCTTTTGCGTCACATGTATCAGCGCAAGACGCTGTTCGCGGCGCTGTATCCATCGCTCTCGGTCGTTGGTGTTGATGGTACGCTATCGACACGTTTGCGGGACACCCGAGCACAAGGAAATGTGCGGGCAAAGACAGGCTTCTTAACTGGCGTGCGCACGATCTCGGGTTATCTCTCAACCGCTGATGGCGAGATGGTAGCCTTCAGCATATTGGCAAACAACTACACCACACCGGTCAGCCTCGTAAACAATCTGCAGGACCTCGTGCTACTCCGGCTCGTGAACTTTTCACGTAAATGAGCCATGTTTAATAGAACATCCTCTCACTACTCGCGTACTCTCATTGACGTACGTTTTAGCTGACCGTTTGCCAAGGCACTGCCGATCAGCGCTACTTCCGGAAATTATTAACTCATCCATGAAGCTTTCACGGCTCATCCGATCTGCCGCGCTGATAGTGGTCACCCTGACCGCGGCGATCTCGAATGCACAGCTTCCAGACTGGGAGCGTTTCAGACTGGACAACGGGCTCGAAGTGCTCGTTGTGCAGAATCATCTCGTGCCCATCGTGACGATCGATCTCGCAGTGAAGAACGGCTCGTTCACCGAGCCGCCGGAGTATAACGGACTCTCACATCTTTACGAGCACATGTTCTTCACCTCGAACGCTCGCGAACAGACCGAGGACGCGTTCCTGCAGAAGGTTGACGAGTTGGGTATCATCTATAACGGTGAGACGCATGAAGAGAACGTGCAGTATTATTTCACTCTGCCGAAGGAAAACTTCGAGAAGGGCCTCGACTTCATGGCCACTGCGATCATGTCGCCACTTTTCAAAGAGGAGGAGCTGCAGAAGCAGCGCGATATCGTACTCGGCGAGTTCGACCGTAACGAAGCACTACCTCTCTTCAACTTCGGTCGCAAGATCTCTGATGCACTGTGGGGCGATCTCACATCTCGCAAGGAGCCGCTCGGTGAGCGCAGCATGATCTCGCGCGCAACGCAAGAACAAATGCGCACCATTCAGCGCAAATATTACATCCCGAACAATTCGCTCCTCGTGATCGCTGGCGACATCACGCTCGAAGAAGCGAAGCATCTCGTGCCGAAATATTTCTCGTCGTGGAAGAAAGGGCCGGACCCCTTCAAGAACGATCCGCCACCGGTCGTGAAGCCGCTAAAGAAGAACATCTTCGTGATCGATACGGTCGATCAGCCAACTGCAACAGTCATGATGCGCTGGCATGGGCCGTCGATCGGCAAAGATGATAAGGGTACCTACGTGGCAGATGTGTTCAGCTTTATCATCACGCAGAGCGAGCACGAGTTCAAGAAGAAGCTGGAAGAGAGCGGGCTTGCGCAAGGCACGAATTTCTGGTACTACACGCAGCGTTACGTCGGGCCGATTCAGGCTGATATCCAAACGACTCCTCAGAATCTCTCTCGCGTAATGCAAACATTTTGGGAGCAGGTAGAGAAGTTCGACGATCCCGATTACTTCACCGATGAAGAATTCGAGACAGCGAAACAGGTGCTTCGCACACAAACCCTTTATCGCAGCGAGCAGCTATCGAGTTTTGCGCAGGATCTCTCGTTCTGGTGGGCTTCTGCCGGACTAGATTACTATGAGACCTATCTCGATAAGCTAAGCAAGATCACACGCAAGGACATCAAGGAGTATGTGCAGCGATATATCCAGGGCAAACCATTTGTGCTCGGAGTAGCAATGAGCGAAGACGCGGCACGCCGCATCAATCTCGATATGACAAAGCTCACCGCACAGAAGGGGGGCCGCCCATGAAAATCTCTCAAATGCCGTCATTGCGAGGAGGTCTTCATCGCCTCGCGATGAAGCCGACGAAGCAATCCCCTCAGGAAGATCAGAATGGTCCGAAGGAGATTGCTTCGTCGCCCTCGCGCAAGTCGCTCGAAGCTCCTCGCAATGACAGGTTTCTACGGGCTCTGCTCATTTCACTTACGTTGTTTTTTGCAACTGCTGGATCCGCTCAAGACACAAAAGTCATCGAAGAGGTCCAGGAATTCACCGTCGATGGCATCGATGTCATCCTCCGTGGCACACCGAACAGCGCTGTGATGAGCGCGTTGATGTTTGTCAAGGGTGGATCATCTGTGCTGTCAGCGGATCAGCCGATCTCGACCGAGTACTTCGCGATGGCCGTTGCACCCGCATCGGGCACGAAGAACTTCAGCAAGGGCTTCCTGCGACGTCGCATGCAGTATCTCGGCACATACATCATCGGTGAGGACACACGCGATTACTCTGTGATGACTCTCCGCTCCGTGCGTGAGTCCTTCGACACATCGTGGAAGTATTTCACTGATGTCATCGCAAATCCGACATTCGACCCAGTCGAGTACGAGAACTTCAAGCGCAATGTAAAGCTCGGCATCAACTCGCGTCATCAGCGTCCTGATGTATATTCACGCGTCATCGCTGACTCGATATTCTTTCAGCGGCATCCCTACGGACGCATGTTGACCGAAGAGGATGTGAATCGCCAGACGCTCGAGAACGTCGAGAAGCACTACCGCAGCATCATGGTGCGCTCGCGAATGCTGTTGACGGTTGTTGGTAACATCAGCAAGGCAGAGCTCACGAAGAAGATACGTAACTCAGATCTGATGAAGTTGCCGCAAGGCAATTATGTCGATCAGCCGCTGCCGATGCCGATGAAGTCGCAATCGCCCGGTGTGCATTTCGGGTCGATCGGTCGTTCGCTGACAACGAATTATGCGCTCGCGTATTACCTCATCCCGAATCGCTCAGACCCGGACTACTACGCATATGTCCGCCTGCGCAATTTCTTTGGCGGCTTCGTCTTCTCACATATCCGCGTCGAGCATTCGCTCGCGTATGCGCCGAACGTCGATGACCAGGAAGGCAAGACTTCGCTTGGCCTCATCACTTTCGAGACGGCGTACGTCGATTCAGCTGTGCAGTTGATCTACGATGACGTTGACTTCTTCCAGAATAATCTGATCCGTGCAGAAGCGATCAAGAGCGGGGTCGGCCGCTGGACGACCGGCAATAACATGAAGCAGGAAACTGCGCAATCCCAGGCCGTGGCGCTCGGTCAGGCGAAGATCCTGACGGGCGACGTAAGCAACGCATTTATGGATTACGCGAAGCTCGCAGCTGTAACTCCTCAGCAGCTAGTTGATGTTGCCAATAAGTATTTGCGCAATTTCAATTGGGTCATCATTGGCGATGGCAAGATCAACAGGCGCTTGCTCGAAGCACGATAACGAAATTATGTCTCAACTTTTCTCTCCACTCCAGATCAAGAGCGTTACGCTCAAGCACCGCATTGTTGTCTCCCCAATGTGTATGTATTCGAGCGAGGATGGCTTCGCGAATGACTGGCATATGGTGCATCTTGGCACACGCGCGGTTGGCGGTGCAGCGCTGGTCTTTACGGAAGCGACTGCCGTCACACCTGATGGCCGCATCTCTCCGCAGGATCTCGGCATCTGGAAGGACGAGCACATCGAGAAGCTGAAGCAGATCACGACATTCATCGAGAAGCACGGTGCTGTGCCTGGAATGCAGATCGCACACGCAGGACGCAAGTCGAGTGAGACAGAGCCATGGAATGGTAGCAAGCCGATACCCATCGAACAAGGCGGATGGGAGACGATCGCGCCGAGTGCAGTGCCGTACAAAGAAGGCCTGCCAGTGCCGCGTGAGATGACGGTCGATGAGATCCACGCGATGGTGGGCTCGTTCAGAGATGCAGCAGCACGCGCACTCAAAGCAGGCTTCAAAGTGCTGGAGCTACATGGTGCACACGGCTATCTCATTCACGAGTTCTTGTCACCACACAGCAATAAGCGCGAAGATGAATACGGTGGAAGCTTCGAGAACCGCTGCAGATTCTTGCTTGAGATCGTTGGTGCAGTGCATGAAGTGTGGCCGGCAGATCTTCCGCTCTTCGTTCGCATCTCTGCGACCGATCACGCAGAAGGCGGCTGGACGATCGAGGAATCGGTCAAGCTTGCTGCAGTGCTCAAGCAGAATGGTGTTGACCTGATCGATTGTTCGTCGGGCGGCAACGTCAATGGCGTTCGCTTCAATATCGGACCGCTCTATCAAGCGCACTTCGCTGAGCAGATCAAGCAGGAGACCGGCATCATGACGGGCGCCGTCGGGCTCATCACGACCGCCGAAGAAGCCGAATCCATCATCGCAGGCAACCGCGCCGACCTCGTCATCCTCGCTCGCCAAATGCTCCGCGATCCGTACTTCCCGCAACACGCCGCCCGCGAGCTCGGCGCCGATATCAATTGGCCGGATCAATACCTCCGTGCGAAGCTAAAATAGGTGTAGCACATGCTTTAGCTTGTGTGAATCACCAATACTTCGTATATTGCGATCATGCGATATTACGAAGTGCTCTCACACCGCGAAGAATTTCGACTCAGCGCTCTTAGCCGAGTTGAGTTTGAGGTCACAAAGCGTGCGATCCTCGCTTCGCTTCCTTCGAATCGAGCTCTAAAGATACTCGATATCGGTGGTGCAACTGGCGAATATAGTTTTTGGCTTCGTGGGCTCGGCCACGACTTAACATTAGTCGATCGCTCACCACGAATGATCAAGATCGCAAGAGGTCGGTACGCCGAATGTGAAGAGGAAAGATCATCGCCAATGCGGATCGAGGTCGGAGACGCGAAGGATCTTTCGCACTTGCCTGATGCGTCTTTCGATGCCATACTCTCACTCGGTCCTCAATATCACTTGATCGAGGATCAGGACGTGGCAAGTTCACTCCGCGAGCTTAATCGACTGATCAAACCAGAAGGAGTCATCTTCTCAGCGTTCCTGCACAAACTCGGCACACTGCGTTGGTGGTGGAATAAGCGTCCAGATGTTTTTGCATCCAGACTACAGTTCTTCGAGGAATTTCGAAGAACAGGCATCTTCCCTGAAGTCGAGTGGTCGGCATTCAACGACTATCGATCGTACTATCCTGACGAGATAGTTCAACTGATGTCGAATGCGGGCCTTACAACATCGCGACTGTTGAACTGCGAAGGTTACGGAGGTACACTCGGGCTGATCGACGATCTAACTGAGGAAGCTCTTGAGCAACTGGCTGAATACGCGTACACGCGAGCAGATGACCCTGAATCGATCCAGCTCTCCGAACACCTGCTTTGGGTAGGTAGTCCTGCAAGCTGAAGCTCGCGCTACACTTTTAAAGATTTTTGATGAATTCTTCGCCTCACCCCTTGACTTTGCCCCAAAAATTTCGTATATTAGTGTAAGTAATGATGGGCACCCTCTGCCTGTCGGTGGCTGCGAGTCCTTTGCAGCCAGCAAATCTACCACATTGGATCAGATACGGCACCTCTCTCTTGCGGAGCTATGATCCTACCTCCCATACAACCTACCTCAACATCCTACCTATGCGCAACCGCAATAAATACAACCCTCGTCTCGCTGTTCACCCTCTTGGACAGTTCACGCAACCCCGCATCGATGTGTTACACGGGGATAAAGACCTCCGGATGGAAGCCGGATACTGCGAGGCCGTCGAGATCGCCAGACAGCAGCTGGCGACCCTGAACAGAGACTTCGGCGTACTCTTCATCAATCTTACGGCGGCTCAATCGCAGATCGAGCGCGATCATGTTTACGCCTGCAATGCAAGACATGCAGATGCCGGACAGTTCAAGCATGTGACATATCGGGCAGGGGAATTCGCCTCGAAGCTTGGCATCCTGACTCAGGCGGTCGTCCAAAAGAAGCTCGCCACGATCGTGATCTGTGGGTTGGAATTCGGCTTTCAGTCCAGTCGACATAAGAAACTCGTAGTCGATTGGCTCAAAGATCTGAAGGACCATTTCGGTCGGCAGGTCATTGTGTACTCTCTGCATCAGCCTGGTAATCAGGGTCTCGACAAGACGCTTGTCCAATTGAGCGATAGCGTAAACCGGGTCGGTGATTATTCACAAGGCGAATCGCTCGAGATCCTTCCGGATACGATCACTGGAGTCGAGGTTGAAGATGCCGAGCCGATCCCGGAGCGTGTGGAGCTAGGTAAGGCTAGGCTATCTGATCAGGAATCGGTTGCCGCTCCAGATGGAAGCGCATCGCTCGCAACTCCTGTCGGAGGTACAGCACTCGCTGAGGTGTCAGAAATGCTGGACGAGGTGCAAGTCGAAACGTTGAAAAACAAGGAGTTAAGTGGCGTAGATGTGTGAGTGAGCGGCTGCTTTGACGTCGGGACTCGGCCCACCCCACCAGGCGCGAGGACCGCGCCGCTACTAGGGGCTGATCGCGGTATTTGGGATGCTCAAAACCATGGCAAAAAACGAACGTCAGAGGCTGTTTCGGGGTTAAAATGCGGGCAATTCCCGCCTGGTCTAAGTTGCTGAAATTATGGCACTTAGGAGTCCCCAAAAGTGCATGGAAATCCGCCCGGCATCCTCGCTCGCCGGCGCCGGAATTCGACCCACGATCCACTAATCACGAACCACGAATCAAGTGGCAACGACTACTGAAAGAATTTTACCTCGTCAGTTAGAAGACGAGATGCGCGATAGTTACATCGATTATTCGATGTCGGTTATCGTCAGCCGTGCATTGCCGGACGTTCGCGATGGCCTCAAGCCGGTTCATCGTCGTACTCTTTTCGGTATGACCGAGCTTGGTATGGCGCCGAACCGTCCGTACAAGAAATCTGCTCGTATCGTCGGTGAAGTACTCGGAAAGTACCATCCTCACGGCGATGCGTCGGTCTATGATACGATCGTTCGTATGGCGCAGGACTTCTCGATGCGCGAGCCGCTCGTCGATGGTCAGGGTAACTTCGGATCGGTCGATGGCGATTCTCCTGCAGCAATGCGTTATACGGAGGTCCGTCTTACTCCGCTCGCGATGGAGATGCTTCGTGATCTCGAGAAGAACACGGTACGCTTCTACCCGAACTTCGACGACACACTTCAGCAGCCAACGGTCATGCCGGCTGGCTTCCCGAATTTGCTCGTCAACGGCACAACGGGTATCGCCGTAGGTATGGCAACGAACATCCCTCCGCATAATCTCGGAGAGGTGATCAACGGTTGCCTGCAGTATATCAAGAATCCTGAGATCACTTCGGAGCAATTGCAGAAGTGGATCGTCGCGCCCGACTTCCCAACCGGTGGCATCATCTACGGATACGAAGGCGTACGCGATGCCTATCGCACGGGCCGCGGCCGCGTTATCGTTCGCGCAAGAGCCACGATCGAGACGAGCAAGAATGATCGCGAGTCGATCATCGTGACAGAGTTGCCGTATATCGTCAACAAGGCGAATCTCATCGAGAAGATCGCCGATCTCGTACGCGATAAAAAGCTTGAAGGCATTTCTGATATTCGCGATGAGTCCGATAAGGACGGAATGCGGATCGTCATGGAATTGAAGCGCGATGCGGTGGCGAAGGTTGTTCTGAACAACCTCTACAAGCATACGTCGATGCAGACGACGTTCGGCGTTATCATGCTGGCGTTGGTTGGTGGGGTGCCGAAGGTGCTGCAGTTGCGCGATATGATCAAGCATTATATCGAGCATCGCAACGAGGTCATCATTCGCCGCACGCAATACGATCTCGAACAAGCAGAGAAGCGCGCTCATATCCTCGAAGGATATATCATCGCACTGGACAACATCGATGAAGTAATTCAGGTAATTAAGAAGTCGAAGGATACCGAGCAGGCATCCGAGCGCTTGCAAAAGCGCTTCACGCTCTCGGAGATCCAGGCGAAGGCGATCCTCGATATGCGCTTGCAGCGCCTCACTGGCCTCGAGCGTGGTAAGATCGAAGCAGAGTATCGCGAGTTGATCCAGATGATCGAGCAGTTCAAGACGATCCTTGCATCGCCAGAATTGCAGCTCAAGATCGTCTCTGACGAATTGGCTGAGATCAAGAAGAAGTTTGCGAATGACCGCCGCACCGAGATCGTCTACGATACGAAGGACTTCACGATCGAAGACATGATCGCGGAAGAAGACGTTGTTGTGACCATCTCACACTCGGGCTTCATCAAGCGCTTCCCGGTTTCGGGTTATCGCAGACAGGGACGTGGAGGAAAGGGAGTAACCGGTGCCGCAACACGCGATGACGACTTCCTCGAACACATGTTCATCGCTTCGACCCATCACTACATCATGTTCTTCACCGATCGTGGTAGGTGTTACTGGCTCAAGGTTCATGAGATACCTGAAGCCGGCAGAACATCGAAGGGACGCTCGATCGCGAACTTGCTCGAGAAGCCGACCGATGAGAAGATCACGGCATTTATTACTGTCAAACAGTTCGATGAAGCCCACTTCGTTACGATGGTAACCGAGCATGGCACGATCAAGAAGACGGTACTCTCCGCATACGGCAATATCCGTAAGGCTGGCGTTCAGGCGATCACGCTCGATGAGAAGGATAATCTCGTAGACGTTCGCTTGACCAATGGCTCACAAGAGATCATTATCGGTACTCGCGAAGGTATGGCGTGCCGCTTCAACGAAAAGGATGTTCGCGACATGGGCCGCACGGCCGCCGGTGTTCGTGGTATCTCGCTCGAGGACGATGACCGAGTTATCGGTATGATCGCGCCAAGGCGTGCTGGCACTTCGGTGCTCGTCGTATCCGATCAGGGTTATGGCAAGCGTAGCGAAGTAAGCGATTACCGCTTGACGCGCCGCGGTGGCAAGGGTGTCATTACGATGAAGGCAACGGAGAAGACCGGCAAACTAGTCTCGATCAAGGAAGTCGTTGATAACGACGATCTGATCGCAGTAACAAAGGATGGGCTGGTCATCCGCCAGCATGTCAAGGATATCCGAGTCATGGGCCGCAATACGCAAGGCGTACGGCTCGTGAAACTTGGAGATGGGGATGTTCTCGCGGCTGTCGCAAACGTACCGGCAGATGAGGACAAGGAGCTCGATGCAGCGATCGAGACGGATACAACAACTCCGCCTCCACCGCCGCCGCCACAGAGCGATATCTTCGAACCAGAAGAATAAGAAACGAGAAAGCCCCTCTAATATAGAGGGGCTTCTTCAATTTCGGTCTGAATTTGCGCTAGCTGTTCATGTATTCGGCATTCTCGAAATATTCGACGACCCGTTCATGACCTGGAATGCCGACGAGCGCCCTGCCTTGCGAATCCACCGCCCAAAGCGGCTTATGTTGAAGCGGGTCGGCAACCGGACTGTTCACCTCAAGCTTATGGCAAACGTCATTCATCAATTCGAGCAGCGAGGCCTGGATCGATCCAACTCCCTCGAATCGAACATAGCTGATCGCTTCTTTCAGCTCGTAGACCGATCTGCCATTCCAGGTAACAATGAATCGGTAGGCCTCGAGGGCATCGGTAAAATCTGTGGGACGGGTCATAAATCAGCTCGTGGTATCTAAATTGGATCGAGAAGTGGAGCAAATTCAATGCCCTGTAGATGGGATCCTGCTCACGCCGAGATTTGAAAACGCTCGGGTTTTGCTGGCGGAGAAGGTTGTCATGATCGGAAACTCCATGAATTCTTCATCGAGCTGTTGGAAATTGACTTGGAATGTTGTAAATTTGATGGCACTTCAACCATGCTCTGTAGGAATTGCTCCTCTTTATGCAGTAGCTTCTCCTCTTCCTGCTTTCTTTCGTGATCGGCGAGCCGCAGTGGTGCGCCGATAGCCTCTTGACCGCATGAACCACCAACTCGGCAGAGATCATACGCCATCTCTCGAAAGCTTTCGCGCGTTAGTCGAAGACCTTCAGGACGTTATCGTAAGATTCGACCGCGACGGAAGGCACATCTACGTCAACTCCGCTGTCACGAGGGCCACAGGCTTGGCTCCTGAGCATTTTCTCGGCAAAACGCACCTCGAAGCTGGGATGCCGCCCAAACTCGCAGTCGAGTGGCTGAACCGGATACGATCCGTATTCGATACGGGACAAACCGTCTTTTCCGAATTCGAATTTTCTACGCCTTTCGGTACCAGGTACTTTCATGCGCAGTTGAGCCCGGAGTTTAGTGAACCGGATGCCTCAGGATTTCGCGTGGTTCGGCACGTTATCTCATTGACCCGCGATCTGACCGATAGGCTTGAAGTAGAAAAGGCGTTGCGCAGCAGCGAGCAGAAATACCGGCAGATCATCGAGTCGGCATCGGTTGGGATCTACACGACTGACGTCAAAGGCAACTACGTTTTTGCCAATGAGCAATGCAGCAGGATCCTGGGCTATTCGTTAGCCGAGTACAAGTTGCTGAATTACTACGATGTAGTAGAAGAGAGTCATCGTGATTCGGCTCGAAGATTTTACTATCGGCAATTCATGCGAAGGATACCAACGACGCATCTCGAATTGCCGCTCATTCGCTCGACTGGTGAGATCCGTTGGATCTCACAAAGCGTATCGTTGATCGAGAAGGAAGGTGAACCGATCGGCTTCGAAGGTATCGCGATCGATATCACGGATAAGAAACTGGCAGAACAGGAGCTGAAGCACTCGAAAGAGAAAGCCGAAGAGCTCAATCGGCTGAAATCTTCTTTCCTGGCAAGCATGAGCCACGAGATCCGTACCCCAATGACGGGTATCCTTGGCTTTGCATCGCTGCTTCAGGAGGAGCTTGAAGGATCGCAGCTACAGGTCTATGCTGAGCGCATCACCCAAAGTGCATCTCGTTTGATGACCACGCTCAATGCAATACTCGATCTTAGCCGCATTGAAGCGCAACGCTTCGACATGGAGCTCAAAGCCCATAGCCTTGAGGATGAAGCGAAGATGGTTGTTGAACTGCTTCGTCCGATCGCTACAAAGAAGCAAATTGACTTTCGTGTGATATCGAAGCAGCCGAATGTCTCAGCCTTATGCGACAAAACTGCGATCGGTCAGATCCTGAATAATCTTGTTGGTAACGCGCTCAAGTTCACTCGTGAGGGCAGCATTCTCGTTGAGATCGATTCGGCGAAGGAAAGCAATGGAGAGGTCGCCATCGTACGCGTGTCAGATACTGGCGCTGGGATTCCTCAAGAAGATATCACTATCATCTTCGAGGAATTTCGTCAAGCAGAGAAAGATCGAAAGGGGCATAACGGTGTAGGCCTCGGACTTGCGATCGCCCAGAAGTTGGCGAAGTTGATGAAGGGAGAGATCTCCGTCGAGAGCGAGGTCGGCGTTGGCAGTACTTTCACGTTGCGACTTCCGTTGATCCGCCAAAAGTCGAAGTGGACTGGCAACCCGTTTCCGGTGCTGGAAGCTGTCCCAACGCACCAAACTGGTGGCGTACTGGGAAGTTTGCTAGTTGTTGAGGACCGTGAGGAGACCCGAGAGTTAATGCAGCTCTTCCTCCGTCCCATCTGCCATATCGAGACTGCCTCAACCGGCTCAGAGGCGCTGGAAATGGCAAAGCGGAGATCGTATGATGTTATCCTGATGGATATCAACCTGGGACCTGAAATTGGTGGTTTAGAGGTGATCCGTGAGCTACGATCGATGCCATCGTACGAGGCGACCCCTGTGGCAGCAGTTACGGCATACGCCATGGAACATGAAAAGACCGAATGCCTGGAGGCTGGATTTACCGATTACCTAACCAAGCCGCTTAGCAAGCCCGAATTGCTGAAGCTGGTTCAGGCGCTCTTCGCACTTCGCGACGCAAATCGAGGCGGGACTTTTTAAGGCAACCCGTGCCGTTGCAATCGACGTATGGTCACCTGGGTCCAAACTATCAAGCGAACTCTCAAGCTTCTTCTTGTCATTACCGGATTGTTGGCACTCCAGCAAGAGGAGCTTCATGCCCAGGTCCAGTTCTTTACAGCTCCCCCAGATATCGATAGCTTCCCTGTCGTCAAGACCAAGGTATCTATAGCGTATAACGGTCGGCCTGCACCGATCGCCAAGAGCAATCTGAGCATTCAGGAAGACGGCCAGAACACCGACTTCGAACTCCTCGATTGCGATGAATCCGAGGCGGCTTCGATTGCGGTACTCTTCGACGTTTCGGAATCGATGGCGGTCACCCTCTTCAGAGGTAACGATGAGTTCTATCGTGCGTTCGTCGACTTCACACTCGAACTTACACTGACGAGCGAAGTTGCACTGGTCCCATTCAACGATTCTGTCAGAAGGATCATACCTGCAAGTTATCGCTCCCAGGACTTCTTTCAGTGGGATCAACCTGCTGATGTCGCTGAATTCCTCGATAGCGTTGGCGGTCTTCAATTCAAGGGCAACACCAATGTCGATCTTGGTATATGGAAAGCCGCTGAGCATCTAAGGAAGGGAGCAAATCGTCGTAAGGCGATCATACTGGTGACCGATGACGGCATTTATGATCGCGAAGCTCTTATCGAACTGCTCAGGCAGGTGGAGATTTCCTTGTTTGTACTCGAACTTGACGCAGACACGATCAAAGGTAATCTGGTGACCGCCAACGAAACAGGCGGCAAGTTCTACAGTCCGAAGGATTCTACCGAACTCGGTCAAACCATGTCGCTCATCGCGAGATCGATCTACGCGAAAAAATGTACTCTTCGATATGTGAGTACCCATCCCTGTCCATGGTGGAGCACCAAAACCCTTTGGATCGGGCTCAACTATCAGAAGCAAAGTCTTGCTGAAACCCATTACTTCAAATTAGGACCGAATCGCCGTGACACTGTCGCGCCGATCCTGACCGAAACACCGGTGGGAAGTGCGTCTATCATTGTCCGAGCAGATGAAAATTTCCCCTGCGATGTAGGTATCAAGTCATTGACTGACAGTGCACTGGTGAATTTCGCAAAGATATCGAGGGTCAGGTCGCTCCCGCAATTCGGTTATGACTCGCTCGTGATCATCGATCTCTCGCAGCCAGCAGATGGCTATTACATCGCGATCGACAGCAATGGTAATCGGAGCCAATTGAGGATATCCTATGCCCCAGAGCCCGATCGCCTTAGCCCGCAATGGAACCTGCCGATCAAGATCGCTCCTGAACAGTATCAGCTAACGGCAACCGAATTTAGGAAGTGGGATAGAGGTCTCAGAGAAGTTGCGCTCGCGCCGGGATCGAGCAACATCAGACTCGATAGCCTCATCTATGCCAGCTCTCGTTTGGCTCAAGTCTATCTTTCACGCATTGATCCTGCCATGCCCGCATCGGCTTGTGTAGTAGCAATTGACTCAGTGGACAATGACAGCAGCATCTGTATCACTTTCGACGTGTCGATCACTGATAACAATCCACCATTTATTACGCAGCGTCCCTCTGAATCTCCGTACAGCTCTATGATCGCGGATGTAACGGAGCTTCGATCAGGAGATCGTGGTATCCTGTCGATCACGGTAACTCCTGTATCGAATGTCACTGCTAGCTCCACCAACTTTACCAGTGCTTTCATTGCAGATGTTACAGTGCCGATCACCGATTCACTTTATGATGCGGATGCGATCGTTACAGCTGTCGATAGCTTAGGGAATGCATCTCAGCTAACTTTACGATACTCGCCGCAGCCTGATGGTCTAGGCCCAAGAACTTTGATCACAGTTGATGACCTCGCAACACAAACACTTGCCATAACAGAAACACAAGCATGGGACAGAGGCATTGCGTCTGTCGCTATCATTAGCTCATCGAATGTGAATCCTTCACAATTGACCGACACAAGACGGTCGAGCGATTGGAGATTCGTGGCGATCGATCCATTCATTGATGGCATCGCAAAAGTCGAAGCTATTGATAGCGCTGGCAATCCCACTACGATCGACATTACGATCCCTGCGCAGTCGCCTCCGGTGGAGTTGCCGTTGGCCTATATGGATCTGCTAGACTTCGGAACAGTGCAGTCACCTGCACTAGTAAAGCTATCAGTTGATGTTATTAATCCGAACGACGGACCAGTGTCGATCCTTCGTGGATCATTGACCGGAGATGATTCAGTCTTCTCACTGGCCACAATGCTTCCGAGTGTATTCGGTCCAGCGGGTGCGACGAGTCTCGGATTCAATTTCAATCCAAAGCTGCTCGGTGATTGGTCGGCAATTTACACCATCGAAACTGATAATGGCGTAAAGTACCCTATCCGACTGAGGGGTAGCTCGATGGGCGTGGTGACGGTCGATGCGTCAGATGAGAGCGTTTCACTAAGTGGAGAATTCGGCGTCTTATCGCTCGACGTCTCAGGTAGCCCAGACGTTATCAACCTGGATACAGTTCGATTCGTACTTGCAGTGGACGATGATGTCGCTGCCTTGACTGCGCCAAGTAACACCTGTGCTAATTCCGATTGGATCTGCAATTACAATGTTCAGTGGTCCGAGTTGGCTCGGGGAAGTTATGCTCTAGAGCTTACTCGCGTGTCAAGTTTGAGGTCCCTCGAGTTCAGTACTTCACCAACGCTTTCGATCCCGTTCAGGACCTTCATGAGCGGTAAGCTACG
This sequence comes from Kapaibacterium sp. (SeqCode), assembly GCA_046590195.1. GTDB lineage: Bacteria > Bacteroidota > Ignavibacteria > Palsa-1295 > Palsa-1295 > JBKJTP01. The sequence continues at coordinate 8,855 of JBKJTP010000065.1, read as the reverse complement.
CACAGATGTTAGAATATCCGATTTGAAGGCCTCGCGATCCCTCACTTCGATGGAACAGGGCAGCATCGTGATCGGGCAATCTTGTGGCGACTCGATCATTGTTGCAGCACTTGTTGATCAGGTCGCTGGAATTCGTGCACTGCAGACCAATGGAAATGGCACAATTCAGCTCGAATATTTCTCAGCAGTTGACGATCAGATCACGCTCATGCTAGTGAATCTCATCGGTCTAACCTGTATCCAATCTTCTATATCTGTCACCGGTGGTTTGAATTCCGCAATACTGCCAATCCACGATCTCGTCTCGGGTTCTTACCGCTTCGTGCTCTCTTCGCAAACGGGTATCTACTCCCGGGCCATTAACATCGTTCGTTAGCATCGCCGCTTCTCACCCTGCATGTCCAAAGTAAAAACGCAGTTTGTCTGCCAATCCTGCGGCTATTTCTCGCCGCGCTGGATCGGTAAATGCCCCGAATGCAATACGTGGAATAGCTTCGTTGAAGAGGTCGCTGCTTCAAGCAGAGACAATGGCAAAGCAAAAGGTGCGCGCTCCTTCAGCAATGGAGTGGGCGTTGCGAAGCCGCAACGTCTGAAAGAGATCACTGCTAGCACCGACGAGCGCATCAGCACCGGCATCACCGAGTTCGACCGTGTGCTCGGCGGTGGTATCATGCCTGGATCCATTGTTCTCGTTGGCGGCGATCCTGGTATCGGAAAGTCTACTTTGATGATGCAAATGATCAGAGGCCTGACGTTCTCGAAGACGCTTTACGTCAGTGGAGAAGAGAGTGCGTCGCAGTTGAAGTCACGCGCGGAACGACTCGGATTAACGAACGAAGAGCTGTACATTCTCTCCGAGACGAACGTTGAGGCGGTGCTCGACGCAGCACGCGAGCAGCCGCCGCACATCATGATCGTTGATTCGATCCAAACGATGTTCCGGCCTCAGATCGAGTCCGCCCCAGGAAGTGTGAGTCAAGTCCGCGAGACGACTGCTCTGCTTATGCAGTTCGCGAAGATGAGCGGCATACCGGTCTTTGTGATCGGTCACGTCACGAAGGAAGGCTCGATTGCTGGTCCAAAGGTGCTGGAGCACATCGTCGATACCGTGTTGCAGTTCGAAGGTGAGCGCACGCATGCTTATCGTATCCTACGTGCAGTGAAGAACCGCTATGGTTCGACGAATGAGATCGGTGTCTTTTCGATGAGTGGCAAGGGGCTGATCGAAGTACCAAATCCTTCCGAAGTATTCCTATCCGAGCGACAATTCGGTACATCTGGCTCATCGATCTGCTGTGTGCTCGAAGGGACGCGACCCGTACTGCTCGAAGTGCAGGCGCTTGTAACTCCATCGCATTTTAATAATCCGCAGCGAACAGTTACGGGCTATGACATGCGCCGCGTCTCGATGTTGCTTGCCGTGCTTGAGCGAAGGCTCGGTGCAAGACTTGCCGCGAGCGACGTATTCATCAACATTGCAGGTGGCCTCTTTGTAGATGAACCGGCTGTCGACCTCGCGATCGCGCTTGCAATACTATCGAATCAAAGAGATGTGCCACTCGATTCGCGAGCATGCTTGATAGGGGAGATCGGACTTTCGGGAGAAGTGCGTGCCGTGCCGCAGTTAGATGTACGCGTGGCTGAAGCCAGCAAGCTAGGCTTCGAGACGATCGTTGTTCCGAAAGCCGGGGTCAAGACGTTAGGCGAAATGCCAAAAAAGGTCAGGATCGTTGGTGTTGAAAAAGTGCATCAGGCCATTGATGCCGTACTGAATTAAACATATGAGGATCGTTCTTGCAACACATAATAATCACAAGCGCGACGAACTGCAGGCTGTGCTGCGCGCAGAACTGGGGAGTGACGTGAGCATCATCACACTTGGTGAGATCGAACCAGCGATCGGCGACATCAAAGAGTCCGGATCAACGCTGGAGGAGAATGCAGTCATTAAGGCGCGCGCAGTGTACGACCAACTGAAACTTCCAACAGTTGCAGATGATACCGGCCTTGAGGTGATCGCATTGAATGGCGCGCCCGGTGTCTATTCCGCACGATATTCGGGTCTCGATGCCACCTATAACTCGAACATCGACAAGCTACTTGGTGAACTCGCAGAGTTCGACGATCGCAGTGCGAGATTTCGCACGGTCATCGCCTTCATCGATGAGAAGGGGGAGGAGAGCCTGTTCGACGGAATGGTTAAAGGGGTGATCCTTCAACGCAGGGCAGGTGAGCATGGCTTTGGGTATGATCCGGTGTTCGCGCCTACGGAGGATGGCGCGGGGCGGTCATTCGCACAAATGTCGGCCGAAGAAAAGAATGCGATCAGTCACCGTGGCCGCGCGATACGCAAGTTGACGCAGCATTTGAAGCAGAATGTGTTGAAGCTCGCGGATTAATTTAGCTCACTCGCGAAATCAGTTGCGAGCGCCTTCAGCTCCGCGCGTTTGGCGATCAGTTTCTCTTTCTTCGCAATGTGCTTAGCGCGATCGGCATCATCAAGCTTTTCAAGTCCAAGTATCGCCATGAGCCCCAACTGATCGGCGGGGTGCTTGCGCCACACATCGCTGAGCGCCTTGATGGCTTTAGCTTTCAGTGATTGGTTGTTATACCCGATGAGCGTAATATTACGGGCAGCGTCGATCGCGTAAGCCAATTCGGCATAACCCGACTTTGCATAGAACGCAATGCCATTGAGCTGCGGCAGACTGTCGAAATCGGTAGCGATCTCCGTAAAGATAGTCAGCGCGCCCGGTATATCCTTCGCGTCCCGCCTGAGATTCGCATGCGTAACGAGGAAGTATGCCTTGGACGCCTTAAGCTCGAAGAGCGGCATCGCAAGAGCAAGCAGCGAATCTGCCGTCTGGACATTGCTCAGGTCACGTTCAACTATCGCTCGCGAAGCATAAGCTATAGCCAAGGCGTCCTTGTCCTTCTTCACTTCTGGATGTGTTGCGGCCTTCGCCCACTCATCGCGGACGTCAACCAGGGACGTGCTTCCCTTGCTCAGCTTGGCCTGAAACTCCATGGCCTCGCGCAGCCGCATTTTGCCCTTGGAAAATTGCTGGGCAAAGGCTGAGCTAGCTGTGAGAAATAAGAACAATAGGAGGATAAGTCGCATGATTGCTCAACGTGCAGCCAACTCGTCGGTTCCAGACCTGCCATGTACGGGATAAATACGTTGTATCATTCTACGATTTCACTTGCTTTTTGGCAAGGGATGTTGTATCTTGCGCTTCGACTTGGCAGTGTCCCAAGGTCCTAACTCCTAAGTTTGTACATGCGGGAAATGTTGTTGCCCGCGATCCAATTCCAACTCCATGCGTAAACTGATACTACCTCTGCTGATCCTGATATCAGCGCTGTTCACATCCGATCTTCTGGCAAAGCCGAAGGTACTTCTCCTCTATGCCGACGACATCAGCTATGCGAACGATGTTAAATCAAAACTTGCGGCGACGAACGAGTTTGATGCTATCGACATGTTCGATAACAAAGCTGGCGTTGTCCCAAGTTTGTCCCTCTTGCAGAGTTACGACGCCGTCTTGGTATGGAGCAATTATGGCCCTACCTATGGCTCAGGTGATGTGATCGTACAATACATTGATGGCGGCGGTAAGGTCGTTGTTTGCCAGTTCGCGATCTATGCGGCAAACTTCAGCGACGGATTCGCAAGCCCGAAGTACCGTGTAATGACGGCGAACACCTATGGCACGGGTCAAGCTTCACTCGGCAATGTTGCGTTGCCAAACCACCCTATCATGAAGAGTGTAAATAGCTTCAATGGAGGCTCGGCCGCCTACCGAGCAATGAATACGCAACTCACATCTGGCTCATACACGATCGCAAGCTGGACGGATGGTAATATCCTTATTGCTGCTCACGAAAAGATCGGCAATAAGCAGGTCCGACGCGCAGATATCAATTTCTTTCCCCCGTCATCCGCGATCAGTGGTAGCTGGTGGCAGCAGAATACCGATGGCGGCCGCATTATTGCGAATGCGTTGGTGTGGGTCAGTAATGTAGCAACGCCGACACAGTTCGCCCTCTCGCCGGAGAACATGAACTTCGGTAGTCAATATCCAGGTATTCCAACAGTTCTTTGCGGTCAGATCCGCAACGCTGGGCCTGGTACACTGCGTATCACGTCCCTGTCATTGAGTGGATCAAGCGATTTCGCGATCCAGTCCGGACCTGCAGCGAATGATACGGTTGCAACCGGCGGATTCGTCAGCTATTGCATTCGCTTTAACGCCAGCAGCACAGGGCAGCGCAATGCTACGTTCACGGTTGTAACGAATGGCTTGGATAGTGGAACGCAGACCGTTAACCTTTCTGGCATCGGTGCTGCGCCAAGCATGACACTCTCTGAAGATGCGATCTTCAGAAAGACAGCGGTACCACTACGCGATTCAGCAACAGCATGCATTCCTCTGACGTCCTCCGGAGTCGGCGCAGTTCGCATCGACAGTGTTGTGATCCGGGGCAACGATTCAACTGCCTACCGCGTCATCTCGCGTCCATTGCTTATTGAGCAGGGCACGACAGAAAACGTTTGCATACAATTCAATCCGAACTTTGAGGGTCGATCCGATGCATACGTTTGGATCTATTCGAATGCGTTCAACAAGCCACTCGCGAAAATTCAGATGGTTGGCATCGGTACACTCGGCAGATTCCTGATGTCGCCGACTGTCGTTGACTTTGACTCTGTCATGATGGGTGAGACCCTCTGCAAGACTGTAAACATCTGGAATCCAGGTACGGACACCATGCGCATCACTCGTAATTACGTCGCAAGTGCCGACGGCGACTTTGTGATGACTCCGATCTCGGGTCGAGACACGATGATCCGTCCGAACGACAGTGTGGCGTTCAACATCTGCTTCACGCCGATGAGGAACGGTACGCGTCTGGCACGATACATCTTCGATACAGATATTCCAAACACGTTCGAGACGATCAATCGTGATACAAGCGAGTTCGTCCTGGATATTCGAGGTGTGGGTGTTCCGGTGGGCCGCCTTGCGATGACAAACCCTGGCTTCCCAGGTACGGTCATTGGCGAGGAGCTCTGCCGCATCGACACGCTCCGCAATGGAGGATCAACACCGGTGACGATCACATCGGCGTCAGTGGCAGGATTGCATTCTTCCGAATTCACAATTGCAGGTCTGAACATTCCATCTACACTTGCTGCAGGCGAAATGCGTCTCATCACAGTCTGTTTCACCGCGGCGGATCGCGGTGATCGTGAGGCGTTCATCCTCTTCGGCACAAGCAGCGAAGGCAAGACCGGCGAGGCCCAATTCAATCTCGATGGTATCGGGCTTCTTAACTGCGCTCAAGCTGACCCGATGTCTATCTTCGATGGGACGACAACCTACGTAGGTGTAAGTGAGACGAAGATCATAACAGTCACAAATTGCGGAGAGGTCGATCGTGCTTATACGATCACGCTTCCTGCAGGCACTACTGCGTATCGCATCATCGGTGCTGCTACGTCGGGTATGATCGCTCCAAACGGCACTGCAACTTTCGAGGTGGAGTTCATGCCGACAGCCATGGGCTTGGGTGATGCAACCGCAGAGATCACCGGTGGTCCAGCAACGATCAATGTATTGCTCAATGGTACTGGCGGCGCTGTGATACTCGGTGCATCTGGCAACGGCGGCACGGTAGCTCAAGGCGACTGCAAAACATTCGATGTTACTGTTACGAATACTGGTAACGTCGATTGGGTACCTGGAACGGGTGTGATCGGTGGCGCGAATGCTGCTGATTTCACGATCGAAAGCGCACCAGCATTGATCGCAGCAGGCGAGAGCGGAGTGGTGACGATCAAGTTCTGCCCATCGACACAGGCAAATGAGAGCGCAACGCTTGATTTCCCATCTGCTACACCGACAGCGATCACAACCTCTTTCCCATATCCACTTTCGGGTTCGGGTACGCAGAGCAGCATTGCTGTCACGGAAATGAATGGCTACATGCTTGGCCAGTCATATCCAAATCCAATGAACAACGCAAGTGCATTCACCTTCACGCAGCCTCACGGTGGCAATGCGAAGATCGAATTGATCGACAAGACTGGCCGATCGATCCCTGTTGCTTCGGACTATTATCCTATGGGTGAGAGCACCGTCCAGATCGACGCATCAAACCTGACTAGCGGTACGTACATCTATGTCTTCAGCAATGATGTAGTACGTCTCAGCAGACAGTTGACGATCGTAAAGTAATATCCGGCATTGGTCCAGATACGCAGACCCCTCGCGATGAGGGGTCTTCTATTTTAGGCACATTCATCAAGTGCCCAATAGGAACGGAAGGGTTTTGCGGATGTTTTAACGCTCGCTGAATCGGAAAGGCAGAATTATTGCCTCTTCTGACTCGATTAGGCCCGTTCGACTAACGGCTAGGTCACCACCCTTTCACGGTGGCTGCACGGGTTCGAATCCCGTACGGGTCACACTGCTCATCAATGAGAATGAAAAAGCTGTCAATCCGACAGCTTTTTCTGTTTACGGGTGTGTTTATTCGCGTATGGTAGATCTTCAGAGCTTATTTGACAATAACCGGGCGTGGGTAGAAGAACTCACACGGGTCGATCCCGATTTCTTCTCCCGGCTTGCTTTGCAGCAATCGCCGAAGTATCTCTGGATCGGCTGCTCTGATAGCCGCGTGCCGGCAAATGAGATCGTGGGTTTATTACCCGGGCAGCTCTTCGTGCACCGTAATGTGGGCAACGTGGTCGCTCATGCCGACCTTAATTGCCTCTCCGTCGTGCAGTTCGCTGTGGACGTACTCAAAGTCGAGCATGTGATCGTGACAGGTCATTACGGCTGCGGTGGCGTTAAGGCCGCTCTTGAAGGCGGAAGAATGGGACTTGTAGATAACTGGCTGCGACACATACAGGATGTGCATTCCAAGCACTCTGACCGTATCGAAAACACCCCTGCTGAGGCAAAGCTTGACCGGCTTTGCGAGCTAAACGTCATTGAGCAGGCACTGAATGTAGCGCAGACAACCACAGTCCAGGACGCCTGGATGCGCGGGCAGCCGCTGCAGGTGCATGGGTGGATCTATGCGATCAGCAACGGGCTACTCCGAGATCTGGAGTGCACAATGTCAAATCTTGGCGACGTAGCGGAGTTAACGAGCCTTCAGCGGGCGAGCTGATCGGCATTTGCGCCGAATGTGGTTCAGTTTTTGGTTCAAGCGCACAACGATCTCCTCAAGTGCAAATAGATCTCATCGCTCAAAACACTCATGCTCCAACTCTTGACCCAAGCCTGGAAGATGGCTCAGCCCGCACTCTCAATGGCGAGAGGTACAGCTTTTCGTGAGGTCGCGGATGGCGTCTGGTCTCTTCGAAGCGCATTCGTCAATGTCGCCTTTGTCTCCGAGTCTGATGACACGTGGGTCTTGGTCGACGCAGGACTCGGCTTCAGCGCGAACGAGATCCTCGAGCACGCGAAAGAATTGTTTGGAGAGGACCCGCCAACGGCGATCTATCTCACGCACGGTCACTTCGATCATGTTGGCGCACTTGAAGAGTTGCTTGAAGAGTGGGGGGATGTTCCAGTCTTTGCTCATACTCTTGAGCTCCCGTACATCACCGGCAAGTCCGCATATCCCCCTCCGGATCCCACAGTCGGTGGCGGCGCAGTCGCGTGGATGTCATTTGTTTATCCAAAGGGACCGATCGATCTGGGTAGCAATGCTCAAGCGATCCCGCAAGACGAGTTACCAGGACTTCCCGGATGGCGCATCATCAACACGCCCGGACATAGCCCGGGACACATCTCTTTCTTCAGGGATGAAGACCGTACGCTGATCGCAGGCGATGCTTTTGTCACGACAAAGCAGGAGTCGTTCACCGCGGTGCTCCTTCAAAAAGAAGAAGTGAATGGTCCGCCGATGTATTTCACTGCAGATTGGGAGCAGGCCCGTCGGTCAGTGGAGGCGCTTGCTGCTCTCGAACCAGAGACCGTGGTCACTGGTCACGGTACACCGATGTATGGACACGAACTTCGCAAGGAGCTACATCGCATCGTAGAGCATTTCGAGCTTCTCGCGATGCCAGAGCACGGTCGCTATGTATCGTCACCTGCATTGACCGATGAATACGGGGTGGTAGAGGTGCCGCCTCGTACGAAACTCCCACTCAGGACCATCGCGGTAGCACTAGGATTAGTTATCGTTGGAACAGCGACAGTTATCTACGCAAGAAAGAACCGTTAGATCATGATCTTCTTCGACATCGACCGCACCTTATTCGACTATGACCATGCGGTTGAGAGTGCGATGGAAGATTTCTACAACGAGTTTCGCAGTGATCTTAACTTGGATCTCACAAGCTTCAAGCAAGAATGGGTTGCACTGTACGAGAAGTACTGGCCACAGTATGAGCTTGGTACACTCTCGCTGAAAGACCAACGGATCCTGCGCATGCAAGGGCTCTTTGCGGATAGGTCGATCTCAACTGTGCAGGCGGAGAAGTATGCTCGCTTTCACAACGATGCCTACGTATCACATTGGCGATTATTTCCGGACACGCTACCACTCCTGGATCATCTTCGCGGTCGAAAGCTGGGAGTTATCAGCAATGGTAACGTCGAACGCCAACGCGCGAAGCTCGATCGCTCTGGCATTCTCGATCGATTCGATGTTGTCGTGATCTCTGCGGAGTTCGGCTGCGCAAAGCCTGACGCACGCATCTTCAACACGGCATGTGGATTGGCCAACGCAAAGCCCGAGCAATCAACGCATATCGGTGACAACCTCACAGCCGATATTGCGGGCGCCAGCAGCGCAGGACTTACGCCGATCTGGGTGAACCGCACGAATGC
>JBKJTP010000298.1:0-2710 GCA_046590195.1 Kapaibacterium sp. (SeqCode) | reverse complement strand
CTCGCCCAATACCGCGCTGAAGCGTTGCTTGGCGGCGGTGAAAAGCGCATTGAAGATCAGCACAAAAAGGGCAAGCTGACGGCTCGCGAGCGTTTGGAGCTCTTGCTGGACGAAGGTACCTTTGAGGAGTTCGATGCTTTCGTCCGTCATCGTTCGCATGACTTTGGGCTCGATAAGCAGCGCCCGCTTGGTGATGGTGTTGTGACGGGCTGCGGCAAGATCAATGGCCGATTCGTCTATGTCTTCTCGCAGGACTTCACCGTCTTTGGTGGCTCGCTCTCAGAGACGCACGCCGAGAAGATCGTTAAGGTGATGGAGATGGCGATGAAAAACGGCGCACCGATCATTGGACTCAATGACTCTGGCGGCGCTCGCATCCAGGAAGGCGTTGTCTCGCTCGGCGGATATGCCGATATCTTTTTGCTGAATACACTTGCATCTGGCGTCGTGCCACAGATCAGCGCGATCCTCGGGCCATGCGCGGGTGGCGCTGTCTATTCACCTGCGATCACTGACTTCGTCTGGATGGTCGAGGGCACGAGCTATATGTTCGTTACGGGGCCCAACGTCGTCAAGACCGTTACACATGAAGATGTAACAAGCGAAGATCTTGGCGGCGCGCATACACATGCGTCGCGTTCAGGTGTTGCGCACTTCGCATCGGCGAATGAGCTTGAAGCATTAGAGGGCATTCGCAGCCTGCTCTCATATATGCCGCAGAACAACAAGGAGAAGACGCCGCGTATCGATACTGGTGATTCACCGGATCGTCTCTGCGATGCACTCAAGACGATCATCCCTGACAATGCGAACAAGCCGTATGACATGCACGGGGTCATCAACGAGGTGATGGATCGCGACACGTTCTTCGAAGTGCATATGGATTTTGCTACGAACATCATTGTCGGCTTCGCGCGCATCAATGGCGAAGCAGTCGGCATTGTAGCGAATCAGCCGATGTCGATGGCCGGTGTACTCGATATCGATTCAAGCACCAAGGGCGCGCGCTTCGTCCGCTTCTGCGATGCGTTCAATATTCCGCTTGTCGTGTTCGAGGATGTGCCCGGCTTCCTTCCAGGTACCGATCAGGAGTGGCGCGGCATTATTCGTCATGGTGCAAAGCTGCTCTATGCATTTGCTGAGGCGACAGTGCCGAAGATGACGATCATCACGCGCAAGGCCTATGGCGGCGCGTATGACGTGATGAACTCGAAGCACATTCGCGGCGACATGAACTACGCGTGGCCGACCGCTGAGATCGCTGTGATGGGACCGAAGGGCGCGGTCGAGATCATCTTCCGCAAGGAGATCGCCGAGGCCGAGGACAAAGCCGCAAGGGAAGAGGAGCTCACGAACGACTATCGCCGCCGCTTTGCAAATCCATTCATAGCCGCCGAGCGCGGCTACATCGATGACGTCATCGCGCCCGAAGAAACCCGCATCCGCCTCATCCGCGCATTGCAGATGCTAGCCAACAAGCAGGACACAAATCCCTGGAAGAAGCACGGGAATATACCGTTGTAAGTTGAAAGCTCACTTCATACTGTACGTCCGCGATCAGCAGCGCAGCCGCGATTTCTATCGTGCCGTTTTACAGATCGAAACGTATCTCGATGTCGATGGTATCTCAGAGTTTGAGCTCGCACCTGATTGCATTCTAGGCGTTATGCCAGCATCGGGTATCAAACGAATACTGGGCGATGAATTACCTGATCCGATGAAAGCCGACGGTATACCAAGAGGGGAGATCTATCTTCAAGTTGAGGACGCCAATGCCTATCACGTTCGCGCATTAGCCAATGGCGCAACGGAGCTGAGTCCGTTACTGCTTCGCAATTGGGGAGAAGAGGTAGCGTACTGCCTTGATCCTGATGGGCACGTGGTGGCTTTTGCAAACAAGGTTAGCTCCTGACACTTGGCGAACAAGCAGGACACGAATCCCTGGAAGAAGCACGGGAATATACCGCTGTAACCCCTGCCGTCATTTCGAGCGAAGCAAAAACAGACAGAGCCTGCTTTGCAGGCTCTGTCTGTTTTTGCGGAGTCGAGAAATCCCAATCGGTAAACACTGCGCTAGCGTAACTTCAGATTCCCCTGGTACTTCGCAAAGCAGTGATCTACTATTGCGCCTGCAGTTGCCGTATCGTAACTGAACGGTATAAGAGTGTCCTCTGCAATGTCAACGAGCTTTAGACTTCGAGTTGTAGGTGAAAGTTGAATCCACGCGTCGGGTACCACTGCCCTAGCGTCGGAGTTGCTATCGGGACTATTCCAGTGAGCGACTTGGATCAGTAGGTCGCCATTTGGTAATATGTTATCCGCAAGCACCCAATTATCTTTACTAACTGGTAGCGATGCCTTCTCGGCATAGTTCGATGAACGAATAACAGCTTCAAGAAGGCTGTCACAATTTAAGTCATTTCGACTGACAACGGGGGACGTGCTTTCTGAGATCGATTTTTCTTCTTTCGGCGAAGTGCAGCCCGGGTAGACGATCGAGGATAGTAGCAGAGCGAGTAGTTTTTGCATTCTCCGCTTATAAACGGAGAGCCAACCCTGTAAATTCAGAACGATTTCCCCCCAAAAGCGTTATTTGCACCGCTGAATCCTAACCGGTTCGGCACAGGATCGGGGCGTGGCGCAGCTGGTAGCGCATCTGGTTTGGGACCAGAGGGTCGCACGTTCGAATCGTGTCGCCCCGACACAGAAT
>JBKJTP010000272.1:0-9010 GCA_046590195.1 Kapaibacterium sp. (SeqCode) | reverse complement strand
CCCTTGACCACACGCTTTAAAAAGGTGAGGAACAGGATCTTGATATCGAGACGGAAAGACATCGACTCGATGTACATCAGGTCGTACTTGACCTTGTTGCGCACATCGTCGATGTTCTCGTCATACTTATACTCCATTGCTGCGAAGAGGCTCGTGATACCAGGGCGCACTTTGTGACGGCGCTTGTAGTACGGGATCTCTTTCGCGAATTCTTCAACGAACACTTCTCTCTCTGGACGCGGCCCGACGAGCGACATGTCCCCGATCAGGATGTTGATCAACTGCGGCGCTTCATCGATATGGGTACGGCGGATGAACTTGCCGAACGGTGTCACGCGTGGGTCATTCTTCTGTGCCCATTGCGCTACGCCGTTCTTCTCGGCGTTCATCACCATCGAGCGGAATTTGTAGATCTTGAACTGATGTCCATCTTTGCCAACGCGGAGCTGAGAATAGATCGCAGGCCCTTTGCTGGTCATCTTGATGATGATCGCCGTCGCGATCCAGATCGGCATTCCTATCACCATGATCGCCAAACTTACGACGATATCCAGCGTCCGTTTCGCAGCCTCTTCCCAAGGTCGCAAGATCACAGGATTGATGTCGATCAAGGGGAAGCCGTAGATCTCGCGCGTTCGGGCCTGTCCGGTGATGATGTCGTAGAGATCGGGCACGATCTTCAGGCCCACGTTCGAGTTCGGCGCCATGTTCATCACGTCAAGCAAGGCCTCATGCTCGTCGCTGCCGAGGGCGATCAGTACTTCCTGCACTCCATGTCGATTGATCACCGATTCCAGTTCTGCGGTCGTGCCGAGCTTCCTTAGCTCCTTCGTACCAAGCTTGCCGTTGCGGTAGGTGATCTGAAGACTTTGTGGATCGTATGCGACACCGTTCTGATCGAATGGCGTCACAAAACCGATGACCTCATAACCAAGACGCGGATAATGCTCCACTCGCGAAGCAAGATCCTGCGCTTTTGCAGGCGGACCAACCACGATCGAGGGTCTGCGGCCAATGCCCATCTCAAGCAAGCGATGCTGCATTGTGCGCACAAAGATGCGACCCGTGACTGTGAGGATCCAGACAAGTGCAAGATAGGTGATCGCAAGGACACGAGGATCGTTATTCGATTGCGTATCCGAATCATCCCACCAGACGAACAGCGCCAAGAAGAGCGTGCCGATCGTGAGCGTCTTGCTGACCGTAATGATCTCATCGAACGGCGAACGAACGTACCAGCTCTTATAGAGTCCGAAGAACACGAACGCTACAAGCCAGAAGCCATAGACGAGTGCGCTCATCATGAGTAGCTCAGGCAGTTCGACCGCCTTCAATCCTCCGAGATGAAACCAACCCGTCTTCACTCGCATGAGATAGAAAAGGATCCAGGCTCCATTGATCGTGATCAGATCGGAGATCATCAATGCGATCAGCTCGCGTTTGCGGTTCAAAGTTGGACCGCCTCCTTTTCCATCACAGCGCTCGAATTGCCAGATTCAATGCGTGTTGTCGGCGACCAAAATTTGCGCTCTTTACCAAAGAGAAATTTTAGTGTCCCCAGCGCGAACGCAAAGTTCATTGCAGTCAGCCAATAGAGATGGCTGATGCCTGGGATCGAGAGCTTGAGCCGATCGAGCGCTGAGCCGATCATGACCACTGCAATACCGGCAGCAAGCACTAGATTCGGGATTGAAAGATAAGCAGAACCAACAATGACCTGCGCTGCAACGATCAGGACGCCTGCAATAATAAAGCAGAACGGCATGATGTAACGGAGCATCTTATGCGACCACACCATCAACGATGGTAAGCCGGAAAGGGGCGAGACGAGGCGGGGAAAAAATGTCATCGTCGTGAAGCCACGAGCAGCGTACCGAGACTTACGCTTGAATTCGTCTTTTATCGTGCGTACAAATGCCTCAGGGGAAATCGCTTCGGGATCGAAGACGGTGCGTTGCCCCTTCTCGATCACTTGCAACGCTGAGAATAACTCGTCGCAGATCGGAGCATCCGGGATCGTGCGAAATTCCGAGCGGCGCAGAGAGTAATTCCCACCGAAGATGCCGACGGTCGAGTGCACCATTGCCTCATTGAGGCGAAGCTTGTTCTCGAACGACATATAGTCGTTCTCGCTGGTCAGGACGAGATCCTTATTGTCACCTCGGTAGGTGAGCTGTCCCGCAACGCAACCAACTCGCTGGTCTGCATAATGCCTAGCGTGGCAGGCGATCGAATTCGGGAGCAACGTTATGTCGGCATCGGCAAAGACCAGTATCTCGCCAGTCGCCGATCTTACAAGATCGTTGACGACAGGGATCTTGCCGCGACGCTCAGTGAAAAGGAACGGACGAATGCGGGGATCTGCTTGTGCGAGAGTCTTGAGTAAATCATTCGTGCTGTCAGAGGAGAAATCGGAGCCGACAAGTATTTCGATCTTCTGAGCTGGGTACGCCTGATTGCTTAAAGAGGCGAGGCATTCCTGGAGTACTTTTTCCTCGTTATAGACCGCGAGGATGACCGAGACGGTTGGCTTAAAATTGTCGTCACGCTTCCATGGGTTCGCACGCAATCTTGCGAGCAAACTCATCAATGCTGGGTACCCGGCGTAGCAATAGACTACCAGGCCCAGGAGGATTATGAGCAGCGTTGTGATCATCAAATATCGGGTGCGGGACTATAACTCTTCAAGGGCTGAAATAGGTGCGGTTTTGCCCGCTCCGACCCCCTCATAAAGCGCCATAAACGCCTGCCCAATTTTTCCCCAGGCATAGTGATTTTCAACGAGTTCGCGGCCCGCAACGCCGAGACTCTGGCTCAGCTCAGCGTCCTGAATCACCCGCTTCACAGCGGTTGCTAGGGCCTCTGAGGTATCTGCGATGAGCAGGTCGCGACCCGGCTGCGCGATGTTGCCCTCTGCTCCGATTGACGTCGAGACGACCGCCTTCCCTGCAGCAAGGAAATCCAAGATCTTCAGCCGCATTCCCCCCCCTACTCTCAGCGGGACCAGCATGACCGATGCCCTTGCCATGAACGGCCGGATATCGGGCACGCGCCCATGCCCTACCACCGAGGCGCCCGGTTGACCTGCAAACCTCTCGGTTCCGTCGCCGACCAATTGAAAGCGAAGCTCTGGGAGATCTGCCGAGATCCTCGGCCAGACCTCTCGTACGAAATATTCGACCGCCTCATGGTTCGGGTCCCAACCGAGTCCCCCAACCCATAGCACCAGCTTTGGGTCGATCAGGGCAGGATCAGTGGGCTGGAAATACTCTACGTCGACGCCTGCTGGGATTACCGTGTACGCTTGCACCGGCACCGCGCTTCGCATCAGATCGCGATCCTCCTGAGTGATGGGGACTACGTGCGTTGCCTCGCGGATGAATCTCAGCTCCTCTTGTCGCAAGCGTTTGCCATGGATGCTCGCAACTAGCTTCTTGAGCGGATTGCGTTGCACGGATGCAAAACGCTCGTAGATCAACGCCTCGAAGTTGTGCTCGCGTAAGAGGTACGGCAGACCGAACTCCTGTTTTAGCCAGATCGCATACTTCCCCATGTGAGCGTGATCGACATGCACGAGATCGAATTGCTCTTGTGTAACAAGCGAGCGAAGCAACTCGAACATCTCGGGCATCATCCTCCGCTCGACAGGATACGCTCCCTTCACGATCGTCTTAACGAGCGTACGATTTCGTGAGGGCAGCTGCTTATCGACGAGATGCACCTTCGCGAATTGCGAAAGCTTCTCGACGCCCTCCTTCGTAACTGCGAGATCGGTCTCAGGGTATGTCACGAAAGTGATCTCCGCACCTGCTCGTGCTGTCGCTTCGGTCGCTTTGAAGATACCGACAGCGCCTCCGTCCGTGAGCGGATAGGGCAAGCGTGGCGCGATCTGGAGTATCTTCATCGCGCCGTGATGGATCTAACGAGCGAAGAGAGACGATCAAGATCGATGAGCTTCGACCAGATAGACCATCCAAGGAATGCGATGGCTGTGATGATCCCTGCTACTACGGTAGGTATATTCAGCGACATCAAAAGAGCTAACACTATCAGCGGAAGTACAAGCGACAAGATATTCTTCATCCAACTCATTCCGCTGAAGATGCTCCGCAGGATCGGATCACGCATGCTGATCCATGCGATCACACCACATCCACAGATCATCGCAACGAACTTCACGGTCGTTACCCCGAGAGCACCATAGGGCCCCGCAACAAGCAGATCGCCAATGATCGTCACGGCTGCAAGCACGATCGCGTACGCCCCGAACATTCGCTGCTTACCGACAGCAATACCCAACTCCAGCACCAGACTCACGAACACGATCGGTAGGAACAGCCAACCAAAGATGATGACAAGCTGCCAGGTATCGCTGTACTGCTTGCCAAGTACGAGATCGACGATGATCGGTGCAAGCGACGAGATAAGTAATGCAATGAAGATCGCTCCGGAGATCAACGCTTGCAATGATAACTGCGCAAGCTTCTCCGCGCGTTCATTGGCCTGTTGCTTGAGGAGCTTCACGAACTCAGGGATGACAACACCCGTGAGCACCACCGGCAGGAACATCAGCCCAGCCATAATGCGAAAGCTTGCGGCGTAGGCAGAGACCTGCTGATCGTTGCTTAGTCGCTCGAGTATCAGCGTATCGGCCATATTATGAATCGCCAGGAAGCCGATGCCTAGCGTTACCGGAAACGACGTGAAGAAGAGATCCTTGACAAGCGCTCGGTCAAAGGACAGCTTGATGTTGCTTGAAGCGATCACCTTCTTGATATAGCTCGCCAGGAAGATAAACCCAGGTATGTGGCAGAGACTATAGATCGCTACAACTGTCGTAAGTGAAAGGCCCGCGAACGACCACAGATAGAGCAGCGTACCGAAGACGATTGCATCGATCGCAGCGAACTTCAGCACCAGATCAAACTTGCCCTCTGCACGCGCAAATGACTCGAGTACGGTTCTGAGCACAATGAGGCGCGAGCTGAAGAAGAACGTTGCTGTCCCGATCATGACAAGATTTGCGATCGATGGGCCGTATATCACGAACGCAACCGCAACTCCGAGCATACCTGCAAGAATGGACAAGACGATCTTCGCTGCGAGGCCGGTACCAAACAATGCACCGCGACGATCAGCTTGTCCTTGTGCAAGCTCAGATTCGGCTTCAGCGAATCGTTTGATGAGCTGTGGCGTCCAGCCAAGATCCGCGAGCATGCCAATGAGTGAGATCAGTGAGACGACAACACTGAACGTTGCGTAATCAGAACGGGTGAGTTCGCGCGCGATAATGATCTGTCCAATATAGATCACGGCATTAGCCAACACAGCGTAGAACATCCCGCCTGCTGCCGCACGTGTAAGTCGGGCTGATAGCGACACAGCGTTCATGCCTCCGCGGGCAATGCTTGCAAAGCGGGATCATCGGATCGCTCCGCCTGCCTCTTGTCATCAAAGCGCTTTTTGATCTCTCGGGAAAGGATGAAGGCCCAGGAAAGTCCTACCCACATCATAACCTTGCGCTCACCAAAGATGTTTAATGTTGAATTAGCGATCAGCTGGCTGGCCAGATAGCAGAACGCGACCGACGCGATAGCTCGCGTACGAAATGACTCGCTCAAGTCTCGAGCCATCTTGAACGCCTTTACCATGAACCAGATGTACGCAGTAAAGATGAGGGAGAAGCCGATCAACCCGGTCTTGAGTGCTACAAAGTAGTACCCGTTATGCGAAAAGCCGGTGTTGTACGAATAGCCAAGCAGCCAATCGAATGTTTGATATTGCGAACCGTAGCCGAAGCCAACAATCGGCGAATTTGCTATCGTAGACTTAACAGCATCACTCTCGATATATCGATTGACCAGTGAAGGATCGGTGGAGAGTTGGGTTGATGACAGAATTCGATCCCACGTCATCATCACATAGATGTTAAACAACTTGACCGCAAAGAACAGATACGTACCAATTGCCAGGAGCGAACCTGAAAGGTAGGTCAGATATCGGATAGCATTGCGACGTTGTTCCTGCCTCACCATAAAGATGAGCGTGATCACACCAATGGCCGCAGCGGCCCACAACGTGCGATACCCCGATAGCAGCAATATGGCAAATGAAAATACGCCAAGCCCGATCTGTACAAGCATCGGAACCCACTTGATCTGATAGAGCGCAAACGCTACGCTGAGGAAGATCATGATCATTGCAGCAGAGGGCTCATCCGCCAGTCTGCCGATCTGATATGCGTAAGCAGAAGTAGTGAGAATAAGGACGTACTTAAAAACCGAAGCGCACATCATCGCTATAGCTGTAAAGAACACCACCCGGTGAAGTTGGCGCTCTGTTTCTGTATCCGCTTCGAAAAAGCGGGAATACAGCAGCGGAAGGATCAGAAGCGGGCATTGGATGAGAAACTCACGTGCCCAGTCATTGAAGGTGTTGTTCCACCACAGGATGCCACCAAGACCTGTGAAAAGACCCCACATGAGGTACAGTGCACCAAGCAACTGCGGAACAGCATATGTCACGGAGGCCCGCTCTATCAACAGGAACCGCAAACCCCAACTGAGCGTGATACCGCCGATGATCGCTCCCATCAGGAGATCGAACGGATCCGTCCCGCGAGTCGAGACCAATCGAAACGAGAGCACAAGCATGGCGCCGAGCATCCCATACAGAGCTGCCGTTCCAGATCGAGCGAGGTAGAGCCCCAGTGATATCGCGATCGGCAGGATCGCGAAGACGATCACAGGTACATTAAGAAATAGCCCGCCGATAAAAGGGATGCAAACGCACAGAGCGATCATCGCCAAGATCCATGGCGTCAAAGGCTTCTCCTTGTGCAGGAAGACAATATCGGGCGCGAGCGACGTCATAAGTGATCTCTTATCGCAGTCCCAGTGCCGACCGATCGTTCTGGAAGCGGCCCTTTATCGCACGCAACTTGTAGAAGTTCAGGATCAGGAAGGATGTAAGGATCACGCTGCCGAGCAATCCAATGGCTAGCATCGCCGAGCGTCGTGGGCCCGACTTTGTCAGTGGCGGCACAGCGGGATCGAGCGTCAGGAATGCAACCGTCTGCTTTGATACATCGAGCTTCGCCTGCTCATATGATGGGATCATGAACGCCTTGAGTTTCGACTGGATCTCCACTTCGCGCATAGTGCGTAAGTAGTCCATTGCAACGTCAGGCATGAGCTTGCTAGCAACAAAGCTTGAGTTTGCATCAGGCGAATTGCGAAGATCATTCAATTTCTGATTAAGCTCGGTGATGCTGCTGCGCATCGCATTGACCTCCGGCGAGTTGCTGCCGTAGAGTTGCTCGAGCATCGAGACCTGCACCTCTGTGGTGTACTTCTGCTGCTCGATCGAAGCGATCGCCTCAGCCTGCGCCTTCGCCTGTTCAGGCATCGAGTAGACACCGTACTTTCGCTGGAATGCAGCAAGATCGGCCTCCGCGGTCTCCAGATCAGCGATGGACTTCTCGTACCGTTTCTCCACTTGCTGCAGATTATTCTTCGCTTCTTCTTGCGCCAATCGTGTGCTCGTCTCGTTCACTAGCTCGATCGCGCGGTTCGCAACTCGGGCAGCAAGCTTGGGATCCTCGTCCGTAAATCCTACGCTGAATGTTGCAAACTCTGTCGTCTTCGCGTTCAAATTTGAAAAGAAGACCTTATCGGCGGCCTCAATATTCGGAGCTTCATAGCGCTTGACAAGGTCGAACTCCTTGATCAATTGTTCGCGGATCGATCGGCTATTGATCAACGATAACGGCGTATATGCACCACCCTCAGAACCACCGAGCCTCGTGATACCGAGATCCTTGATCGTAGAAGACAATCCCGATGCGATGTTATCGAGCATGCCGCTACTTGCCTTACGCGGCGGTAGGACGATCGTCGTTGCAGTATAGACGTTTGGTAGCGAAAACGCATAGATGCCTGTGGCGACCGTGACGATAAGTGCAACAATTGCGATCAGTATCCTATGGCGGATCAACAGGCTCACCGTGCTTACCCATGCAACGCGGGAAGGTGTGAGTTCAGAGAGCTTTGGTGAGACTGATGCACCGGCAGCTACCTCGACCCGTTCACGCAGGACGTCTTTTGCAGTACTCACATTCGATGGGGTTTGGATCATTGGGTGTCTGAACTGAAGGCTGGGCTCGCCGGAAGTAGGATGCTTGGTTCTGGATCAGAGTTAAGAGCTACACATTAGAACTCTTAAAAGAGCGCTCGCGCAGAGCTCTTAAAAAAGCGCTCGCGCACCAATAGAGAGCATGGATTCAGATTGCTCCTTCGGGTTGAGCGGAATCCCATTCAAGTACTCAGCTTGCTTCTTTGTTCCACGCGCAAAGAACTGAAAACCACGCCAGGGCTCGTACTGGACGTAAGCGCTTACTGAGAGAATATTAACTCGTTGTCCATCGAGAATGTAGGTCTCGCGATCTCCATCCGTGCCCTGCACAGACTGTTCGAAATCGCTGCCGGCATTGAAGATCAACTTTCCGGTTGAATCGTATCTATTCTCGCCGCGCTGGATCAGTTGAAGATCGATATCTGCGATCAGGTCACGCGTAATTGACCAATGCATGCGTCCCCACCAGCTGATCGCGTTGGGTCCGATCTGCGAGCCGAGGATGGTGCTGCTTGTCGAGAATGCGTTCTGAGGGCCGAAATGCGAATACATGTATGGCTCGACGCGTGTCCATTCGAGCATCACGTCGATATCGTTGATACCCAGTGGCGCCGCCCACATCGCGCCGGCCTGCCATGCGAACTTGTTGCTCCAGTAACCTTCGCCGATGCGGCTAGCTACAACATCATCCATCAGCACCTGTCCGCGCAACTCCACACCCGGCACCACACGCACGCGTGCGTGTGCTCCGAGAAGTCCGTTGTCACGATCGCGCAAAGCATGCTCAACGCTCTTCAAAAACGAGAAGGGATTGAGCATGCTTTGCGCGATCGTGACAACGGACTTCTCGGAGCACACGCACGCGTGCGTGTGGTGC
>JBKJTP010000295.1:0-7964 GCA_046590195.1 Kapaibacterium sp. (SeqCode) | reverse complement strand
TTCCTGGTACGTGGCGTCGTGCATGGTATCGCTGACTATGGCAATTCGTTCGGCGTCCCAACGATACCAACTGCCATTGCATTGACCAGCGGATTACCCTGATAGCAGTCATCGAAGTACACTTCACCAGCTACCGTTGGGACGCCGAACGAATTGCCATAGTCAGCGATACCATGCACGACGCCACGTACCAGGAATTGCGTACGTTCGTTCTTTAGATCACCGAAGCGGAGCGAGTTCAGAGCGGCAATTGGACGTGCACCCATCGTAAAGATATCGCGAAGGATACCACCGACGCCCGTTGCTGCACCCTGATAAGGCTCGACGGCCGAAGGATGGTTGTGCGACTCGATCTTGAACGCGACAGCGAGATTATCACCAATGTCAACAAGGCCGGCATTTTCTTCACCTGCTTCAACCAGCAAACGCCCACCCTTTCGGGGAAGCGTCTTGAGCTGCGTGATGCTGTTCTTGTACGAGCAATGCTCGCTCCACATCACCGAATAGATACCAAGTTCTGTATAGGTTGGGATGCGCCCTTCAAGGATCGTAAGGATCTTGTCGAACTCCTCATTCTGGAGTCCCAACTCCATTGCTACGGTCCTTGCTTTCTCGACGGTCTCGATGATATTGGTCATTGATCTACGAACGATCTGATAAAATGGAAACGATAAAACTTATGAGGGCGATCAGGATTGCGAGATAGCCGATCGCATTGATCCAAAGATTTGTCACGCGATCTTTCGACAGCATCGCTACTCCGATATAACCGCGCCAATTGCACGCATGGCAGCGATATGGCTTAACAACAGGAACCGCGAGCCCGAGCAGATCTTCGCCCATGCCGCGCTTATGCGAACGGCTACAAGTGCCGCGCGAGCTGCATATCGGACATAACCTGCGTGGATCTTCAGTAGCCATTTATGATAGGAATTAGTCGAACACCTTTGTTGCAACCTCAGCGCCAACAAACAGACGACGCTGCCTGTGTTGATCGACCTGATCCTGTACTGTAACAAATCCAGCTACGCTTTTCTCTTGCTCTCGCTTGAGCAATTCGTCACGCGTCGCGTCACTAAATTCCTTCTCGACAAATGCGGTCGAAAGCTCTCCACGCTTGAATGCCTCATTCTGCATGACGAATGTACCAAACGGTATCGTTGTGCTTACGCCAACAACGCGCATTTCTTCCAGCGCGCGATGCATACGCTTGATCGCCAGATCGCGAGTAGAGTCCCACACGATCAGCTTTGCAAGCAATGAATCATAAAAGCCCGATACCTCCAATCCGTTGAACAAGGCGCTGTCATTGCGGACAAATGCTCCGCCGGGATGACGAACATAGCTCACAGTACCGAGGCTTGGCATGAAGCCGCTCCAGATATCTTCGGCCTGGATGCGTATCTCGATGGAGTGTCCACGAAGCTCTACTTGATCTTGCGTGATAGAGAGCTTTTCTCCGCTTGCGATCATGAGCTGCTCTCGAACAAGATCAAGACCAGTGATAAATTCAGTAACAGGATGCTCGACTTGCAAGCGAGTATTGACTTCCAAGAAGTAGTACTTCCCCTTGTCATCCACGAGGAATTCTACGGTGCCTGCACCTGTGTATCCAGCCTCTTTGACAAGCGATACAGCCGCCTCACCCATCTCCTTACGTAAAGCTGGAGTTAAAACGGATGACGGAGCCTCTTCAACGAGCTTCTGATGACGACGCTGGATCGAGCACTCGCGTTCGCCGAGATGGAGCACATTGCCGTGTGAATCGGCAAGCACCTGGATCTCGATGTGGCGAGGGTTCGTGATGAACTTCTCAACATAGACTCTGTCATCGCCGAACGATGACAATGCTTCTCCCTTCGCTCGTTCTAAACTGGATGCAAGTTCTGATTCTTCATTAACGACTCGCATTCCCTTGCCGCCGCCGCCAGCTGCGGCCTTCAGCAGAATTGGATAACCTATCTGCTTTGCAACTTCTGCAGCTTCCTGCCATGAACTGAGAGCCTGAGTTGTACCGCTAGGGGTGGGAACACCAAGACGTTGCGCGATGATACGAGCTTTGGTCTTGTCGCCAAGCGCGTCGATGGTTTCAGGTTTTGGACCAATAAAGACAATACCTGCTTTTGCGCTTGCTTCAGAGAACGACGCATTTTCTGACAAAAAGCCGTAACCAGGATGGATCGCATCGGCCTTCGATTCCTTCGCTGCCCAAAGCACCTGATCCTGATCGAGATACGACTCCTTCGGCAGATTGCCGCTTAGACGAAACGCCTGATCTGCCTCTCGGACATAGAGTGCTGATTGATCATGAGGAGAATAGATCGCGACGGCCTGCATATCCACCTCATGTGCTGAGCGAACTACACGCCTTGCTATCTCGCCTCGATTAGCGATGAGTACTCTCTTTAACATCTGCTATTTGAACTCAATGATCGTGACACCCGAACCACCTTCTTGCGGCTCGCCATATCTGAATGACTGCACAAGATGATGCCCCTTGAGATGTGTGCTCACTCTGCGACCCAAGGCCCCAGTACCAATTCCATGAATGATCTCAACGCGTTCAAGTCCGCGCGCGGAAGCATCAGCCATGAACTTCTCGATCAGCATGATCGCTTCATCGCCGTATTGTCCGCGTACGTCAAGACGTGTCTCCTGAAACTCTGTGAGATACTTGACAGTCGAGGACACTTCCTTCTGAGTACGGTTCGTCGTGCGGGCTTCTGCACCGCTGATCACATCAAGCTTGCTTTCCGTCAAGCGCATACGCATCGTACCGAATGCGACTTCGATATCTTTGCCCTTGATCGAAAGGACCTCTCCTGTCTGCCCAGGATTATCTTTCAGTTTCACTTTCGAACCAACCTCAAGCTTTGCGTCGCCATTGGTTACAGCAGGTTTGGTCTTCAGACTTTCCTTCGTCTTTTCGACAGCCAGCTGCAGCTCTTTCTTGCGCGTGTCCTGATCGCGGCGCAGCGCCTTCAATTCCTCGTCGCGCTTTGTGGCATCGGAAGTCTTTGCAAGTTCACGCGCTTCGCGGACTGCAGTCTCAATAAAGGAATTAGCTCTCGAAAGAAGCTCGTCTGCTTCCTGCGTAGCTTTAGCTTTCGCGGTGCGGCGAATATCTTCGACTTCGTCGCGTCTGCGTTCGAAATCTACGCGAGCAATACGGGCCTTTCCAAGTTCACGCTCGGCTTCCTCCTTGCGTTCGCGCGCTTCGCGCTGCAAGTCTTCCAGCGACTTTACGAGTTCATCGAGTCTGTCTGAGTCTCCCCCACGTAACTCATTCGCACGCTGCACAATCTTCTTTGAGAGGCCGTAGCGCTCTGCTATATCAAATGCGTGCGAGCTACCCGGTACGCCAAGTCTGAAACGAAATGTCGGCGTCAGAGTCTCACGACTGAACTCCATCGATCCGTTCACTGCGCCTGGCACGGCTTCAGCGAATGCTGCGAGTCTGCCATAGTGCGTCGTTGCCATCGTAAATGCACCGATACGAGTGAGGGATTCGAGGATCGATTCTGCAAGTGAACCACCCTCTTCAGGTGCAGTGCCCCCACCGATCTCATCTAGTAACAGCAAGCTCTCACGAGTTGTGTGCGACAGGATGTCGGCAAGAGTGGTGATGTGAGAGCTGAACGTACTGAGATCATCAGCAAGCGATTGCATATCGCCGATCTCGACGTAAACTCCATCCATCAGCGGGATCTGCGCATCCGGGTCGGCCGTTACAGGCAGGCCAGCTTGCGCCATCATCACTATGAGACCGGTGGTCTTAAGTAGCACAGTCTTACCACCGGCATTCGGACCTGTGAGTACTAGGGTGCGGCGATCCTCGTCGAGCTCGATGTTCGCAGGTATCGTTTTCTCTCGACCGATCTTCTGGATCAGCAACGGATGCCGTGCTTGCTTTAATACGATCTTGCGCGGACGTCCCTTCACCTGTTGATGCACAACAGCGGGATTCGTCTGATACTGATCAGCATATCGCGCCTTCGCGTACACAGCTTCGAGATGCGCTGCAGCCTTCAATGCTGAAAGCAACTGCGGGACAGACTGACGCAATTGATCTGCGAGTCCACGAAGGATACGCTCAACCTCTCGCACTTCAGCAAATTCAAGCGAGCGAAGATCGTTGTTGAGATCAAGCGTCTCAGTTGGCTCGATAAAGACTGTGTGACCCGTCTGCGAGACCGAATGGATCAGCCCTGGTACCTTGCGTTTTGATTCAGCCTTGATCGGCACTACGTAGCGTCCATCACGCTGAGTTATGAGATCTTCTTGGACAAGATCATCTTCAGTAAGTTTTTTTAAGATCGAGTTGAGGCGCGAACGCAAGCGCTCTGCTGTCTCGATGATGTCCTGACGGATCTTGCGAAGCTCGGTGCTTGCGGTGTCCTTGATATTGCCTTGCTCATCAAAGACCGAAGAGAAGTGCATCTCGAGCAAGCGATCATCGAGTAGCTGCACGGCAGTCTTCCAGAGCAACGGTGCATCTTTCGCGCGTCGTGAGAAGAACTCACGAAGCATCCGCATGCCCTTGAGCACACGCAGAATGCGAGCGCCTTCATCAGCATAGATAGTGCTGCCAGCGATCTCGGTCTTGCGGACGATCGACGCGATGTCATCAAGCCCATCGAAGCCTGGCGCTTCGCCCGCGGCGATGAACACGCGCAGCTCCTGGATCTCCTTGAGCGAGTTATCGATCAGCAGGACATCGGTCTTGGGTTGAAGCTCTTTGACCAGCGCACGTTTGCCGAGGAGCGATGGCGCAAGCCTCGCATGCGCTTCAAAGACCTTATCGTAATCGAGCTCTTGTGCAGCGCCGAAAAAACTGTGCGGCAAGCTATGCACAAACTCTCGGCAGAGTTGCGCAAGGATACTTAGACTTTCGTCATGCTCATCGTCTAAGTGTTGCGCGGAGCGCGGTTCAGAGTGTTCTTTTGTGCGGACCAACGTTAAACTTCTAATCTATCGGAGGAGGTGATCGGCCTCAGTAATTTGACCAGTGAGGGTGCGATGCTCACAACATGCGGATATAGGCGCGAGGACGTCCGCATGCTCTCAGGTGGGAGATGGATGACTCGAAAAAATACGAGTGCGATGCTTAACACAAGAAGTCCCCGTACGAGTCCTAAAGTGGCACCGGCAAGTTTGTCGATCCCACCGATGATTCCTGTCTTCGGCTTGATCTTATCGCGTATGACTCGGCCAAGAAAGTAAAGGACTACAAAGGCTATCATGAAGCCAACGATACGACTTAGATAAGCAGGGTCGATCTTGAGAGCCTCACCCACCCATCCACCAAGCATCCCAGCGCCGAACATCGCCAACACAAGAAAGACGATCGAAAGAATGACCGAGACCAGCCCTTTACCCCAGCCTCGAAAGACCGCGAAAAGCAGGAGAATCCCGATAATGATGTCAAGTGCCATTAGCTGAGGTTCCCGAGATGCTCCTTAACGATCTCCTGGATCAGCTTGCCATCAGCTTTGCCCTTCAGCTCCTTCATTAATAAGGGGATGACCTTGTTCGTATCCTGCGGTCCAGCAGCGCCAACCTCGGTAATTACTGCAGCCACTCTGGACTCGATCTCCTCGCGCGAGAGCTGCTTCGGCAGATACTCCTGCAGGATGGCCAATTCAGCGGCTTCCTTCTCCGCCAATTCGGGACGATTGTTTTGTGTGTAAATATCCATCGCCTCCCGACGCTTCTTCGCTGCCGTGATCAGCATCTTCATCTCATCGTCGGGTGACATGATTTTGTCGGTGCCGCTCTTCTCAAACTCGAGAATTAGGGCTCTGACTGATCGTACGGTCTCCAGCCGGATTTTGTCGCCGGACTTCATCGCGGCCTTCATGTCTTCTGTAATCTTGTCCTTTAAGCTCATATATTTCAATAACTTACATCTTGTTTGGCATCCTAAGAATCGCCCCATTCACCTGTCTTCCAGCACTACTGCCGAGAAACAGGCACATCTCGGCAATGGCCAATGGGTCAGTCCATTTCTCAAAATCTTCGGGCTTCCCCCAGGCCTCATTGTCCTTCGTGTGTATTGTGTGAGGCACAATGCAATTGACGGACACACCTATTTCCTTGCCTTCCTCAGCCGCGACCTGCGTCAGATGAATGACTGCAGCCTTGGAAGCCGAATAAGCCCCCTTCTTCGGCCCTGGCCTCAGAGCCGTATCGGCACCGATCAGCACAATCCCGCCGCCAGACTCCGACATCAACTCCGTCCCGCACTTTATGGCCAGGAATGCACTAACGTAATTCAGCTCAATAAGGAAGCGGGCATCTTCGATCGGGGTCTCCCTGATCGTCTTCCATGACTTAACGCCTCCAACAGTTGATACAACAAGATCGGGTTTCCCAAGGGCCATCGCTGCCGCCTCGAAGCCGGTCATTACTGAGCATTCGTCGGTCGCATTTATAAGGAAGCCTTGATAGCCAGATGCTTCATGCTTACTTTCGGCGTGATCGAATCCTGCTACCAACCATCCCTTCTCGAGGAAGAGCTGACGGATCGCTGAGCCCAATGCGCCGGAAGCGCCTGTGAGGAATAGTACTGGCATCGATAGAGTTAGAATCTCTGCAAATTTACACACCAAAGCGAGGCTTGTCATCTCTTCCACTTTTTCGCGTGGAATGGCCATTTTTTGGTCGTTTCGTGTGAACTTGAGTAATGCAAGAGGCGTTTGAAGCGCGTTCGACTCCTTAGGGAGACCCCGATTGGCTGGAAACGGCAATAATGGGGATTCTGAAGGAGCCTTTTTTATTTAGTAGACCATGGCAAAACAGCAAACCTTCGGTGACAAGGTCAAGAAGCAGTCGGCAGAGCGCGTAGAGTTCGTGCCTTCTCTCGGCAAGAATGCAAAGCTTACCCCTGTCCGCTTCATCGGCATCGCTAAGAACGGTAAGAACTACCGTTTTGAGGATCGCATTGCCCGTCTCGCAGAGCCTGAGGGCGGCGGCGAAGCAGTTATTATTTAAGTCAAAGTACTGAAATCTGGATCGTACGATCCATCGAATTGATATGGCACAACAGCGTACAAATACATCGGGTGGCCGTCCAGGCCAGGGTGGCCAGGGCCTTCGCCCAGGTCAGATGGGTGGTCAGCGTAACAACCGTCGCGACCCAGCGAAGAAGAAGGTCGATCCATTGAAGCTGCGTGGTATCACGTATGTCGATTATCGCGATATCCGCGTACTCGAGCGCTTTCTCAACGATCGCGGTAAGATCCTTCCAAACCGTATCACCGGTGTTAGCGCAAAGGGACAGCGTTCGCTCGAGCAGGCTGTGAAGCACGCTCGTCATCTCGCTCTCCTTCCGTTCGTTGCTGAAGGTATGAAGTAATTCACCAGTTAAGAATAAGGAGTACAAATCATGGCACGTCGTTGCGAACTTACTGGTGTAGGTCCAGTTGCAGGTAATCACATTTCACACGCGGTCAATCACGCAAAGCGCCGCTTCCTCCCGAATCTCCAGACCAAGCGTATCTGGGATCCGGCGACAAAGAAGTTTGTGACCATCAAGGCCACAGCTCGCGCTTTCCGCACGTTGGACAAGAAGGGCTTCGCTGCTTTCAAGAAGTAAGCTAACCCAAAGGATTTGAGTGAGGCCGTCCTGCAAGGATGGCCTTTTCTCATTCTAAGCCCTTCAATCCCCATGAAGAGAGTAAAACGAATACTAAAGATATTCGAACTTGCGATTCGCAGGCTTACCCTTCTTAGCCTCAAGATAGCTGGCGGCAACCGCACGGCGCAGCGCTCAACCGCTCCCCTCCCTCTTTCCTCAAATCCCAAGATACTCTTTCTCCGTCAGGACCGCATTGGTGATGCGATCATCACGACACCGTTGCTCGTAGCCGTTCGCAGAAAGTATCCATCTGCGAAGATCACGGTGTTGCTTGGGAAGAATAATCAGGCGATCATTCCAATGTTGCCGATCGAATGCGATACGG
>JBKJTP010000287.1:0-2685 GCA_046590195.1 Kapaibacterium sp. (SeqCode) | reverse complement strand
CAAAACCATGTCTGCGAACAGGTTGGTGGAAAGATCTTCGCGATCAGCGGTTCCCCTGGTGGCGCCACTGTTAATACCGTCGCAGCGTTCGTGCCACCGTTGAGCATCTACTATTTTGTGAAGGATTGATCGACGTAACCTATCGATCAGACATACCACTAGGCTTCCACTCTCTCTCTGCTAATTGCAGCGCCTGCTCGGAGTCTTTGCGAGAATATGAGATGAAGATGTCGCTCATGCGGGTTTGTCCTCGTTGGGTGAAGTTTGCTGCGCAGCGATACTCGCTTCGAGATTGGCGAGGATGGCTTTGAATTCAGGCATGTCGCGGATGGGGTTGAGATCGGGGTCGCGGCGGAGCAATTCGATCTCGGAATAGCCTCGCGCGATTGCCCTTCGGAGTGCCTCGAGTGCTTGCACCTTCTCATCCAGACTACAGAACAGGCAAGCGAGGTTATAGAGACCAATCCCCTCGATCTCCTGCCTTTGCATGAGTTCACTAGCACGTAAGCGGGCTTCGTCCCATTTTCCGGCACATCGGAAAACGTATAGATAGTTGACGGCAGCATTCAAGTCCTCGGGATTGAGCTTGAGATGCTTTTCATAGACTGGCAGCGCCTCCTGGGCCGTCGATTGCAGCCCTTCCATATCTCCCAGTTCATTCAGGCTAATGAGCAGTTGGAGATAGGCAGAAGTATTAGGGCGCCTCTTGACAAGTTCTCTTAGCGCATCCACAGCCTCCTCAAGTCTATTCTGGGCGTGTAGGATCTGGCCCAGGGCCGCATATCCATGAGCGAACTCTCCATCGATCTCAAGTGAGCGTCGAGCACAGCGCTCAGCCTCGCCGTAAGCAGCCTTAGTGTAATGGAAATGGCTCATTCCCCAGCACCAGAGCTTCGATTCCCCTTCGATCCTTCGGACTTCCTCTATCGCTCGCGCAGCGGCTTCGAGATGCAAACGGTTGCGGTCGTAGATTCGGTAAATTTGTAGGTGTGCGATGGCAAGCCCGCTACGAGCAGCCGCGAAGTCAGGATCAAGGCGTGTAGCTTCACCGTACATTGCAAGTGCACGTTCGAATCCTGCCTGCGTATACCTGGAGAACTCTTCCAGACCCTTCAAGTAGAACTCATACGCCTCTGCGTTCTCGGTAAGTTTCTTACCTATCTCATTCTTCTCTTCGCTGCCAAGATGCAGCTTCAATCCAGCCACTACTTTATCGGCGACCAACTCCTGCATCTCGAAGATGTCAGCCATCACACCTTTGTGGGAGTCCTGCCACAAATATTCACCTTCTGTCACATCGAGCAGCGATGTCGAGATCTTGATCTGGTCGCCGAACTTGCGTACCGAGCCTTCGATGACGTATTGTACTTCGAGTGTCTCTGCGATTTCGTACATGCTAAGCTTTGTGGTGCGGAGATCGCGTGAGGTCTTGCGGTCGATCAGCTTCAGCGACTTGATGTGCGAAAGCTTGTCGATCAGTTCACCTGCTAATCCATCGGCAAACCAGAGATTATCCTGCGTTGGCGAGAGATCTTCGAACGGCATGACGAGCAGCGACTTTCGCGCGTCCTTCTTCTTCGCTGTTGTTTTGACCGCAATGATGCCACAGCTAACCAATGCCTGCGTGATCGCATCGTGTTGGGTATAGGCGACACGCTGAATGCCTGCAAGTGGATACTTGAAATCGCGAGCAAGCGGGATATCCTCGATGGCTACCGGCAGCAACTTGCACTTGTTCTCTGAGGCGATACTAAGTTCTTTGGCCACGTTCTCGCTTTGCATCGAATGCGACGAGAGTAGGATCAAGAAAGCCTTACAACCCTCGATCGCATCGACGATCTCGCCGGACCACGTCGTAGCCGCCTCGATCCCCTGCTGATCGATCCACACGGACATGCCTTCGTTGCGCAACCGCTCCGCAAGCTGTAGTGCCTGCTCTGAGTCTTTCCGGGAATAGGAGATGAAGATGTCGCTCATGCTCTCCTGAAGAATTTGTTAAAGATGAACGATGGAATGCAGAAGTGCGTGAGACTGACTAGCGCGGCGACCGCGATGAGCGTCGCGCTTAGCAGGTAACCGAGCGTATCAGCACCCTGATAGAATGCCCAGCCTGTCGGGATCAACCAGGCGGCCGCGATCCCGCAGGCAAAGCGCCGTTGTGGACCGTGATGCGGAAACTTCCGTGTGCCGGTTAGATGTCGTACACCGTAGTTGTAGATCAGGTCGAAGGGATGGAATGGCAGGAGCGCACCGAGGAATGCAATGCCCGCCAATGTCCAGAGCACCGTTGGTGATCGAAAGAGCACACCAATGATCATGACCGTCGTGCAGAGCGCCGGCGACCAACGAAGCCAAGGTGCAAGTTCTTTGAGTGTAGGGTCGTCAAGTCCCAGGAACCCCTGCGCCTCCAGCCGGCAGCGGTTGGTAATGTCATCGGGCATAATGTTCAGGGTAATATTAGCTCAAGAGTCGTCACAAACATAAGGCTTTCTTCGCCGCACTCATGGGTCGTTCCCATGAGCTTCAAGCGCTCCGCAAGCGCCAGCGCCTGCTCGGAGTCTTTGCGGGAATCCTCTCGACCTTCGCTTACTTCAGCGTAAAGCTCTGGAAGATAACGTTGGCCACCTGTTCGTACTTCTCATATTTTCCCGGTTCCGCCAGATACGTGAGCAGATAGGCTTTAGC
>JBKJTP010000152.1:0-11389 GCA_046590195.1 Kapaibacterium sp. (SeqCode) | reverse complement strand
ATCGAGAGAGAGGGTGGGCGTGCACCGCTTAGCGCAAAGATGCTGCTGCCTATCGCTGACGGTTTGGTGCTGAAAAAAGTGCGTGCGAAGACTGGCGGCAGGATAAGGTTTTTTGTGTC
This sequence comes from Kapaibacterium sp. (SeqCode), assembly GCA_046590195.1. Classification (GTDB taxonomy): domain Bacteria; phylum Bacteroidota; class Ignavibacteria; order Palsa-1295; family Palsa-1295; genus JBKJTP01. The sequence continues at coordinate 11,270 of JBKJTP010000152.1, read as the reverse complement.
GGGTGGCGCTGCGTTGCCAGCCGAGGTGGGCCGCGCATTCGGTGGATTCGGACTCATGATCATTGAAGGTTACGGCATGACGGAGTCGTCGCCGATCATCTCGGTCACGCCTTACGATCGCATCAAGTGGGGTGCTGTTGGCAAACCGTTGCCAAACATCGAGGTCAAGATCGCTGAAGACGGCGAGATACTGACACGTGGAGCTCATGTAATGAGAGGCTATTACAATTCTCCTACGACCACGGCGGAGATTATTGATCAGGATAGCTGGCTACACACTGGCGACATCGGCGAGATGGACTCCGACGGTTATCTCAAAATCACGGATAGGAAGAAGCATTTGCTCGTTTCTAGTGGAGGAAAGAACATTGCCCCAGGTCCGATCGAGTCGCTGATCACGCAATCGCAATTCATTGAGCAATGTATGCTTATTGGCGATAAGCGTCAGTTTTGCACCGCGCTGATCGTGCCTGATTTCGAGGCAGTACGAGAACATTTAAGCAACAGCACAGGGATAAGTCGCCTATCGAACCTGGAGATCGTTTCAAGGGATGACATCAGAGATCTGATCCAGCGCCATATCGACGAGGCGCAGAAGGAGATCGCGCAATTCGAACGTGTCCGCCGCTTCGCGCTCATGGAGGAAGCATTCACCGTGGAGAACTCCCTTATGACTCCTACGCTTAAAATAAAGAGGAAAGAGGTCGAGAGACGGTATGCAGAACTGATCGACAGTCTGTATCACGATGCAAGGCAGTCGGCTCTCGCCTAAGAAATGTTAGATCTATTGGTCTTTCAGATCCATGTGCTTGCGTTCACTTGGTCCTGAGCGCTTCGATCCTGCCTTTGCCCATATTGTTCACCCCTGGCTTGTTGACTGCAGCCCAGGTGGTCAGTAATTCGACTGTAGATGTTCTTTAGTTCTCAACGCCAATGTTCCGAAACTTCGTTTTACTCTTTCTGCTTTCCGCCGGCATCGGGGCCGGGCGTGCTGCGGCGCAGACTGCGCAGCAGTATTCCGTACCGATAACTCCGAGAGTCTCGGAGAACCCGTCAGTGATCACTCTTGAGTGGCCGCTTGATACAGCTACGACCGCGCTGAATCTCTATCGTCGCGAATTCGGCTCGCACAGTTGGGGACCACTACGCAAGCTTGACACCAACGCAACAGTCTTCATCGATAGTGATGTCGTCGTGGGCAAGGCTTACGAGTACAGAGTTGCGAAGGACTTTCGTCTTGGCACGATCAAGGACAAGGCATTTGGCTATTCTGTCACTGGCATACGCGTTCCTGTAAAAGTTCTTCGGGGCACGGTGCTACTCGTTGTCGACGAAACGATGGCAGATCCGTTGAAGTCAGAACTCGCTCGACTTCAGACCGATCTTCGTCTGGAGGGATGGCGCGTGATCCGAACGGATGTCAGCCGGACCGCCAAGGTGGAAGATATTCGCCAATGGATCTTCGATCAATATATTGCGGACGAACAGCGCGTGCGCTCGGTGTTCCTCTTCGGGCGTGTTCCCGTGCCGTATTCTGGAAACTTCAATCCTGATGCTCACCCAGATCACAAAGGTGCGTGGCCTGCCGACGTTTATTACGGGGAGATGTTCGCCGAATGGAGCGATACAGAAATCGATAACGATACTACAGCGAGCCGACCCGAGAACAAGAATATTCCGGGAGATGGTAAGTTCGATCATTCGCTCATTCCGGACGAAGTGGCGCTCGAGGTCGGACGTGTGGACCTCAGTGGACTATCGAATTTCGCGAAGTCGGAAACAGAACTTCTTCGTCAGTATCTCGATAAGAACCACGCATTTAGGCATGGCCTGCTGACGGCACCTTCGCGAGCGCTTGTCGATGACAACTTCAACGCGTTTGGTGGTGAAGCATTTTCCACAACTGCGTGGCGCAATTTCCCGAACTTCGTCGGACTCGACAGCATCAAGGCCAAGGACTGGTTCGAGACAATGAGCGAAGAAGCATATCTCTGGGCTTACGCCTGCGGAGGCGGCTGGTATCAAGGTGCGAATGGAGTCGGCAGCACGCAGGATTTCGCAACGCGTGGCAGCAAGTCGATCTTCAACATCATGTTCGGTTCTTACTTCGGAGACTGGGATGTCGAGAATAGCTTCCTTCGTGCACCGCTTGCTACGTCGCATGGACTCATCAACGTGTGGGCGGGCCGTCCGCATTGGCACATGTATCCCCTAAGCATCGGCGAGACATTCGGATATGTCACGCGGATGACGCAGAACAATGCGGGTGAATATGTGACGAATTACTTCTACAATATGGTGCACATCGCATTGATGGGCGATCCGACGCTTAAGATGCAATACGGTGTTGAGCGTCCGGAAGTGATGCAGGTAACATCAAGCGATCAGGCGCGCATTAACGTCCGTTGGAGTAAAGTGCCAGGCAACAAAGACGGCTACCTTATATTCCGCGGTTCACGCATCGACGGTCAGTTCATCCAGATCACTCCTGAGCCGATCACTGACACATTCATCGTTGATGCACAGCCTTTTGTTGACACGAACATCTATCAGGTGAGAGCATTGGCCGAGGCGGGACTGCCGTTCTCCAGCTACTTGAATCCGTCACTTGCAACAGAGGGTATGATCACAGGTATCCTGCCGATGGCTGTTGCCGCAGCGCGTCCTGGAAGTGGAGAGATGATGAAGGTCAATACCCATCGCAATGAGATCCGTGTAAATCTGGATCTCAGAACGACCTCGCCAGTTCGCTTAAGCATCACTGATGTTGCAGGCCGAGAGGTAGAACTCGTAGACGAAGGGTCGCTCCTAGCTGGTATATACAATTACAGTTTTGAAAGCGATGTCTCCAACAGTGGCGTTTATTTCATCCGCTTGATCGCTGGACGAAAGATCGAGACGGAGAAAGTGCTGATCGTGCGCTAAGCCATAGTGCTTGGCACAATTGATTAATACGGAGAAAGCCCCAGCGATGGGGCTTTCTCCGTTTAGCTCTGTGTCTCGCGATTACTTTTGTGCTTTGACGAGAACGCCCATTGCCCCGATGAAGAAGAGGATGTTTGCCAGCCAGGCAGTGAGCATCGGGTCGACCTGGCCAGAGTAGCCGAACGTATGGCTCACCTTTGTGAATGCGAGAAAGAGGAAGGAGATGAAGATCGCGGTCGCGAACTCTGGTCCTAAGCCACCACGCTTCTTACGCGATGCGAACGGGACCCCGAAGAGCACTACGATCAGCGCAGTAAATCCCATCGCATACTTGGCGTGGTAGTCGACCTCATCACGCGATGTATCCTGCCCGGAGCGCTTCGCAAGTTGTATGCGTGCCCAGAGCTCTGGATTCGTCAGCTCGTTCTGCGACAGTGTACGCTCGCGTAGTTCGTCCGGCGTGAAGTTAAATTTCATCAGTGCTGAGTCGCCGCTGACCATGCTGATGCTCTCGCTGTCACCCGCGAATATACGTTGTTTCGCTTCAGCCAATCGCCACATATTGCGAACGGAATCCCAGGACATGGTCTTCGCGTCGATGCGTCGAATGAGTAATTTCGGTTGCTTCGCATCGAAGTATTGAATGCTCACTCTCGTCGCCCGTTTCTGCACGAGCGAAAAATCCTGCATCGTAATGATGGTGTTCTTCGATTCCTGCAAGTGCAGATTGAACTGTGCACTCGTCAGCAAATTCTCTCCAACATGCTGGCGTTGTATCGCTAAAACCCGGGCATTGGCGCGCGGCAATATCCAGCCATTGAAGTATACCGCAGTCAAACTGATCAGCAGCGCCACCGCGACATACGGTAGCATGAAGCGATAAAGCGACATCCCTGCCGAGCGAGATGCAACGACCTCATTATTCGTCGACATTTTGCCAGCCGAGAAAAGCGATCCCAGCATTAATCCGACCGGAAGAATCAGGGCAAGGATCTGCGGGATGAAGTTTACGTAGTACTCGACGATGATCATCGCAGGTACCTTTTTGTCGAGAAACTTGTCGAGCTTCTCCATCATATCGATCGCGATATAGATGATCACGAACCCGGCGAGCGCGACGAGAGTCGAGAGAAAGAACTGCTTTAGGATGTAGCGGTCGAGTAACTTCATTCTGGCGTCGATGCGGGCGACATAGTGTCTCGGATTCGGGCGAAAAGAACAGCTTTCCTGTGGCTTACGTTACGAACTGCCATGAACACGGTTTCGGAGCAAGGCGGTTGGGTAATCGAGGAAGCGTTCGAGATGAGTGGCGCATATCACATGCGGCGCGATGAGGAGCTTGCCCTTGAACGCCTTAAAGATCCAACGCTACCAAATGTTCTGCGGCTCTACTCATGGGCGCCTGCCGCGCTCAGTCTAGGATACCAGCAGTCGATCGATGCAATCGATCTTCCGGCGTGTCAGGAGCGAGGGATAGAAGTCGTTCGACGCCCCACCGGGGGCAGGGCAGTGCTCCACACGAACGAGCTGACCTACGCGGTCATATGGAGAGTTCCATTTGAGATCGGTATCAATGCCTCGCACAACCTTATCGTCGAGATGTTGGTCAAGTCCCTGTCATCTATAGGGAGATCCGGCCTAGAACTGAGTGACCCGCGGGCCACCATCAGGGAAGACTACCAGGCAGGATCACTTTCGAGTGTAGCCTGCTTTCTGAGCACCTCTCGCCACGAGGTCACGTTTGATGGTAAGAAGACCATCGGCTCGGCGCAACGCCGGTTCGGCAACGTCCTGCTTCAGCACGGTTCGATTTTGCTCAACCGTGAACACCTGCTGTTGCCCGATCTTTTGGCCCTCGAACCTGAACACAGGGACAAGATGCGCGAGCTCTTGACCCGTCAGACCTCTGATCTTAGCCAGGTCTTTGGCCGGCCGATTTTCATCAAAGAAGCTGCAAATAGTCTCTCGACCAATTTTATTGACCATATTTGCATGGCGGCGGAGGGTCATTTGGCAAGTGCTTAGCCCATCGCCCCATTTGGAATCATCAATTTCTCCCATCTTTTGAGCGTAGCAGTCAGTTCAGATCAGGATCGATCCCAGCATGAACGTCCACCGTCAAAGCGTGTGACGACAAGCCGCATTTCCGAAATGAAGCGTCGAGGCGAGAAGGTCAGCATGGTGACAGCCTATGACTACACCTTCGCCAAGCTCTTCGATGAGGCCGGTGTTGATATGCTGCTCGTCGGCGACTCGGTCTCCAATGTCATTCAGGGCAACGATACGACGCTGCCTGTCACGCTTGATGAGATGATCTATCATGCGAAGATGGTCTTTCGTGGAGCCGAGAACCGGTCCATGGTTATTTGCGACATGCCATTCATGAGTTATCAGGTGAATCCGGAGGAGGGCTTCCGCAACGCCGGCCGCATCATGAAGGAGACTGGGGTCGGCGGTGTAAAGGTAGAGGGCGGCGAGCGTATCTGCAATCTCATCCGCATGATGAGCGATGCAGGTATTCCTGTCATGGGGCATCTTGGCCTCACACCACAGTCGATACATCAATTTGGCAGTTACCGTACACGAGGCACCTCAGATGCCGAAGCCGAGCGTATTATCAACGACGCAATAGCGCTCGAGCAAGCTGGCGCTTTCTCGATCGTGCTCGAGAAGATTCCAAAGGACCTTGCAAAGCGAGTGACTGATGCGCTTAAGATCTCCACCATCGGCATCGGCGCAGGACCCCATTGCGATGGACAAGTGCTGGTCATGCACGACTTCCTTGGCTTGACTGAAGAATTTAGTCCGAGATTTGTGCGCAGATATGCAAAGCTTGCTGACACTGTTCGTGCAGCGGCTGAGCAATTCAACAGCGATATCAAGAGCTCCCAATTCCCATCAGACGCCGAATCATACTAATCGGCTCTCCTCAATTTTATTCAGCGGTAAAACCAGACATACATGAAAGCGATCATCATGGCGGGCGGATTCGGTACGAGGCTAAGGCCATTGACTATGAGCTTACCCAAGCCCATGGTGCCGATGATGAACCGGCCGATGATGGAGCATATCGTGCGGCTGCTGAAGAAGCATGGCTTCACGGATATCACTTCGCTTCTGTATTTTCATCCCGACGCGATCATCAGTCACTTCGGTGAAGGCGAAGCGTTCGGCATTAACATGTCGTACATCAAAGCTGAGGCCGATTTCGGTACTGCTGGCAGTGTACGCAACGCCACTGAACAGCTCGGTCTCAAAGAGCGTATCGTTATTATCTCCGGTGATGTACTGACCGACTTCGATCTTACCGCTGCGATCCGCTTTCACGAAGAGAAGGGTGCTAAGGCGACGATCGTGCTTACGCACGTTAAGAATCCGCTGCAGTTCGGTGTGGTCATGACCGATGAAGATGGCAGCATCATTCGCTTTCTCGAAAAGCCAAGTTGGGGAGAGGTGTTCTCCGACACGATCAATACCGGTATCTACATCCTCGAGCCTGAAGCCTACGATCAGATACCGTACAAGAAGGAATTCGACTTTAGCAAAGATCTCTTTCCGACGTTGCTCGCGCAAAAGGGTGCACTGGCTGGCTACATAGCAGCTGGTTACTGGCGCGACATCGGCAACTTGCAGGAGTATCACGAGGCACATATGGACGTGCTGAGCGGGCTGGTGAACATCGAGCTCGAAGACCTCTCTTCTGATGGTCGTCCGTCGCTTAAAGGCAAGAATCTTGTATCGAGTGGAGCGAATATCGACGACGCTGCCACAATATCGAATTCGATCATCGGACCAGGTTGTGAGATCGAGCCCGGTGCGCTCGTTGAGAACAGCGTGCTGTGGCGCGGTACGAAGGTCGGTGCGGGGGCATCGATCCGCAATACTGTGACTTGCTTCGATGTGCAGATCGGTCGCAACGCGAGTGTAAGCGAGAATGTGTTCATCGGCGAGCGCTCGATCATCGGCGATAATGCCGAAGTGATGCCGAACTTAAAGCTTTGGCCAGACAAGCGTGTCGATCCCGGAGCGAAGCTCATGTCAAGCCTTGTATGGGAAGATAAGTGGAGCCGCGCACTCTTTACGAATTCACGAATCAGCGGTGCATCGAACATTGAGATCACGCCAGAATTCGTTTCGAAGGTGGGTACCGCACTCGGTGCGACAGTGGGCATGGGACAAACAGTGACGATCTCACGCGATAGCGATCCGGGTTCGCGTGTTGTATCACGTGCACTGACAAGTGGGCTCATGAGCGCTGGTGTAAACGTGAATGACTTGCAAGTGACGCCGATCCCGCTGACGCGCCATCACTTGCGCAGCGGCAGACAAACGGGTGGTGTACACATCCGCAAGAACCCGATCGACAAGCGCCGCACAGATCTTATCTTCTTCGATGGGGCAGGGTACGATCTGCCAACCGGCAAAGGCAAGGCTGTCGAGAGATATTTCTTTGGTGAGGATGCGCCAAGAGCGCCATATGATCAGGTTGGGAAGATCGACTTCCCAGCGCACACCGGAGAGAGCTACGTGCAGCGCTTCGAGAGCGCGCTTGAAATGGATCTCATCAGCCGAGGACGCTTCAAGATCGCAATCGACTATGCATACGGCATTACGTCCACGATATTCCCGAATATTCTTGGCTCGCTCGGCGCAGAGGTTGTATCGATCAACGGTTATCTCGAGCCATCACGCTTAACTCGTGCACGTGAAGAATTCGAGCGCTCTACGAAACATCTTGCGAACGTCGTCACGTCGCTGAAGTACGAGCTAGGCTTTGTCCTTGATTCAGGTGGCGAACGCGTTGGAGTGATCGATGAGAATGGCGATCTCTATGTAAATAACAGACTGCTCACTGTTGTAACGCGTCTCTTCATCGAAAGCCAGCGTGCACGCGGCAGGGAAGTAAAGAAGATCGCTGTGCCCGTATCTGCAACTGCTGAAGTGGAAGAACTCGCAAAGCATTATGGCGTCGAGGTGGTCTTTACGAAGAACACTCACGCAAGCATGATGGAGTATGCAAGTCACGATGATGTCGATTTCGTCGGCGGGACACTAGGCGGTTTCATCTTCCCCGATTATTTCTTCGCAGTCGACGCGATGTTCTCCGTCGGCAAGATCATGGAGATGCTGGCAATCTGCGGGAAGACTCTTGGCGAAATGGCTGATGGACTCCCTCATCGTACACAAACGAAGCGACAGGTCTTCTGCCCGACTGACCAACTGGGTACGGTCATGCGCCATGCGATGGATCACTCACGCACGATGAAGACGATCCTCGTCGACGGTATCAAGATGTACCCAAATGCCGCAGACGGGGCTTGGGTGCTTGTACTTCCAGAGAAGGAGAGACCTTATTGCGAGGTACTCGTCGATGCCCCAACCCGAGATGCGGCGGAGGAATTGGCCGATGCCTACGCCAAACAGGTCTATGAGTGGCGGGGAAATCTCGACAACTAGTGCCGAATCTCGCCCATAGAGTAGGATTCTGCCGTATTTTTGTAAGGTTCGGGCGTGAATTCACTTCCGAACAGAGTTTTCTCGCAGTTCGTGTGTTAGACGCAGGCGAGAACGCTGGCAATTCCGCCTGGCATGTGCCTCCTGTTTCCTTCTTGGCATTTCGCCGCTGCGAATAAACCGTTGTAATGAGACTTAGCGATTATTTACGTCCCGAATACGTAGCCATTGGCCTCGAAGCCGATTCCAAAGAGGACCTGCTCGAGAAGATGGTAGACCTGGCTGGCAAGAACCCCGCGGTTCAGGACAAGAGCAAAGTACGCAGTGCTATCTTTGAGCGCGAAAAGATCATGTCCACCGGTGTGGGTAAGGGCTTCGCCATTCCTCACGGTAAGACGGATGCGGTCGATGATATCGTGCTCTCTTTCGCAGTGACGCGAGGTCCTGTCGATTACGCATCGATGGATAATGAGCCAGTGCGCCTTGTGCTACTACTCGTCAGCCGCGATAATCTCGTTGGTCAGCGTTTAAAGCTGCTCTCCCGTGCCTCGAAGGTAATGAACAACGACGATGCTCGCGCCGACCTACTCAAGGCCGCAAGCATACAAGATGTGCTCGCCATCTTCCAGCGCGAAGAAGACCGGATGGGCGACTAAGCCTTTCGGATCGGACGTTCGCTGTTTTCCTCTCTCTCACTCTATGAACATTCAGGCACCTCGCGGCACTAAAGATATTTTGCCGCCGGAGATCTATCTCTGGCAGGAGATCGAGCGCGCAGTGCATGAAGTTGCCGCTTCGTTTGGATACGAGGAGATCCGCACACCGATGTTCGAGCAGCTCCGTCTGTTCAAACGCGCTGTTGGCGAAGAGACTGATATCGTCTCAAAAGAGATGTATGTGTTCCAGGATCGAGGTGGGGAAGATTTCGCACTGCGTCCTGAGCTAACAGCTTCCACGATCCGTGCTGGACTCGAACACAACTTGATCACGCAGCAAGGCGCGCTTCAGCGACTCTATTACAATAGCCAGCCAAACTTCAGATACGAGAAGCCACAGCTCGGGCGTCAGCGTCAATTCCATCAGTTTGGTACAGAGTTGCTCGGAAGTGCAAGCCCGATGGGCGATGCTGATACGATCAACTTTGCTGTATCAGTCTTCCGCAAACTCGGGCTTTCAAATTTTACGGTAAAGCTGAACTCACTCGCTTCGCGTGAAGCGCGTGCAATTTGGCGCGATGAACTCGTAAGCTATCTGAAAGGATTTGAGACGCAGCTCTCGGCTGATAGCCAGAAGCGTTTGCACACCAATCCGATCAGAGTACTCGATTCAAAAGACAAAGGTGATCGCGAGATCGTTAAGAATGCACCTCTTCTGATCGAAAAACTCGAGGGAGAGGACAAAGATCATTTCCAGGCTGTGAAATCGCTGCTCCAGTCGATCGGTCTTGAGTACACGATCGATCCGTATCTCGTGCGTGGACTCGACTATTACTCAAGGACGGTCTTCGAAGTTACTTCGTCCGATCTCGGCAGCCAGGACACACTCTGCGGCGGTGGCAGATACGATTACCTCGTCGAGCAATTGGCTGGTCAAGCGGTACCTGCGGTAGGTTTCGCGGCAGGAGTCGAACGCCTCGTGATCTCGCTCAGCAAACTTCGCGAAGCTCAACAGAAGTTGGAGGTCGATGCTTTCCTCGTCGGCATGAACGCGGAGTCGCGTCCGGTGCTATTCGAGTTGGCAAATCGGCTCAGGGGGGCTGGTATCGCCACAATGTTCGACGTTCAGGAGCGATCTATGAAGGCGCAGATGCGTGAGGCTAACCGCCTGGGAACTCGTTTCGTTATGATACTGGGAGAATCAGAGTTAGCGAGCCAAACCATCGTCATAAAGAACATGGAGGATAGCTCGCAGGAGTCGATCCCGATGTCAGAAGTAGCAAGTTATTTACGTGCACGTCAGCGACCAACCGTCGCTGTATAACCAGAGCCATGGAGCCATTACCACCAGTCAAAGAGGTCGAATATAGATGTATTATCGGACGCCTGTTCGATGAGCTTTCAGGAATGGAGTACGTGACCTTCGCCTTCGAAACGGCCAAGGAATTCTCCAGCTTCCGATACGAGATCGCTGTGCGTTATAAGGTGACTCCCGGTGCGTTGGAATTCCGCGTCCTCGGCATGACCGCAACGCGCACGATGATGCCCGCACACGGCACCGCTCGCTCGGTGCTTCGCATCCCAGCGTTGCAGCCTGGTATTTACAACGTGCTCCTCATCAAGTCGGACGGCACGGAGAATCAGTTCGTCATCGAAGTAGGCAAGAAGGGCTTTCAGATATTGGATCCTGTGCCAGATCGCCGCTTCATTGATCTCGTAGTCGAGCCATGGGCAGTGATTCAAGGCGCAAAGAGGTCATCGACCGTTAGCACGGAGCCTCCACCGCCGCTTATTCCACGTACGATCCAGAAGCGTCAGCCAGCACCGCCAACGCCAGAAGAGCAGGCAATTCTCGATTCACTCAAGACCGAGACTGCTGAAGAGCGCGATGCTCGTGAGGAAATGGAGCTGTTCGGTGGATCGAAGCGACTCGCTAAGTCAGAGCTTGCTGATTCAGCCAAAGAGCTCGAAGATCTCTCGAAAGGCAAGCCAGCAGCCGGTGCCGAGTCAAAGAAAGGCGCGAAGAAGGACGTTGACCTCGAAGAGGACGCCGAGGTAATTGACACACCAGTCGCAAAGATCTCGAAGTCTGTTCTCAAGCCAACGCTGAAGCCTGTCCTAAAGCCAGTGGAGAAGCCAGCGGCAAAACCGCCTGCGAAAGTTGAAGCAAAGCCAGAGCCGAAGCACGAAATAAAGCACGGAGCCAAGCCAGAGCCGAAGCACGAAGCAAAGCAG
>JBKJTP010000126.1:0-3759 GCA_046590195.1 Kapaibacterium sp. (SeqCode) | reverse complement strand
ACCTATCGAGGGGGATCATAACTGGAATTTGTAGAAAAAGAAAAAGCCCGCTAACACGCGGGCTTTTTCTTTAGAGAATCGTTGATCAATTCTTCAACTTCGAGATGTTGAAGAGATAATCGAGACCGAGACGCAGTGATGCATCTGGCTGGCCAGGATCAAATTGATTGGCCGTGGTGACAGACTTAAACGGCTTTGAAAGGTCGTAGCCTCCCAAAATCAGGAAGCTCAACGTACCGGTCTCGGAGCGAAGGATCGGGATATTGCCGCCGATCTTCACCTCGATCGCCGTCTTCATGTCGTCAGTGGCGTCGGTGTTGACCGACACCGACTGAGATCTGGTAATTTGCGTACCAGACATTGGCAGGCGGAATGCAAATCCGATAAGGAAGTTGCTAAAATTGAATAGTGGCATGATCTCCAATGATGCCATTTCATTTGTCACGTTGAATGCATCCTCATTCGCTTCATTGTAACGATAACGTGCACGGCTTTCATATCCAAGACCAAGATTGAAGGCTATGGATGAAGTGAGATCGAGCTGGGTCAGCGCGCCAAAGGACCACGCAAAACGCGGCTTGATCTTCCAACCTTCTTCTACGTCGCCAGCGAACGTTGCGAGTCCGGCGCTAAACATTGGTCCGAGGCTGAAGTGACGGTCTTCGGCAGTCGCCTGCGCTGTGGCATTCTGAGATAGTCCGCAAAGCGTGCAGGAGACAAGAACAGCTAAGAGTAATTTTTTCATGATCGGTGCGAATTGTAATATCCGTACAAATATAGGCAGATTTGAGGGGGGGCAGGAGGAAATCGTTAGTGAAACAATCCCGGGTGTAATCAGTTAATTAAAGTATGCTAGCTGTTATACTCGAAGCTCTCGGCTCGGTGGCGTTCGATCTGCTGTTCTGGGCGTTCCGTCTGCGATGGGCGCTTCTGACATTCTTCCTGATCGCGACAGTCATCTGTCTCCTCTCAGAGTTCTATGTCCTCTCCGCCTTAGCGTTTGGGCTCGCGTGTGTTTGTCTGTTCTGGCGAAGGAACAAGTATAGCTGATCAGGCCTCGTAGCTAAAAGCCCCGCTTGCTTCATCAAAACTGAGCACGCCCTTCATTCCACGCTTGGCGCTGCCTTCGAGCGAGAGATTCTGCGCTTTGCCGTCAACTATATCGAAAGCGACAGTGACGAACTCCCCGCTCTGAGTGAGTAAGCGGATCGAGGTCGAGTCGATCTTCTTCGTCGCATGCGCGATGATGGCGCTCGAGATGCAGCCAGTGCCGCACGCCAGTGTCTCGCCTTCTACGCCGCGCTCGAATGTTCGGATGCGAAGATACTTGCCTTGGTCATCCTCGCGCACCTCGATGAAGTTGGCGTTCACGCCCTTCGGTGCAAACTCAACATGCCAGCGCACCATCGGCCCATAATAGCCGATGCGGAGATCGTCCATCGCTGCGCTCTTATCGATCTTCTGCAACTCATCGATGAAGATCACGCCGTGCTGCGAGCCCACATCAACGTAGTTAGCGTTGATGAAGAGCTTGTGGCCTAGGCGAAGCATGAAGTTCAGCTTGATGTCCTTCGGCTTTTGCACGAATACCTTGACGAGTTGATCACGCAGGATGTCGGCATGATTAACAGCACCGAGCACTTCGAACTCTGTAGCGTTGCCCGAGACCACACCAAAATCCGCAGCAGCTTGCACAGCGCATCGGGCGCCATTGCCGCAGAGCGCTCCGTAGCTTCCGTCCGGATTATAGAACCGCATGAGGAATGGCGCCTTTTCGCTGCGGTCGATCAGGATCAATCCGTCGGACCCAACGCCGCCATTGGCCCGCGCACATGCATGGCGCACGAGCTCCTCGATCTGCTGATCGCTCAGCCCGATGGGTTGATGCCATGCATCGAGCACGACGAAGTCATTACCGGCACCCGAGTATTTTGTGAATTCTCGCTGAAGCATCTTGACATAACAGTCTCACCCTCGGTCTCGTTGAGACCAGCAGAATCAACTACGCTGAGACAAGAAAGTACTTACTCTAAGACCACGGATTTGGTCAGCACCGAGTCTGCCGACGTGATCTCGATAAAATAGACGCCGCTCGGGAGTGCTGAAAGATCCACATTGAGCTCAGAGCCCTGAGGATCAGCGATGGCGATAACAGTTATACCTAAAGTATTTAATACTTTGATCCCCACCGCAGCGCTAGGGATTCCCTGAATTCGTACAACGTCGCGTGTAGGATTGGGTGAAAAACTGATTTGTTCTAGTGCACTTTCGGTATTCTGAATACCCAAAGACTCTGGAGTGTAGTATCCGTTCGTACTCGGGTATCCAGGGATCTCCCCTGCGAATACATAGAGTCTTGAGCCGACGACAGCTGAGGAAGGGACGTTTCCTCGTGGGTGCGTGCCCCCTACAATAGGTGTGCTCCAGGCATTGGTTGCAGGGTCGAAGATCTCAAACGCTTCGGACTGCCCTTCCAGCTGATATCCTGCGACAGCGTAGATCTTTCCGTCGATCACGCCGCAGGTTAGTCCTCCTCGCGGTAAGAACGTGCCAGTGGTCTGAGGTGTCGACCATGAGTTGGTAACCGGATCAAAAACTTCCAGCTTGTCACTATATGTAAAGTTTTGTGCAAATCCTTCTAATCCACCTATCACGTAGATCTTGCCATCTACAACGCAGGCCGTGGCCAAGATCCGTGGAGTATATTCACCTGTGACAATAGGTGTACTCCATGATTGTGAGACTGTATTAAAGATCGAGATAGTAGATGTAGGCGATCCATCTGATGTACCGCCAATGAAATAGATATTATCCCCAATGCTAACGCAAGTTCTGGAGACTCGCGGTTCGCAGACGCCCGATGTGGTGGGAGCGCTCCAGGAGTTTGTTGCCGGGTCAAAAACTTCTAAACTAACCATGCCTGTGCTGAAAGCCGAGATGAGTGAGTCTCCGCCGACCACATAGATCTTACCGTTGACTACCGCTGATCCGAAATTTCTCCGATTGCTAAAGCGCCCAGTTGTGGTCGGCGTATTCCAGCTGTCAGTGGCGGGATCGTAGACTTCCAAATTATTGAAGATTCCATTCTTGTTTGCTCCTCCCATTACATATATTTTGCCTCCAAAAGCGACAGCCGAGGTCCCACCAACACCACTAAATCCAGTAGTTGAAGCAGTTGTCCAGGAAGAAGACTGAGCGTATAGTACTGTGCTCGAAGTTAACACGAGTAGGGTCAGTGCAAACGCAGCAACCTTGGAGCATGCGGAAGGGGTCATAGAGATGTAAGCTTATTTAGAACAAGACAGCGACACTAGTCACTAAAGCAGATACGTGCAGACAGGACGTAGCAAGGAAGAATTGACATGCGCGGGCGCTATCAATGTGCACAGAACACATACTTGCCAATGAGAAAGTTCGCACATTGAACTCTCAGCTGGATCAGGCATCAAGGTTTTCATCCTTCTTCACGAGGCAGGGCCAAGGCATCCTGATTCTTCACCGGAGTTCTTCCGTATTTTTGCACATAATGCCTTGCACCCAATCATGGCCTCGCGCGTTAGGGGTGCACCAGAATTTAGAGATTATCCGCTATTTAGCTATTCAGCATGAAAATCCACGAGCATCAGGGTAAAGATATCCTCCGCCAGTTTGGCGTGCCGGTCCCAGAGGGATACGTCGCATATTCCGTAGAAGAGGCCGTAGAGGCAGCAAAGAAGCTTCCGACACAGATCGCGGTCGTCAAGGCGCAGATCCACGCCG
>JBKJTP010000310.1:0-16062 GCA_046590195.1 Kapaibacterium sp. (SeqCode) | reverse complement strand
GCCCGTCATGACCTCCACGCCGAGCCGTTTTAGCTCATTCTGGGCTTTGCTGGCCAGGTCGTCAGGGAATGAGTTCAGGATCCTTGGCCCAGCTTCGACCAGGATGATACGGGTCTTGGAGGGGTCGAAATGCTTGAAGTCGTCGCAAAGCGCGAGTCTCGACATCTCCGCGATGGAGCCTGCCATCTCGACGCCGGTCGGTCCGCCACCGACCACGATCATGGTCAGGAGCGCCTTCTTCCGGTCAGGATCCTGCTCGATCTCGGCGGTTTCGAATGCGAGGAGAATCTTCTGCCTGATGGCTGTGGCGTCGGCTATGGACTTGAGTCCCAGCGCGAATTTCTCCCATTGCGGATTGCCAAAGTAGCTGTGGGTTGCGCCGGTCGCGACGACGAGATAGTCGTACGGGACGACGCCGCCGGTCTCCAGAATGACCTTTTTCTGCTCAATATCGACATCTACGACCTCTCCCATGAGCACCTCGGAGTTCTTGACCTTCCGCATGACGACCCTGATCGGGGACGCGATATCGGCCGGGGAAAGTCCTGCCGTCGCTACCTGATACAGCAGCGGTTGGAAGAGATGATGGTTGCTTCGGTCGATGATCGTGACCTGCGCGTTCACTCCACGAAGCGCACGAGCTGCCTGGAGCCCGCCGAATCCGGCTCCGATGATGACGACTCGTGGAGGAAGCTGCGGTTGAGTCGTGGTGCCGTTGTTCGAGATATGCGAGGCCATGAGCTGAGAAGATGATCGCTCAGCACGGCCAATGATCGGCTAGCGGAGCAGGGTGAACCTCCGAATTGCGTAGCCGTTATCATGCCTGAAATGCGCGAAATAGACGCCTGTAGGCCAATCGGCTACGTCTATCGTGGTGCGCTGTTCTACGAGTTCTCTCGTCAACAGTTTCCGTCCGTTGACATCGAAGATCTCAATTTCGCTGCCTGCCGGAGCGTTCAAGTAAGCCTGCTTTAAGCCGAAGTTCACGGTCACAGATGCCTCAAACCCGGACCCCGGATCCCGGTCCCCGGACACCGATCCCTGACGGGTCTCGCCGATGAAGATGCCGTTCGAGGTTGCCATTGCCAGTCGGCCGGATGTTGTGTCGTAGTCGATCTGCCAGACGTCGACGATGGAGTCAAGGCCGAGGTCCTCCCAGCTCTCTCCTCCGTCGATGGAGCGGAAGAAAGTGCCTCCTACGGTGTCCAATGCGCTAAAACGTCCGAGATAGAGGATGTTCGGGTTAGAGTGATCGACCTTCAATGCCCAGCCATTCGATGGCGCCGGAGTGACCTCCCAGGTCTCCCCGGCATCCTCGGATTTCAGGACCGATCGGTCCTTGTAGAAGTAGAGCGTTGCCCAGACCCGGTTGGGGTTGACTGGGTCGTACTGGATCATTGGGACGTCGGACATTCCGGTTGAGCTTTCGGGATGCACCTCGCGCCAGGTCTTGCCAGAGTCGGTCGACTTGTGGATGAATCCACCGCCTGTTCCGATGAGGAAGTTGGTCGAGCTGCCGGGCTGAATTGCAATCACGCAGATGTTCGGACTGCCTGCCTCGACTGTTACGACGGTGTCCCAGCTGAGGCCATGGTCAATGCTCCTCCAGAGTGTCGTAAACCCAGAAACACCGCAATAGAGCGTGCCAGAGCCATCTTGAGCTTCGAGAAGTGACTCCCCGAGGATGACCACATCTTCGAGAACCTGCGTCCAGTTGTGTCCAGCATCGCTCGATCGATACACTCCTGTATGGGGGTCACTTGAGCCGACCAAGACGATATTCGAGTCGCTTGGATCGAGCCAAATCTGCCGAGCATACGCTCGGCCGTTGGGTTCGAGAGGGGCTTCCTTGCCCGAAACGCTCGCCCAATTATAGCCTCCATCCCATGAGACGGAGATGCTCCCGATGGAGTCATGAGGGACGGAGTACACGACCTTGCCTTGGCTCCCCGGTCGAAAGTTAATGACCTTGTTCTGACCTTCGAGCGTGCGCGTCCAACGGATCTGCGCTTCGACTTTTGAGATGTTCGGACCGAGGCTGATGACCGTCAGCAACAGGGTGAGAATGTGACGAAAAAGCATCACTTATATAGTACGTATGAGTTTGACGCGAGAGGTGGCAAAAAGGGTTTCCACACGGAATTTAACTGTAACCCTAGCCCTTCATTAGTGTCTTGTAATGGGAGGCGCAAGCCTCTTGTATTTGGCTAAAGCCAGTACCGCTGTTAAGGTTCGCAGATCGGATTTATCTGACTCGCTCCCACCGCAGAAAATTTCCTATTTATCCCACTGCTACTAATGAAGCAAACTCTACGACTTCTGCTCTGTCTTGGCCTCGTGCTCGGACTAACTTGGAGCAAAGCTGAAGCGCAAGGCGCGGCTCAATCCAAGGATTACTGGGTATCATTCTTCCCCAGTATCGACAACACTGCTCCGATCTGGCTGCTAGCCGCGACGAATGTCGAAGGTACGCAGGTGAAGATCACGTATCTGGAGGACGGAAGCGTCGACCAGTTCATGATCTCACCGAACAAGCCAAAGGAGTACAGGATCAAGATCGACATCCTTGCTGACGATAAGCATCAGATGGCGAAGCCAAATGCTTGGGAAGTAAAGCAGAAGCGTTCGGTTCACGTTGAAGCAAGCCATCCGATCTCGCTGCAGGGATTCACCGATGCCGACAATAACGTCGGTCTCTTTCTGATTTTGCCGACATCCAACCTCGGTCAAAAGTACACGATCTCTGCATACAACGACCAGCACTCACGTATGTCTGATGGTGGCGGTGGATTCGGCGGATGGGAGCCCGCAGCGTTCCCTCCTACAGGCGGTGGATTTATCGTTGTCGCAACTGAGGATAATACTCAGGTAACGATGCACGTCACCGGACCAACATCGGGCGGTCGCAGGCAGGGCGAGCAGTGGGGTATTAACATGAATAAGGGCGAAACGTACTACGTGCGTGGAGCAGCGGAGAGTGAAGATGACGATCTCTCTCGTTCGACAGTGATGTCAAGCAAGCCAGTTGCAGTCTTCGCAGGATGCGAGATAGCTCGTACCTACGATGCGATGGTGTTGCAAAACCACTTTGATTACAACGACTATATCGTTGAGCAGATGATCCCGCAGGAGATCTGGGGTAAGGAATATGTCTCTGGTCCCTTCACGAACAAGCGCGGCACGAAGGAAGATGATCTCTGGGGCGATTATTACCGCGTCTATGCAGCGGAGCCAACCGAGTTGTTCATGGATGGACAGTCTCGTGGATCGAGCGATTATTGGGAGTTCAGCCTTCAGACAGTACCGAGGATCTTTACAGCAGATAAGCCGATCCAGGTCGTGCAGTATGATTACTATATCGACTTCCACGGCATCAATCCAAAGAACCCACGTACGTCGAATAGCGAGATGGTGCTCGTTCCTCGCCATAACTGGCGCAGGAATGCTACCTTCACAGTGCCAAAGGGATACGCTCAAACATATTTCCACGTTGTCGCACATCGCGATAGCATCGATAAGATCACAGCGATCCTTCCGGGAAGAAGCCAGGCTTCTCCTATCAGTGGCATGAAGTTCAGCGGTGCTCAAACGTATAATATCGGTCCATACCGTATTTATACGCTGGTCCTCGGCGTGATCGGTCAGGTTCGCGTCCAAGGCCCTTGTGACTTTGCGGTGTATAACTACGGCACTCGCGACAACGATTACATCAAGGCAACTTATAGCTACGCCTCTGCAGCTGCAGCGAGCTTCGGCTCACTGACAAATGCAAAGCCGCCGCGTATGGTCATGGACAGCACGTGTACCGAGTTCAACCTCAAGTTCTACAACACTGACGTTGATGCACGCGGCATGGGCGACATGTACTTGCTGCACGATCCAGAGGGTCTTGTCTATCGCGGTATCAAGTACGACAGTAAGAACGTCACGCTCGACGTCACTGAGTACGGCTTCGGCGCTGATACCGTCTTTGCTAACGTCAAGGTAATCGATGAACTCCAGGATGCGTTTGCTGCTCTATATGTAACGAACAGAGCTGGTAAAGACACAGTCTATACGTTCACGTATAAGGCTCCAAGCGTAACAGCACAGCCGACGATCCAGAAGATGGAGAACGTCAATGTGTTCGCGCAGGAGTGCAAAGTATTCACATTCAAGAATACTGGTCAGAGTGATATTACGATCGAGGGTGCAAAGTTCATGCGCCAACCGAATACGCCGACTCCGTTCACTGCGAGCTTCGCAGTCCAACTACCGCACACTCTCAAGCCAGGCACTTCGGTTGACATCACAGCGTGCTTCACTGCTCCTGATACTGGCATTGTGCATTGGGATTCACTGCAGGTCGTAACCGCTTGCTTCGCTGCTGAAATGGCACGCGTTGAGGGCTTTGGTCGTGTGCCAACGATCTTCGCACAGGATCATGATTACAAAGTGGTTGACGTCGGACAGACGAGTTGCGCACCGATCGAGATCGCTAATTTGAGCCCTTATAAGGAGCTCGTTCTCACAACGGATATTCTCAAGGCGAACGACGAGTTCAAGATCAGCGATGCCGATCTTGCCCGCTTCCCAATCACGCTTGCGAAGTATCCACTTCCTGGTCATAAGACCAACATCGAGATCTGCTACACACCAATTGATGAGGGCAGGGACTCAGCGTTCATTGTGTGGGGTCGTGATATCCCAGTGCCTTACAGCGACAGCAATCGTAAGGAGTGGACGATCCTTATCGGTAGTGCGCAGAAGCCTGGCATTAGTATCTCAAGCGCCAACGACCAGGTCATTTGCGTCGATACAAAGGTGCTTACGGCTCTTTTGAGGAACACTGGAAGTGGCGATGCCATCATTCAGCCTCTTGCGATCGGTGGTGTAGATGCTACTGAGTTCTCGATCCAGTCAGTCGAGAGCATGTCTCCGAATAGCTGGACTCAGTCGTTCCCACTTGGTATCAATGAAGAAAAGGATGTGAACATCCTTTTCACTCCGGATATGGCGCAGCCAAATCCTTGGAGAATTCACACTGCAACGATGATCGTGATGCAGGGTGCCGAGCAAGACACCGCAACATTCACGATCGACATGCGCAGCCCAATTGTTGCGGCTGAGCCTCTTGTCGATATGGGCACGATTGGTGAAGGTGAGTCTTCAACTGGAACAGTTACGGTGACTAACACCGGCAACTACGAGTTCAAGGTGAAGAGCATCGGCTTCCAGACTGGTGGTGTATTTACCATCGTAAGTGGTCTTGCAGTTGGTGATATCATTCCACCGAATGAGTCTCGCACTGTCAATCTCAGCGCAACGTCGAATGTTGCAGGTACGTACACCGACGAGCTCCTCGTCGAGGGTGAGCGTTGCCGCGACACCAAGACTGCTCTCGCAATGCTCGTCAAGCGTTATGAAGTCACTGCAGCAGGTGCTGATATCCCAGCAACCTGGACGTGCCGTGAGGACAATAACTACGACGTGACATTCACGAACAACAGCTCTGACCCAGTCAAGCTGAAATATGTTGAGTTGCTCGGGGCCGGCGCTGTGAATGCTTCCCAGATCACGTTCGGCACACCAGATGTCGGTACGGTTATTGGCAACGGCAGTGCCATTGGCTTCCCAGGTGGCGAGCGCGTTGTTGCAGCTAATGAGGTTGTCAGAATTCCAGTCAACTTTGCTTCAAGCATCGTTGGCAATGCATCTGTCACGGTGCAGTTCACATACGATGATAAGGATGGTATCCCTCAGACGCTCGAGCGCCAGATCACAGCTATCGGTAAGAACTACCCAGTTGACCTCACGGTCTCTGGTGCAGCTTACCGCGGCACGAATGACGTTCAGCTTGAAGTCCCGATTGTTCTGAACCAGACGGATCTCTTCGATGCAGAGGTCTATGGTTACGAGTTCGATCTAACCTTCAACGAGGATAACTTCACAGTCGCAGACGTCCAGCAGGGTAACGGTCACCTGACCCCAACCTTCGCAGAAGTCGGCAAGACCAATGTTGGCGGTGTCGATTATACGACGATCCGAGTAACGGCAACGGGCTCGCGCCTCGAGAACAACGAGAATATTCTCGCTCGTGTGATCCTTCTGACCCGTCTGACGACGGAGAACACGACAACCATCGTCCCTTCGAACTTCAAGTTCCTCGACCAGAACGGTCAGGCAGCTTGCTGGACACCGAAGACCGAGTTGGGCAATGAGTACACATACGATCCACTCTGCGGTGACAAGTCGCTGCAGCAGTATCTCGCAAATGGTATCTCTTTCCTTCAGAACAACTCGATAGCTCCGAACCCTGCGAAGAGCGCATCGGTCTACGCATTCGATCTCCAGGCTAGTAATGTCCTGGTCTCGGTAGGCGTCTACGATGCACTCGGCAACCAGGTAGCTACAGTGCTTAATGAGAAGACCCTCAATGCCGGCCATCATGAGCTGAACATTGATGTCACAACGCTTCCAGCCGGTACTTACTACGTTCGCACGAACGCGGGTGAGGGTTGGGTTGCTACGCAAAAGCTCACTGTCCAGAAGTAAGCGATTAGTTAAGTAGGCAATTAGCCTTCTTATTTATAGAGCGTCCGGCTTAGCCCGGGCGCTCTTTTTTTGTCCCAAAAGATCCTCGATCCAGCCCTGGATAAAGCTGTATGGAACCCGAAACTGCGAACCAAACAGCGTGTTCTCCTTTTAGAAATTGACCGATTCTGCAAAGCATCTTCTCCCCCCTCAGGTTGCTTTCCAGAGATGGCCAAGCCGGGCACGTTGTACTGCCCTAGCCTATCTTACTATCAGACCTAACATGACCCTGTATACCTTAGATAATCTCAGTCGGAAGCTTGCTGTTGCCAGCCTTCTGGTCACTTCGTCGCTATTCACTATATCGGATCTTTCTGCACAAAAAGAGAAGGAATCTCAGGAAATAAAACGCCAGGAGCGCTATTACGGCCCGATGCTCCATGAAATGCGTCAGCGTATGGTGACTGACCCTGCGGTGACGGGCGATATTAAGAATTACTCCGAAGTCCGTCGCTTTGGCTTCGAGGCATGGCGTAACCACGGCAATGAGAATGCGTTCAAAACGCTTGCTGCACCAGCATGGAAGCAGGTGACGACGACTGGATCGCAGAGTGGTCATACCAGCGGCCGTGCTCGCACGATCGCTTTCCATCCGACCGATCCGAATACGGTCTGGATCGGCACGGCACAAGGCGGTATATGGCGCACCAACGAGATCTACGCAGAGTCACCGAAGTGGGTAAGTCTCAGCGAGAATCTACCAACCCTCGCAATGGGAGCGATCGCAGTCGATCCGAAGGATCCCAACATCATCTTTGCAGGTACCGGTGAGACCAATGGCGGCTACAGCACCCCTACCGGCCAAGGGCTCTTCCGCTCCAACAACGGAGGTCTCGACTGGAAGCTTGTGCTCGCTCCTGATAGCGGCGGCACAAAGACGGATGCCGGTTACAATTGCTCGCAGATCGTGATCGACCCTAACGACAGCAAGACGATCTATGTGGCGACTGCTAACTCGTCGGGTCTTGTGCGCTCGAAGGATGGCGGTAATTCATGGAAGAAGGTCACAACGGAATCGATCTCGCCTGTCTCGATCGCGATGAACCCAAATGAGACGAACCGTCTCTACATCTCGGGTATGAGTGGCAAGGTGCTTCGTAGCATCGATGGCGGCGATACGTGGACAGCGTGCAAGCTAGGCACACTCACGAGTAGCAACCGTATTCAACTCGCCCTATGGGATGCGAATCCGAATGTGATCTATGCTGCTGTCTTGACCTCTGGTGGCAAGACACAGATCTACCGCACAGAAGACCATGGTGTAACATGGACCTTGCAGTGCGATGCGAATGCGGTGACCTCAGGCGGCTATCCTGATCGTAGCAGCAAGAAGGTGAACTACCTTTGGAATACTAGTCAAGGCTCCTACGCACATTCTCTCACGGTCGATCCAGTGACTGGTAATCTCTTCGGTGGCGGACTCTTCATCGTCTTTTCACCTGCTGCAGATCAAGGCAAGAACTTGAGCGTTCGCACCGATAACAATGCAGTCGGCAACAGCAATTATGTCCATGCTGACATCCAGTTTCTTGATTTCAATTCAGACGGCAAGCTCTTCTCGTTAAGCGATGGTGGTGTTAACTACTCAGCGGGTAGCGGCACCTCATGGAACGGGAAGCCGAACCAGAATCTCGGTACATTGCAGTTCGTTGGCCTTGATGCAGACCGAGCATTTACTTACGTCATCGGTGGCACGCAGGATAATGGCACCAATCGCGCGAATCCAGAGAGCGACGCAAACTGGAAAGAGGTCCGCGGTGGTGACGGTGGTATGACCCGAGTCGCTCAGGAAGATCCGTCCGTCGTGTTCGGTACGAGCATCGGTGGCGACTTTGTCTCCGTGATCTTCCGTTCGAATGACGGTGGCAATACCTGGGAAAGGCCTGATGGCATTTCGGATAATATCGCGTGTCATCCTGATCTTGAGCGATCCGGCGGACTTGAGTTCTATCCACGATACGACATCTCAGCGAATGCAAACGTCGTTGCAGTAGCGGGTTCATCGACCGTCTATGTCGATGCTGAAGGAGGAACGTCCTGCTTCCCTGTCAAGGGTAAGATCATTGGCGCATCCACGATGGGCGGTCGTGCGGACGCCATCCATGTTGCTCCGTACAACGAGTTCATGATGTGGGCAGGCGTCTCGAAGAACATCTTCAACTCGGTCGATCAAGGCGAGAATTGGACGAAGGTATCGGTACCTGCATTTGCTGGTATTGTCTCCGATATCAATAGCGATCTTAGCAATCCTCAGCTAGTTTACGCGGTAAGTGCAGGCGCTTCGCCAGATCCAAACAAGAGCTTCGGGCTCAGCAAGGATGGCGGGAAGACATGGGAATTCCCTGCGACCAATCTCCCATCGATCCCAACGTGGTCTGTCGCAAAGTCAGTAAAGTCCAATACGCTCTTCATCGGCACCGACTTCGGTGTGATGTACTCGAAGGATGATGGCGTGAGCTGGATCAAGCTTGGCGAGGGTCTGCCACATTCGCAGGTTCTTTCGCTGGAGGTTCGCGGCGCAAACGAGCAATGGTTGCTCGCTGGTAGCTATGGCCGTGGCGCATATTACATTAATGTCGAAAATCTCAGCGGTATTGTTAGCGTTGATGCCGATGCAAAGCGCACGATCTCGGTCGGCAAGAGCTATCCTAATCCTGTGACGGCAGCAGTAAGCGAGGTAAAGGTTGACTTCTCGCTCCAGATTTCTGGCCTCGCGCAGGTTATTCTGCACGACGTTCAGGGCCGTGAGGTCATGACGCTTGCTAAGGATTTCTACGACGCTGGCTCGCACTCTTTCACGATCCCTGTATCAAACCTTGAGGCAGGCACATACTTCTACTCTCTGACGAGCGACGGTCAGACGCTTTCTGACAAGCTTGTAGTGACGAAGTAATCTAGTTGGTATTACATTAGAAAGGCCGCCTCAAACGAGGCGGCCTTTCTGTTTTTAAACACTGTTGTGCAATTACATTGGCAACTCGGCGAGAACGTCCTGATAGATTACGCTGGATAGCGAGAACATCTTCGACTCTTCGAAGTCATTCGTGATGAGCTGAGCACCGATCGGCAGATTGTTCGAGTCGATACCTACCGGCACGCTGATCGCAGGCACACCTGCGATGTTTGCACTTACGGTGAAGATGTCGTTGAGATACATTGCCAGAGGATCACTGACCTTTTGGCCCAGCTTGAATGCTGTCGTAGGTGTCGTTGGTGTGAGGATAGCGTCGACCGTCTTGAATGCTTCAATAAAGTCCTGTTTGATAAGCCTTCTTACTTTCTGCGCGCGCTTGTAGTACGCATCATAATATCCTGATGAAAGTACATACGTACCAAGCATGATACGTCGCTTGACTTCCCTGCCGAATCCTTCAGTGCGCGAGCGGACGTAAGTATCTTCCAGCGATGTCACGCCTGCTGCACGCTTGCCATATCTGATGCCATCGAAGCGCGCGAGATTGCTTGATGCTTCCGCAGTCGTCAGGATGTAATAGTCTGCAATGCAATACTTCGTGTGCGGCATCGAGATCTCAACGATCTCACATCCAGCTGCCTCAAGCTTCCTTCGCGAGGCTTCGATCGCAGCACGAACATCAGGCTCAATACCTTCGCCGAAGTATTCCTTCGGCAATCCTACCTTTAATCCATTGACACTCTTGCCCAATGCCGCAGAGTATTCTTCGACTTTAACTCTCGCTGATGTGCTATCGAGCGGATCGAATCCTGCCATCACCTCAAGTGCTTTAGCAGATGCCTCGAGCGTACGGCTGAATGTGCCGACGGTATCGAACGACGACGCGAATGCGGTGAGGCCATATCGACTGATGCGGCCATAAGTTGGCTTCATTCCCACAGTGCCAGTGAATGCTGCAGGCTGTCGGATCGAACCGCCGGTATCTGTGCCGAGTGCAACATCGCACGCACCGATAGCTGCTGCTACTGCGCTGCCACCTGATGAGCCTCCGGGCACGCGCTCAAGATCCCATGGATTACGAACGACGCCATAAGCCGAATTCTCATTCGACGAGCCCATGGCGAATTCATCCATGTTCGTCTTGCCGACGACCGAAGCACCCGCATCCATCAGCCGCTTCACGCAAGTCGCGGTGTAGAGCGACTCAAAGTTCTGTAGGAATTTCGATCCGCATGTGAGCGTATGACCCTCGAGCGCAAGCACATCTTTTACTGCGATGCTCATTCCATCCAGCTTACCGGATGACTGAGCAGCGATCGGCTCGATCTCGAGAAAGCAATTGAGCTGCTCATTTAGCGCGCGTGCACGGTCGACTGCGGATGATGACATTCGAGGAAAGGATTGTGTCGTGAGGTGCAAAAATACGGAGAAGCGAGGGCAAGTGTACGACTCGCTATTCAGACTTTCGTGGTTCCAGCCCTAGCTAGGTTGCTTCGGCTCTTCAGGATTTGCTTGCGTGATGTCTGGTTGGGCTGGAGCGGGCTCTGGCTCCTTCTTCTCTGGTGGATCGACTGACGTGACATCAAAGGATGCCCCTCGTGGTAGTGACCCTTGCGGGGGCGCAATCGGCATCGGAGGCGAATTCGGGATCACAGGCTCATTGAGAAAATCCTTCAACGGGTCACCGGTCTCTTTGAGTTGACGTTCGAGGTTTGTGCGAGCCTGAGTGAGCGAATCGATCGGCTCTTTCATTGCCGTCTTGACCTCCTGCTCGAAGCCCTGCTTGGCATCGTTGAACTTGCGCATGCCTTTACCAAAGCTACGAGCGAGCTCTGGTATCCTCTTCGGACCAAAGAAGATCAGGACGATGATGAGAACTACTAAAAGCTCTGCGCTTCCAATATTCTCGAACATAATGAGTTGGGATTAGAGAGGCTTAGGCCTTGGCCGCTGGGGTAGGATCCTTGACCTCGTCGTCGTTCGGGTCAGTCGAAGCGGTCTTGAACTCCTTGATGCCCTTGCCAAGTCCGCGCATCAGCTCAGGGATCTTCTTGCCGCCGAAAAGGAGGAGTACGAGACCAACAATGATCAAGAGCTCCGTCATGCCTATGTTCTTCATACTTCTTCGATCGAAATCCTACAGTGGTCGAATATTCGAAACCTACAGTGGTCGAATATCAGGGAATTAGAGGGCTAACCTGCACATTCAGGCGATGGTTCGGGAAGAGGAATTCACACGCACCGCACCGAAAAGACAGTCATCCGCCCTTCTTGCTTCGGCGGTATGATGTGCCCTTTTTACCACGAGGGACATTCTTCAGGACAGCCAGGACGATTACAACGATCGACATTGACATAATGCCCAGGATCAAGAGTTCGAAGATACTTCCGATCGACATATAGAGTAGGGAGAGCACGATACGTAAAGGACTTAGTCTAGCGCTACTTACACCGTCACACGCTGGCGAATGGACTCGCGGATGCTGTTCAATATCTTGAGGCCATCGGCGCTTCCAAGGATGGATTCACACGCACGCTCCGGGTGCGGCATCATGCCGAACACGTTGCCCTCCTTGCTGACAATTCCGGCGATGTTGTTGCGAGATCCGTTAATGTTGAATTCCTTCGTTACTTCGCCGTTCGGCCCAGAGTAACGGAAAACGATCTGATCATTCGATTCGAGATCCTGAAGCACCTCGTCGGTCACCATGAAGTTACCTTCGCCATGAGCTACCGGCACCTTGATGATCTCGCCAGGCGTAAGCCCATTGCTGAATGCCGTCTCGTTGTTCTCGGTCTTGAGATAGATCTCCTTGCAAATGAACTTCAGCGACTCGTTGCGGATCAAGACACCCGGCAGGAGACCGCTCTCGCAGAGCACCTGGAAGCCGTTGCAGATACCGATGACCATTCCGCCCTCATTCGCATAGCGGATGACGTCCTTCATGACCGGTGAGAACCTGGCGATGGCACCTGTGCGGAGGTAATCCCCGTAGGAGAAGCCACCCGGCAGAATGACCAGATCCACGTCCTGACCGATCGAATCCTCCTTGTGCCAGACAAACTGCGTGTCCTGCTCATTCATCACGTTCTTGACGGCGTACATCGCGTCATGATCGCAATTCGAGCCTGGAAAAACAATAACTCTTGTACGCATCGGCTTAGACAGTCTCCCCCTTCATTTCGAGCACGGGCTGGTCATTGACAGCCACAACGTTGAAGGTCTCCATGATCGGGTTCGCCAGGAGCTTCTGGCTTGCTTCAGACGCGATCTCACGGGCTGCGTCCGGGCTAGCAGCTTCGACGGCCAGACGGATCATCTTGCCAATTCGCACACCTGAGACGTCCTGAAATCCGAGTGAGCTGAGCGCGTGCTCGGTAGCCTTGCCCTGAGGGTCAAGAATGGCTTCCTTACGCTCGATCGCTACGTAAACAAAATACTTCATTTGGGGGAGATATGGCCTGTAAGGCGAATCGGTCTCGGATGCCGGCAAGAGTTGCCAACGGTCGCAGACTTGGGATCCTAGATACCAAAGGTGGACTGCTCTTCCTTTTCGATCTCGTCGAGATCCAGAAGCGCTGACGCACGTTTCTCTTTGAGAAGTCTGCTTGTGCGGTCAGCAACGGAGCGGATCATCCCGTAGAGGACGAATGCAACAAATAGAGGGAATATTGCGCTCCCCCGTGTTGCAATGAGCAGAATAATGGCGCCCAAGAAAATAGCAAATCGGACAGGATGCGCCATGATCGCCTTCTTACTGAACTTCGGGATCGTGTCGTATTTGATGGTGGAGACCATCAGGAGGCCAGCAGAGATCACAACGACGAACATGCCCACGTCATAGGTCGCTGGCGACACATTCGGGTTCTGGTCCAAATAATAGAAGCTGACATAGGACATGATCAGTAGTGCAGCCGATGGGATCGGCAGTCCACGGAAGTAATCCTTGTCGAAGCCCACAAGCTGTACGTTGAATCTTGCCAGACGGACAGCACCCAGCATTGCTGGCAGTGCTGCGATGAGCAAGCCAATGCCCTCGTACTGTTGGAAGAAAAGTGAATAGACGATGGCACTTGGTCCAACACCGAACGTGACCACATCTGCAAGACTATCCAGCTCAACACCAAATTCACTCGACGACTTTGTCAAGCGAGCCATCATCCCATCGAGCGCATCGAAGAGCGCACCGAGAACAATGAACCAGCCTGCAGCGATATAGTCATGATCCATCATCGCTGTTTTGATCGCGATGAATCCGCAGAACAGATTCGCGATCGTGAACAGACTTGGAATGACCGACCGCGTGACCTTTATCATGCAGCGCTCTCTGGCGTGGTCAACTCTGCAACGACTGTTTGTCCCGCCTTTACCATCTCACCGATCTTTACCATGATGTCAGCATTCATTGGCAGGAAGATATCCACGCGCGATCCGAATTTGATCATACCGAAGCGCTTGCCTGCTTCGAGTTGGTCACCAACTTTTACTGGACAAACGATGCGGCGCGCGATATAACCCGCGACCTGCATGAACAGGATCTTGCGTCCACCAGAGTTCAGACCGATCACAGCGCGTTCGTTGCGATGTGTCGACTCGTCCGAATGTGCGACGAGGAATTCACCTTTGACATATCGAAAGTATTCTACCTTACCTGTCATCGGCGAGCGATTGACATGCACATCCATCGGAGACATGAAGATCGATATCTGCTGTGCGGGGCCTTTAAGATACTCGTTCTCGGTCGTTGGCTTTATCACGACGACCTTTCCATCTGCAGGACAGATCACGAGATCTTCGCCTGCTCTGCCCTTGAGATCCGCTGATCGTTCAGGATCTCGAAAAAAGTTGAGAGAGAAGATCACTAGGAATCCAGCGATCGCAACTAGCAGCGCCTGCAACCACCAGACATCGGTCCATAATGCGAGACCAATGAGAACTACAGCAATGATCACCACTGTGATCATTACATCTGAACCGTATTTAGTTAGAGCCACGATAGATAAAAACTAATGTGTATTCGCAACGATCACGATCTGAACTGAGCACATTGTGATCAAACGCTTGCTGTGACGCGCTGAAGGATCTCGGCGTAGGCTTCTTCAACACCGCCAAGGTCCTGACGGAAGCGATCTTTATCCAGCTTCTTTCGGGTTGCCGCATCCCAGAATCTGCATGTGTCGGGAGAGATCTCGTCGCCGAGCAATATCTCGCCTTTATGCTTGCCAAACTCGAGTTTGAAATCAACAAGTAGGATGCCGCGATCCGTGAAGAACTGCTTCAGTATGTCGTTGATCTTCAGCGCCTTTGTTCTGATCTCCTCGATCTCCTTCTCAGTGGCAATACCTAATGCAAGAGCATGAGAATCATTGATGAGCGGATCGCCAAGTTCATCTTTTTTGTAAGAGAATTCGAACGTTGGCGTCGCAAACTCGCGGCCTTCCTGAGCACCATAGCGCTTGACGAACGAGCCGGCTGCTAGATTGCGGACGATCACCTCCAACGGCACGATCTCGAGACGCTTGATCAGCATCTCGTTCGGACTTAGCTGTTCAACGAAGTGCGTGTTGATGCCCTTTGTCTCCAGCATGCGAAAGAGAAAGCACGCCATCTGGTTATTGACCTCACCTTTGTGGGCCCAGCTGCCACGCTTCTCGCCATTGAATGCGGTTGCATCGTCCTTGAATTCCTGAATTACCAGATCAGGCTCGCCCTTAACTTCCCAGACCTTCTTTGCTTTACCCTCGTAAAGCAGCGTTCCTTTTTGCGGGGATGACATGTGTCAGATAAAACGGTTGAGAGAACAAACTTACGGGAAGAGTCCGAAGAAGAAGCCAACATTCGCAATGAGGCCGCTGCCATTGACATCGTCAAGCTGGCTGCTGTTCGTGATACCAACACCGCGATCGACCTCCCACTCACCCATTGCAGTACCTTGATAACCGACCGAGAGGCGGGTCATCATGAATCCACCGAACGAGTATTCGAACTGCAGCTGGGGCATGTAGAGGAAGAACGTCGAATGATAGTTATGCGTGATGTTCTTGCTTGCCTGATCGAACTCGTTGCGAATGTTGAATTCGCCGCGCTGTGTTGCCTGCTGCGCAAAGACCTCGACGCTACCAACTCCCAAGACGATACCAGGTACAACGTTGAACTTGCCAAGATTGAGCGGCAATACATAATCGATCGACAGCCCACCATAACCTACATTGTACTCTAGCGTACGAGATACGCTTTGTCCATCGACAACTGTATCAAGGCAGCATTGCTCCGAGCGCCCACCGTAGCCGAGTCCGCCGACACGCAGATTCTTGACCCACGGCACCGAAATAAACCCTTGCCCGCCAACCATCAGCACGCTGTTGCTGATATCTTGTCCAACAAAAGGCTGAGCGATATTTTTATTAAAGGCATCGAGGTTTGGCATGAAGAGCCCGACCATCGGTCCACCGCCCACAGCAAAATAAGGAGCGGCCTCGACGGCGTCATCCTCATAGAGTTCTGAGTCATTCCAGGTGGTCGTGTCTTCCTCGATCTGAGCAAAAGCTGCAGATGGAGCGATCGCGAGTGCGAG
>JBKJTP010000254.1:0-22208 GCA_046590195.1 Kapaibacterium sp. (SeqCode) | reverse complement strand
CCAGGAGTCCATCAAAGCAATTAGGGTCATTCGGGTCGGGACAACCGACGCCCATGGTTACTCCCTGATCAACTGTGGAGCTGTCATTGATAGTCAGGCTACTTGTGCCGACACTGCCGCCAACCGTCAGATTCTCTCTGACGATGCCGCTGTGCATCCCAAATGGTCGTTCAAAGGTCTGAGCATGTAAAGCGGATGAAATGGCAATAGCAGCACAGGCCGCGAGAATCGAAAAGTACTTTGTCATATGGATTGAGATTCGATCGGGAATACGTTTGGGAGACAAGAGGCCGTTTAGCGAATATACGAAATTCCCGGCGAAAATCAATATCGTGGGCTAAATTAATGTCAGGTGGATGTAAAAAATGGAGCCAGATTGAGGCCTAAAAAGGGAGCGAAGCGGTGTGGGATTGTGTTGAAATTGCCAGCCCTGAAACCCTTGATTTTTAAGGTGTTAAGGAGATTTTGGCAGCCTGTCATCAGGCTTCCGGATCACCTTGGATTCGCTCTTTATCTGACCAACGACGAAGGCCTTTCATCAGCGTTTCGTGGCTCAACTCGCTAGTTCTCCTTTGATCGACAATACAGTTCACCATGATATGCAGCGCAGTTGGCCGTGAGCCGTTGTGCTACTCGCGCATATCCGGATCTCGCCATCGGCAGCCCATCTGCCTTGGATGGATCCGCACCGTTCATGGATCAATGAGAGCACAGCGTGAAGACAAAGGTATCAAGCAAGGCCAAGCCTCCTGCCAGGAAGGCGTCGGCAAGGAAAGCGTCGGCTAAGAAAGCGGCTCTACGGAAGGCCGATGCAAAGAAGGCTCCTAATAGGAGCGCAGCACGGAGCAAGAAGTTAGGTTCTAAGACGGGAAAGCAGGTTGCAAGCAAGCATAGAGCAGCCAAGCAGATCGCTACGGAGAGCGTAGCAGCAAAGAAGCCGAGCGTGTTCTTTGAGCCGAAGAAGATCAAGCAGAAGAGGGGTGCTCCCCTTCCGAAGCCCGCGATCAACGAGAAATATCGCGAGAAGTTAGTCAATAGATTTTTAGCAAAGAAGCCGGTAGCCGTCGTGCAACCGGTGAAACCAACGAAGACGAAAAGAATGAGTGCACAACAGGATTACGGCGCCAGTGATATTCAGATCCTCAAAGGACTTGAAGCCGTTCGCAAGCGCCCCGCCATGTACATCGGTGATGTTGGATCACGCGGATTGCACCATCTCGTCTACGAGATCGTCGATAACTCGATCGATGAGGTGCTCGCAGGTCATGCAACGACGATCGAGATCTTCCTGAAGGAGGATGGCTCGGCAGAAGTGCGCGATAACGGACGCGGTATCCCGACAGGCATCCATCCGACCGAAGGTGTTAGTGCTATGCAGGTCGTTATGACCGTTTTGCATGCCGGCGGTAAGTTCGACAAGAACGTATACAAGGTGTCCGGTGGTCTTCACGGCGTTGGAGCTTCCGTTGTGAACGCTCTCTCCGACTGGTGTGAAGTTGAGGTGCATCAGGCAGGCAAGGTTTATTTCCAGCGATATCACCGCGGCGAGCCGCTTGAGGACGTAAAGCTCATCGGCAAAACGAATACGACCGGCACCATCACACGCTGGAAGCCAGATGACGAGATCTTTAAGGTCAGTTCGGCGATGCGCTTCGATAGCTTGAAGGACCGTATGATGGAACTGAGCTTCCTCAATCCTCAGGTGACGATCCGCTTGAGCGATGAGCGTTCGAAGGAAGATGAGACATTTCACGCCAAGGGTGGACTTGTCGACTTCGTGAAACACACCGATCGCTCACGCATCTCGATGCACAAGCCTGTCTATATCTCAGGCGAGCGCGATAACACGCCAGTCGAAGTAAGCTTCGAGTACAACGATGGCTTCCAGGAGAATCTCTTCTCGTATGTTAATAACATCAACACTCATGAGGGTGGATCGCACGTAGCGGGCTTCAAGGCTGCGCTCACGCGTACGATGAATAACTACGCGACGAAGAACAATCTGGTGAAGAGTGACAAGATCACTTTGACGGGTGATGACTTCCGCGAAGGCCTCACCGCGATCATCTCGATCAAAGTACCAGAGCCTCAGTTCGAGGGTCAGACGAAAACGAAGCTTGGCAATAGCGAAGTTAAGTCGATCGTCGAGGGTATCATGAACGAGCAGCTCGCGATCTTTCTCGAAGAGAATCCGAACGTCGGTAAGCGTATCATCGACAAGGTCCTTCGTGCTGCAGAGGCTCGCGAAGCCGCTCGTAAGGCTCGCGATATCGTCCGCCGCAAGAACGCGCTGGAGAATTCTGCGCTGCCAGGAAAGCTTGCAGATTGCTCGATCAACGATCCGGAGCATTGCGAGATCTATCTCGTAGAGGGTGACTCCGCAGGTGGCTCAGCAAAGCAGGGCCGCGACCGCCGCTTCCAGGCCATATTGCCGCTGAAGGGTAAGATCCTGAACGTGCAGAAAGCGCGCTTGCACAAGATGCTCGAGAACGAGGAGATCCGTAATATCTTCACGGCACTTGGCGTCGGCATTGGCGAGCAGCAGGATCTCTCGAAGATGCGATACGGCAAGGTCATTCTCATGGCCGATGCTGACGTCGATGGCGCGCACATTCGTACGCTGATCTTAACGTTGTTCTTCAATCACATGCGTGATCTGATCGAGAACGGCAACGTCTATATTGCTCAACCGCCACTCTATAAGGTGAAGAAGGGCAAGCAGGAATTCTATGCTTACAATGACGTGGAGCGCGACGAAGTGCTCAAGCGCCTGAAGGGCAACAAGAAGGAGGCAGAGGAAGAGGTGATCGAGACTGACGGAGCAGGCACTGTGGTCGGTGAAGATGGCGAAGTCAAGGAGCACAAGGGTATCGTGATCTCACGCTTCAAAGGTCTTGGCGAGATGAACCCCGAGCAGCTTTGGTCAACAACGATGAATCCTGAGACGCGCACGCTGTTGCAGGTAAATATCGAGTCCGCTGCTGCAGCATCTGATATCTTCGAGACGCTCATGGGCGATAACGTCGAGCCTCGACGTCAGTTCATCGAGAAGAACGCGACATACGTTCGCAATCTCGACGTGTAAGATTCACAACATCTGTATGACAAAGGGCTCGGCATCGAGCCCTTTGTCATTGTTGTACTGATCTCGCGTCGTTGCGCAAGCCCGATGAGGATTCTCCGGAGCTAATTCAGCCCGCTGCTGTTTCTAAAACGTCCCTGATCGCTGGGCTGCCAGCAAACTATCCTGTCCTGCATTCCCCAAAAAGCCAAGATGACGTTCTGCCTCACGCTTTTGCTGATGTTAGCATGCGCGACCGAGTGTCTCGCTCAGCCAAGCATCCGACTGATCGACAGCACGAAGAAGTCCTGGATGCCGGACGGTAAAGGCACGGTCGGGCTACGCTTTCGCAATGACGGTAACAAACCCCTGATCCTTACTGGGGGCAGCATCTCTTCGTCCGCAAATAACATTTTCAGGCTCAACACCTCATTTACGACACCCAAGATCGTGGCTCCTGGCGATTCTAGCTACGTGATCGTTGAGGTCAATGCGCAGATTGCTTACGAGTACTTCGCGAAGATCGATCTGATCACCAACGATCCAGCGAGGCCCCTCGCCACATTCGCTCTCCGTGTCAACGATTCGATCCCACCTAATCCGGTGCGTTTGCTCTCTGCATCGCCGTTAAAAGGTGGGCAGCTAACGGTGAACTGGCTACCGCCAAGCACATCGCGCGATAATGATTCGATCGTCGTTTACCGCGTCTTCATCGTTGCGAAGAATGGCGAGAACGAGGAGATCTACACTGGCAAAGGGAACAGTGTCACGACCAAGAGCAAGTTCGAGAATGAGGTAGTCGTTACTGTGCTGAGCTACGATGACATGGGTAATCGATCGGCCACGCTTGACACGACGTGGATCGATCGGACGAAGCCGAGCATACGCATCACGCGCATCGATCCTCAATTCGATGGGGTGCCTGAGCATCTCGAGCGTGGCAATCCGCATATCATTCTTGGAATACGCGACTGGCACATGGGTCGCTACGACGTGTACTGGCGCGAGCCAGGCACCGCATTCCTGAATCCGATCGCGCAGGCAAGCAACTTCACGCAATTCGAGGAATCACACGCTTCCGGATTTCACTGGAATACCTCTCAGCTTCGTGGGAAGAAAGAGCTGGTGATCATCTCGCGTGATAAGGTTGACAATGAGGATACGATGATCTATCCCTTAACGATCTCGCAGCTTCGTGGTTGGCCAAAGCGAATGCAGAATCATCAAGCATCGGCAAGTGCAACGATCGCCAAAGACGAAGGTGGTAGATTCTTAATGACAGGTGCGGATATTGCGAATGGCGTGTTTCGTCCTAACGGACTTCACTACTATTACAATTGGCCGCTGGATGTTACGCGCGCTGGAAGCGACCGCGTTACGACCGCCGCGGCCGATCTCGACAAAGATAATTTGTCTGAGGTGATCACGCTTTCGAAGTCAAACGCTATCATGGTTCTCGATCACCACGGGAAGACAGAAGCTGAGTTCGGATCTGTCACAAGCGTCGATCGTTACGCTAGCGTGATCGATGGCGGGGGCGTTGCCTACATCCTTGCTGGCGCCTCTCCTGTTGCAGTGCGGGATCCGGAGGCAGGCGTGTATCTGACGTACGGTGCAACGCAGTCATGGAGTCCTAGCGGCATCAACGCAGGCCTTAAGCAAGTATTCTCAACAGATGGCGTCAGAGAGAATGACCGATTTGTTGTAGGCAACTTGATGTCACACGATCGGGAGAGCGTAGTGCAGATCCACGATACTGGCGAATGGGAGGAGCTGATAATCCGTACTGTCACAGGAAAGCAGGAAGTTGGTCCAATACAAGTCTGGCGTCCGATAGGCGCGTACAACGGCTGCTACCCTTCTCTCGGCGATATCGATGGTGATGGCGATCTGGAGATCGTCTTGCCTGCTGCTAACGATTCGCTCTACGCGTACCATCATGATGGCTCACGAGTGAGCGGCTATCCAGTTAGTGTGACGAGCTCAACATCGGGCCGCAATCAGGCAATGCTTGTTGATCTCGACCGCGATGGTGCATCAGACATTGTGCTGCCTGTGCAGGATTCGATCGTGGCGTTCAGTGGCAAGAGCGGTGAGATGATCCGCACGGTGATCTGGCCGATAAGAAGAACCGCACCAGGCACATCCCTCATCACGATCGCGGATTTCAATAGCGATGGCTACATTGAATTGATCGAGCCACCTGCACCCGGTGATACGAGTTGGGTGCATGTCTATGATCTCGATGTTCGCAATGAATCGGGCACGCTCGAGTGGGGTACGTTCCAGCATGATATGCTGCGCAGTGGTAACTATAACACGCCGTCACGTGAGCTTCAAAGTGGCGTTGCACAGGCCTTGGCATTTAACGGACACATACTGGAAGGCAAGAAGCTTTCGATCGCAAACGGTGGGAATGTACGTGTTGTAGATATACTTGGTCGCGAAGTACTCTCGGTGGTAGCTCAACCATATGAGTCGATCGACCTCGGCAATTTGCCTTCAGGTGTCTATCTGATCAATATAGATGAGCTCGGAATTGTCAAGATTATACTCTAGATGACAGCAAAGACTATTCTGCGTGTTAAGTCTAGCTCGTTGCGACAGCTATTGCGAACTTTCGATATTAGGGTCAAGTTGTCCTATCCAACTTGTGAAGTGTCCCTTTGACTCAGAGTCAAAACGCTAAATAACCAAGCGATGAGAAAGCCCGACCAGTCCATTCGCAATTTTTCGACATCACCTGTGCTGCTAGGCAAGTCAGCTACAGCGCACTCAGGTATCGAGTTGATCGAGTCTCTGCCATTCGCAGAGCAGGCAGCAGAATTAGTGCATACGCTATTGCTCGATCGAATGCAACTCACACAGTCGGCACAGATCTCAACCGGCGGCTTCATCGCGCCAGTCTACGCGCTGAACCGTAGCTAACGCGTAAAGGAGCTAACCTAAAGAGCTAACACATAAAGTTTTTTCTCCTCTATCGCAAGAAGGGCTCCATTTCGATGGGGCCCTTCTTCGTTTAGCAGTCGTCTCTTATGAAGATTAATCCGTAACCTTGTTTCTCTCCTTCGAACGCTGTACTGGATCTTGCGGAGACATCGACATCTCATTCTTAGCACGGAGACGGAACATACCCTTGATCATGTCGACCTCACGCTTCTCGAAGAAGCCAACCACGAACAGCAGCACGACAGTCATTATCAATAGCGCATTCTCGATCGTGAAGTAAATTGCGCGTGAAAGATCTAGTGGTGCGATGATCAATCGATCGATCGCGAATACGGCAACGATCACTATGAAGAGCACTGCGATGCGCTTCCACTCATACGGCACGGGATAAACCTTGTTGGATTCGTAGTAGATGTATCCTGCCATCACCATGTATGCTGCGAGCGTTGCAAGCGCAGCGCCAGTGATGCCAAGCGAAGGCACTAATGCAAGGTTGACCGCCACATTTACCAGTGCACCAGCTCCTGTCACAAGTGGCAAGATCTTATTTCGCTCTTTAATATAAATGCCAGCAAGGAAATTGGTGTACATCCCCTGAAAAACATAAGCACCAAGGATGATCGGGATAATGTGAAGTCCAGAGAGATAATCGCCGCGCAGGAGCGTACGCCCGAAGATAGGCGTACTCACGATGTGCGGCATATAGAAGCTGAAGAACAGGAAAGCGAAGCCTGTCGCAAGCAGGAAATACGTTAAAACTTTGGCGAACAGCTGACGTGCGCGCACATCATCCGTCTTCGCTTGCCGCAAGAAGAACGGACGCCATGCGTACTCGAAGAGTCCCACGAGCACCATCATCGCAACACCCATGCGATAATTCGCCTGATAGATACCAAGCACACCTAAACCGAGCATTGCTTGCACGATCG
Organism: Kapaibacterium sp. (SeqCode); assembly: GCA_046590195.1. GTDB lineage: Bacteria > Bacteroidota > Ignavibacteria > Palsa-1295 > Palsa-1295 > JBKJTP01. Next base: position 15,269 of record JBKJTP010000254.1, on the reverse strand, counting down.
GGCGATCGACAACCTGAACGATCATTGAGGCAAGATAGGCAGGCACGTTCGTAATCCCGAATGGCAAGAACTTGCGCAGAAGCTCTGTATCGATCTTTGGAGTAAACCGGGCTGCTACAGTAGGAAGCAACAAGATAAGCACAACTCCAGAAGCCACAAGATTGGCAAGGAAGATACCCTCAACTCCCATTTTCATCTGTAAGATGAAAATGTAATTGAGCACGAGAGTGATGACAATATTCGCTAGCCTGATGGTAGCAAAAAGCTTTGCTTTATGCTGCAATCGCAAGGATGCGAAAGGCAGGATCGTCAACGCATCGAGAAGCAGGATACCTGCTCCATAGCGCAGGATCGTCGTAAGCGTTGACGACATCGGTTCAAGAGCGGTCTTCACGTCGCTGAAGATCGGATTAAGCAACGCAGGCGCGGCAAACCATATCCCCGCAGTGAGAACCGCAGCAACCCCAAGAATGAACAAATACGGCGTACTGAATAACTTTCGCTCCTCTGCATCACCCCGGTGCTCTTGCTCTCCCTTCGACGCATACCGAAAGTATGCGGCTTCGAGACCCAGTGGATAGATGACGTTCAGGAAACCGAGATAGACATAGAGCGAAGTGGCAATGCCATACTCCTCAGTCGTTGCGAGCACATTCACGTAGAACGGCACCAGGATGAAGTTCAGGAACCTCCCCAGTACTGTACTGAACCCGTAGATGAGCGTCTCCTTTGTGAGCGATTTGAGTTGTGCGAGCACTAGCGGCTGTGTTTATTTCACGCCAATGTGAACAGAGACAATGCCAGCAGTTAGCGTCTTCCACGTTGCTGACTTGAATCCTGCGTTCGTCATGATCTCTGCAAGTGGCTCGAGGTCTGGAAAGCGCCGGAGCGAATCCGGCAGATAACGATACGCGCTGTTATGCTTCGACATCACAGATGCCATTGATGGTAAGACAGCATCGAAATACAACTTGTAGAGCTGCTTCATTGGGAAGACCCTTGGCCGCGCAAGCTCGAGGTTGATGAATACGCCGCTCGGCTTTAGCACGCGGTGGATCTCGCTGAAAGCAATATCGAGATTCGTGAAATTTCGCGTTGCGAATCCGATCGTCACGGCATCGAAGGAATTGTCGGGATACTTCAGATCTTCAACATCCCCCTCTTCAACCTTCATGCTAAGTCCGCGCTTCTCGATCTTCTTGCGAAAGAGATCCAGCATCGGTAGCGTAATGTCACTTCCGGTTACATCTGCCCCTGGTATCTGCTTTATGGCTTCAAAAGCCAGATCGCCAGTGCCACAGGCGATGTCGAGGATCTTTGGGTTTTGCTTCTCTTGAAGTGTGGCGCGAAGCTGCTGGATCGCGGTCTTGCGCCAGTGGAAGTCGAAGCCCATCGAGAGGAAGTGATTGAAGAAATCGTAGCGGCCGGCGATCTCGCCGAACATCTTGCGTACGTAGGTTTTCTTCTCGTCGCGGGATTGGAATGAAAAACTGCTCTCGCTGCTGGGCATTCGGCCTGGATTGAAATGTCAGCCGCTAAACAGCATCTAAGAGCGAGTCATTCAATCTATCACTGGCTGTTTCGGGAGGGCTGATAGATGCTACTGTCTTCCTTGTTGCGGGACAACGCCGGCAAAAAGCACAGGTCCCTTTGGCTTCGGACTTCCACCCTTCGCTTCGAGCGTCACGGCGAATCCATCTGCCTTCTCGGAAGCGGCAGGAAAATCATACATGTCCTGCTTCTTTGCCATATCCATCGTTCCGACGCTGATCGTCTTACCCTCGACGATCTGCCACAACTGGTATGTGCTATCGGCCGGCGGTGACGGCATATCTTCGTCCATGAAGACGACCATCTTCTGATCGGGACTGAAGAAGAGATGCTGCCTGATATCTTTCTTCTGGGTTCGGACAAGGGTCACCATCCGAGAGTTACGCTCTTGGAGCATCTTGAAGACTACATGTGTGACCGAGTCTGCATGCAGACGATCTTGAAGTGTGGCAACCAACGAGTCTCGCTGCTTCGTCACCACCGCAAGATGCGCAATTGTCTCCTCATCAGGTCCACGCTGATTGAGCAACCTCACCGATAATGCAATGATCGCCATCATGAAGAGAGCACCTGCGCCATAGATCAATGGCTTCACTTTCATACGCACGTATGCTGGCTTCTCACCCGGAATTGCAGGCTTATCACCGATCGCGGTAGCCTTGTGCTCGATGGGTGCCGGGATCTCTGAGTCAGGCGACTTCGGTGTGTGGCGGATCTTCTTCAGCAACGACTCTTCTACCTCGGGCGGTGCATCGATCTGAGGCGTAGTTTGTGCCAATACGCTTGAGACATCGAACATCTCTCCGAGCAATTGCAGCGCGACAGGGTCGCGTGCGGCGATGAGATCTTCGAAGTATGTACGCTCGGCCGGATCGTCCAGAGCCCCGAGTGCATAGGCAGCCGCCATCTCTTCGAGATGTGCCCGGTATTCGTCCTGCCTGTTATTCTCTGTCGCCATGATGTGTACTTGCTAACTCCTGGTTCTCAATCCGGTTGGTATCGCAAGTTTTTCAAATGTCTGCTTAACTTGATCATCCCCTGCCTCATACGGGTCTTTACAGTACCGAGTGGTATCTTCAAAAGCTCCGCGATCTCCGACTGGGAATAACCCTCATAATATGCGAGCTCAAGTACCTGCTTCTGCTCTGTGGATATCTCCTCCATCGCAAGCCGCACTTTCTCACGTTCATCCGCTTCAATGCTTTCCGTCAATCCTGTCCGCTCGAGAATGGTGTTCTCGGTCGACATCCCTGCCAGAACTTCCGGGTCAACTCTATCTTCTGATGCCCGCTGCTTATATCGCCGCGTCCGGAGAACATCGATCGCGCGATGGTGTGTGAGTGTCACTAACCATGCATCGAACGAACCTCGCTGAGGATCGAACATCGAAGCTTTCTCCCACACGTGTAGAAACACCTCCTGCAACAGCTCCTGCGCCTCAGGCTCTTCGCGAAGTACACGCAAAGCAAGTGAGTAGACCAGCCGTTGGTACTTGTGATAGAGGGTCAGAAGAGCTTGCTCATCGCGCAACGTCAGCCTGCGAAGAAGATCGATATCTTCCTCCTGGCTAGCAGTAGGCTTGTCGGTTGCTGTGGGGCGGCTCACGTGGGGTTCGATAGACCAGGGCCTAGATTGAGCCTCGGTCTTACATTATTACGGGTTTTCTGGGCGGATCGGATTCATCACCCAGTCAAATTTACGGGATTTTACGCCGAGAGTCCTAGATCAGCCGATTCCCGACTCGACTAGACGCTCGGTTCGCTCAGCCAGACGCAACTGCTCGATGATCTCGTCGATGTAGCCTTCCATGACCTCGTGAAGATTGTAAGCCGTGAAGTTGATGCGGTGATCGGTCAGTCTGTTCTGCGGAAAGTTGTACGTGCGGATCTTCTCCGATCGGTCGCCGGAGCCAACTTTGCTCTTTCGTTCAGCAGAGTACTTTGCGTCAGCTTCCTCCTTTGCGCGATCGTACATGCGCGCCCGCAGCACCTTCATCGCCTTGTTCTTATTCTTAAGCTGGGAGCGCTCATCCTGACATTGGACAACGATACCGGTCGGGATATGTGTCAGACGGACGGCCGTCTCTACCTTGTTCACGTTCTGTCCGCCCTTTCCGCCTGAGCGGAAGATGTCAACGCGAACCTCGTTCATGTCGATGTTGATCTCAACATCCTCAACTTCCGGAAGCACGGCAACGCTTGCGGCGCTCGTATGTACCCGTCCCTGCGTCTCGGTAGCAGGTACACGCTGGACACGATGCACGCCAGACTCGAACTTGAGCATAGCGTAAACATCATCGCCCGAAAGCGAGAACGATACCTCTTTATATCCCTTCATGCCGCTCTCGCTGACGTCAATGACCTCCATCGTCCAACCCTTGCGTTCAGCAAATCGGCTATACATGCGGTAGAGATCGCCAGCGAACAAAGCGGCTTCCTCTCCACCTGTGCCGGCCCGGATCTCAATAATAGAATCGCGGGAGTCGATCGGGTCGACCGGGATAAGTAGGATCTTGATCCCCTCCTGCATCGAGTTGAATTTCTCCTCGAGTGAATGAAGCTCCTCCTCCGCCATCTCGCGGATCTCCGGATCGTGGGTCTCTTTCAACAACTGACGAGCACCCTCGAGATCGCGAGAGACCTTTGAATATTCCTGCCAGGCTTCGTCGCGCTTCTGAAGGGAATGCCGCTCCTTCGAGAGCAGCTTCATCTTGCCAGGACTCGCCTGAGTCTCCGGGTCTTCCAGCTCACGCTCTATCGCTTCGAATTTCCTGTGCGCTTGCTCTAGCTTTTCGAGTAAGATATCCATCGGGGGTCATAAACCGCGCAGAGCGCGGAATAGTCAGCGAAAATCCCGAACTGCCTCTATTAACTGTGCAGTTCTATATACATGGCCCATATTCTCATTGTTGACGACGAAGCAGGCATTAGAGACACGCTTGCGATGATCTTTGAATACGAGCAGCACCGAGTCACAACCGCTGAGAGCGGCCTCGAAGCGCTCAAGTTGTTGGAAACCTCCGACACGGTCGACTGTATCCTGCTAGACGTGAAGATGCCCGGCATCGACGGACTCGAGACGATCGAGCGTCTAAAGGTGACCCGCCCCGAGATCCCGGTGATCATGATCTCTGGTCACGGCACGATAGAGACAGCGGTCGAAGCTACGCGCCGCGGAGCATTTGACTTTTTGGAGAAACCGCCCGACAGGCAAAAGCTACTCCTCCTCGTTCGCAACGCGATCGAAAAGCGCCATCTCGTCACCGAGAACAAGGTCATGCGTGAAAAGCTTCGCGGCAAGGAGACGATGCTCGGCCGCTCTGAAGCGATGCGCAATATCCGCGCGATCATCGAGCGTGTAGCACCAACTGAAGCAAGGGTGCTCATCACAGGTGAGAATGGATCCGGCAAAGAATTAGTCGCGCGTGCGATCCATCGTCATTCGAAGCGAGTTGATCGTCCCTTTGTTGAAGTCAATTGCGCGGCGATCCCGAAAGATCTTATCGAGTCGGAGTTATTCGGCCATGAGAAGGGCTCGTTCACGGGTGCTCAGGCGCAACGCATCGGCAAGTTCGAGCAAGCCGATACAGGCACGCTCTTCCTCGATGAAGTCGGAGATATGCATCTCGAAGCGCAGGCCAAGATGCTTCGTGTGATCGAAGAGCATCGTCTCGAGCGCGTAGGTTCTTCGACAGGACGTCCGATACCGATCAACGTTCGTATCCTTGCTGCGACGAATAAGAATTTGCAGGAAGAGATCAGACATGGGAGATTCCGTGAGGATCTGTTCCACCGCTTGAATGTCATTCCGATCTACGTACCGCCACTACGTGAGCGCAGGGAAGATATTCCGATGTTGGTCAAGGCCTTCTCGGAGGAGTTCTGTCAGCAGATGAATCGGAAGCCCGTCACGTTCGAAGAGGATGCGATGCAGCTCTTAACTCGCTTGCCTTACACAGGCAACATTCGAGAACTGCGCAATGTCATCGAGCGTATCGTTATTCTTACGATGAGTGACATTGTGCGCAAGGACGACGTCGAACGGCTTGGGCTTGCCTTCTCCATGCAGCATACAGGTGTTGTCCAGGATCGTGCGACAGTCTCACAGCAGCATTCGACCTATACCCCGCCGCCATCGCCGGCCGCACCGATCGATCTCGGTGGCAACGAGGGCACATCGTTCGTCACGCCGGATGATTCAGATGACGACCTTAGCAAGAGCGTGATCCTTACACCTAAGGATCGCGAGCGATTGGAAGCCATTGGGCGAGGCGATACGCCAACGATCAGCGGATACTCGCTGCTTAGCGACGAGCAAGATCCGCTGCGCAATGCGATGCAAGCCGAGACATTCCAGGAATTCAAAGACCGCGCAGAGAAAGCCTACATTGAAGAACGGCTGCGCGAGCATCATTGGAACATCAGCCGGACTGCTGACGCACTAGATATTCAACGCTCTCATCTCTATACGAAGATGCGCAAGTATGGGCTCATGAAGGACAAGCATCATGATGAGCCTGAAATGGACGAAACGCATCACGAAGAATAAGTCATCACTACATGCCGACAATACCGTTACGGGATTTCTTCAGAAATCCTGAGAAGACCGGTTTTCAGATATCTCCGAATGCGAAGTATCTCTCTTATCTCGCTCCGTGGGAGTCACGCTTGAACATCTTCGTCCAAGAGCGCGGCAAGAACGAATCGCGTCGCATCACGAGCGATACAGAGCGAGACATCCGGATGTATTTCTGGAAGGCAGACCGGTTGCTTTATCTGCAGGACTTTGGGGGCGATGAGAACCACCATCTGTTCCTTGCGGATGTGACAGGCACTCATCACGCAAAGGATCTCACACCATTCATGGGTGTAAAGGTGCAGATCGTCGATGAACTCGAGGACTTTGAAGACGAGATCCTGATCTCGCTCAATCAACGCGACCCGCAGTACTTCGATGTATTTCGGTTGAATCTCTCGACTGGACATCTCGCAATGGTGCTCGAGAACAGCGGCAGCTATATCGATTACCTGACAGATCACGCTGGCAAGTTGCGCATTGCGATCTCAACCGACGGAGTCAACAGCACGATACTACATCGCGAGACCGAAGCGGCACAGTTTCAGCCAGTGATCACCACGAGCTTCCGAGATACCCTATCTCCACAATTCTTTACCTTTGATAACAAGCGGCTTTATGCTGCAAGCAATCTTGGCCGCGACAAGATCGCTGCGATTGAGTTTGATCCATCGACTGCAAAGGAAACACAGGTGCTCTTCGAGCAACCTGAGAATGATATTGATTCGATCAGCTTTAGCCGCAAGCGCAAGGTATTAACCGCGATCAGCTACACCACCTGGAAGCGCGATCGTTATTTCCTCGATGAGAATGTCAAGAGTATCCTCAGCGACATTGAGCAGAAGGCCAACGGCTACGAGGTGACGATCACGAGTCATGACAAGAATGAGAATATCTTTGTCGTGCGCACCTACAGCGATCGCTCGCTTGGAGGCTTCTATCTGTATGACAGCACTGTGAAGACGTTCGAGAAGCTCGCTGATGTCTCTCCGTGGCTGAACGAGGGTGACATGGCGGAGATGAAGCCGATCTCGTACACAACACGCGATGGCCTTACCATTCATGGTTATCTAACTCTGCCTAATGGTGTAGAGGCAAAAAGCCTTCCGGTTGTTATCAACCCGCATGGCGGCCCATGGCATCGTGACAGTTGGGGATACAACCCTGAAGTGCAATTTCTTGCGAACCGCGGTTATGCCGTATTGCAGATGAATTTCCGCGGCTCGACCGGCTATGGTAAGAAATTCTTGCAGTCGTCTTTCAAGCAATGGGGCAAGACGATGCAAGATGACGTCACGGATGGCGTGAGGTGGTTGATCGACCAGGGGATTGCTGATCCTAAGCGTGTTGCGATCTATGGTGGGAGCTATGGTGGGTATTGCACCCTTGCAGGATTAGCCTTCACTCCTGATCTCTATGCGTGCGGCGTAGATTACGTAGGAGTTTCCAATCTCTTCACATTCCTCAACACCATCCCTCCATACTGGAAGCCGATGCTCGAGATGATGTACGAGATGGTCGGACATCCGGAGAATGATAAAGAGCTGCTCGAGAGTGCGTCGCCAGTGTATCATGTCGATAAGATCACAGCTCCGCTCTTTGTCGTGCAAGGCGCTAAGGATCCGCGCGTCAATATTGATGAATCAGATCAGATCGTTAACGCATTGCGTGCCCGAAGCATCGATGTCCCCTATCTCGTAAAGGAGAACGAGGGTCACGGTTTCCACAATGAAGAGAACAAGTTTGAGTTCTACCGGATTTTTGAGCAATTCCTGGAGAAACATTTACCCGCAGAAGTTGCAGTTTAATCTCAGCCGCTGGCCTTCAGCGGGCCGGACTGGCACGAGAAATACATGAGTCATTGCAAAACTTTGACTCTATGAAAAAACTTCTGTTTGCACTCTGCTTTACCTTCCTCTTCTCTGCTACCGATGATGCGTTTGCAAAGAAACGCACTATCAAAGGCAAGCTCTATTTCTCGACGAATAATTGCCTGATCCTTAAGACCGTATCAGGCCGTAAGTACAATCTGAAGAACTTCGGTGCGCTTGCAGCCGACCAGCGTGTCAAACTGCATGTTGAAGATGTGCCGAAGGGCGAGATCGTTTGCGATGGCCCGGGTCGGGGCGTGAATGTATTGAAGGTCGTAACGACCTATCCTCATAAGACTACGGTGCCTTCGAAGAAGTAGGTGCAAAACATGCTTTTGCTTGTGTGAAAAAGAATAAAAGGCCCGGGATCGAGCGATCGATACCGGGCTTTGTTTTTTCACACAAGCTAAAGCATGTGCTACACTTAAGGCTGCGACGACATTCTTCCTCGCTCGCGGAAGAATGCTTCCAATCCATTGACATGCGCTTCAGCAAGTCGATCGATGAACTGCGAATCGCGCAGCATCATCTCCTGCTCGGGGAACATCATGTAAAGCGATTCCGTCAGCGTCGCCGGCATCCATGTAGGGCGCACTACTGCAAGACTTCGTTGATTTGCAAGCTTATCACTCAAGCCAGTTTCAGGCAAGAGCGCTGTCTGCATCGCACGAGCAAAGTCTCTAGAATGCGGATGGAAATAATAGGTTGACGTACCTACATTCCTAAACGGATTCACGCCGTCGGGGAAAGCATTATTGTGCACAGATAGCAGAACTTCCGCATCGTTCTGCACAGCGATCTCCGTTCTTCCCCAGAGATCGACAGCAGTGTTTGTCATGCTACGCGGCGCCTGGCCGGTAGTTCGCGTCATGATGACGTTTGCGCCTTTCGCACGCAGTTTCTCAGCGAGACTGAGTGAGATCGAGAGATTCGCCTGTGCTTCTGTTAGCCCGGTCGGGCCAGTTGCACCAGCAGGTGGATGTCCGGGATCGATCAAGATCCGTCTACCTTTCAATGGTGCCGATAAATCGATGACCGGCGGACGACGAATACGCAATACCACTGCGCCATCACTGTCATAAAAAGCTTTGTATCCCCAGAGTGGCTGTTGTAGCGCGATGATCAACTTAGCCGCGCCTGACGACGTGCTGTTCCAACTCAGACCTGACACCATCGAATCGGGCGAGTTGCCACCAGTGATATTCGATGGACTCTGTAATCCGTACAACGTGAGCGTCACCTGCCTGCTGTCCTGCTCTATCAAAAATGGGGCGAAGCCAGATGTCACACGCACATCGGTGTAGCCGGGGTATGAGTTTAAGCTTGGCAATCCAGCGACACGTGGAGCTGTCAATGTTTGCGTAGCGCTGCTGTCGATAACGATCATCGTGTCGGTCAGCCACGCAGTAACACCATCGGTGAATGCAACCTGCACGTTGTTACCTTGCTTAGCGATCGCCTTCATTGTTGCGCCACGCGGCAAGAACCACTTTCGATCAGCACCGATCGATGGCGCAGCGCCCATTACGTCGGAGCCCGTTGCTAGCGTATCAGAGCCCTTCACGATCTGAGCGCGGAGCGGGGTTGCAAACTGTTGAGTCAGCACTTGCGGCGCATTCGGATCCAAGGGCTTTGGCGGCGGAGGGATGCTATAGCTATGCAAAAGAGTATCGGTCTCATTGCCGAGCGTCGCGACGATCGTGTACCGCCCATCTGCAGGCAGCGGAAGATACGCCAGCCAGCCTCCACTTGGCGCTACGCTGATCGAAAATCCATTGATCGACAGGCTTGCACCCGCGACACCGGTCGACCCAAAGATAAAGTTTGAATCGACCTTAGGCCGTGGCTGCCCGTTCTCAGGATAGGTGACACGCAAGCGGATCCGGTCCTCAGTTGTAGGGGGCTTGACCCCATTCGAGTCTATGCTGGTCCCATCCTTCTTTTCCTCGATCTTCGGCTTGCTACACGACGCGGTGAACAGTACCAGCACGAGCATACCTACCCGAACAAAGGACTGCCACACGGACGCGATCAAAACTTGCTTTTGTATTCCTGCCACTTGTAAAATACGTCTCTTATTGCTAAAGGAAAAGCTTCATAAACCGGGCCACCAACCTCAGCGCAAACCACCACGCCCTCGCGCGGACTTCGGACAGTCAGCGTGGAATGATCGACCTCTAAGCTGATCTCCAGCACAAGATGCTCGCCAAACCGATCCTTCGTACCGATCACATCTTCGGACAACGCGAAGGCGATATTCATATCAAGCCCTTCCGGGGAGTGACGGAGTCTGAGATTTCGCATTAACTTAAGCTCAGTCTTTGTTGCAAAATGGCAATACTTTGGCCCTGCCGAGCGCTTTAGTAATGATGCGTCAAATTTGACGCCTATAGATTTAAGTGCACAGGTGAAAACATTTGGTCAGGATAACAATTTCATAATGCCAACCAGGTGACCCAATAATGCGGGGCCGTGTTATCGGTCATCACAATCAATTTTCTATTCCCCCGTGGCAGATAGTCCAGCACCTCCGGCGCTTCCGAGCGCCGCCGTTCAAACAGCGACAAAGCGACTTCGTGAGAGTCTCCACGAATCTCATCCGTATAGCGGCAAACTCATCATCGTCGAAGGGATCGATGGCAGCGGCAAATCGACCCAGATCGATCTGCTGAAGAAGTACCTTCGCGCCCAGGGGTACAATGTGTTCTATACAGAGTGGAATTCATCCGCCCTGGTCAAGGAGACGACCAAGCGTGGTAAGAAGAAGAACCTGCTGACCCCAACCACATTCAGCATTCTTCATGGGGTCGATTTCGCCGACCGCTTCACACGATATATCCTTCCTCCGCTAAAGGCTGGCGCGATCGTGCTTGCGGATCGCTATGTCTACACTGCATTTGCGAGAGATGTCGTCCGTGGAGTTCATGCTGACTGGGTGAGGAACATGTATTCCTTCGCAGTAAAGCCTGACATTGGCTTTTACTTCCATGTACCGATCGATGTGAGTCTCAAGCGCATACTCAGTGGCCGAGCGGAGATCAAATTCCATGAGGCTGGAATGGACCTCGGGCTTCATTCGGATATCAAAGAGAGCTTCAAGATCTTTCAAGGGCGCATCCTTGAAGAGTACGTGAAGATCAGCGGCGAATATGGCTTGACGCAGATGGATGCGACTCAGCCGATCCATGAGCAGCAAGCGATCATGCGTGCATACGTGAACAAAATGCTTGAGAATTACAAGCCGAAGCCGTTGGTGGACGTCCCGCGACCAGAGGAAGTTTACTCTCTTGACCCTGACAATCATATCGAGACCTGATCATGGCCATTCAAACAGATTCTCAGATCATTGCTGAAGTCAGCAAGAAGAAGAAGGTCATCACAAGAAAAGAGAAGCTCTTTTTTGGTGAGGGTCTCCCCTACATCGACGCTAAAGATCTGATCGGCAAGCTCGTCGTGATCGAGGGTACCGACGGCGTTGGGCGTTCGACGCACATCAATGAGCTTCACAACTGGCTCGAACTCGAAGGCTATGCAGTAATGACCACGGGCTTCACGCGATCGCCGCTGCTTGGCGAAGCGATCGACCGAGCCAAGGAGGGACACGGACTGAGTGTGAATACCTTCACGCTCCTCTATGCAGCCGACTTTGCTGACCGGCTGGAGAACCAGATCATCCCTGCGCTCAAAGCGGGATTTATTGTACTTGCGGATCGATACATGTACACCGCTTTCGCACGCGCGATCGTCCGAGGAGCTGAGAAGACCTGGGTCCACGGAGTCTTTGGGTTTGGACTTTTGCCAGATATCGTGATCTATCTCGATGCACCGATCGATACGCTGGTCCGTCGCGTACTCACATACGACCCATACTACCAGAAAATGGAGGAAGAGGGGGTCACGAAGGAAATCCTCGATTACTGGGAGTCTGGTATGGATATGAAGCTCGGGCGCGACTACTACGATAGCTTCATTAATTACCAGAAGCGGATGCTCAACGAGTTTCGCAAGATGTCCGAGGAGTTCGGCTTTGCGACAGTCGACACTGATTCGCTCTCGATCGAAGAGGTGAATAAGAAGCTAAAAAAGACGATAAAGGCAATTTTGTAGCTTCGCAGCGCCCCGATTAGCCCAGTCTCACATTACCGAACTGTTGCAACTATCCGTTTCAACAGCCTGTTTTTCGCGGCTGTAGCAAAAAGATGAGTCGATATCGGTTCATCAAGAACATGTCCGTTTATACGTTTATTGACAATAGAAAGAGAACATGGGAGAATCACTCAAAGAGAAAATGGAGCAAGCGCTTTCGGGTAGCCTCGATCGCATGCAGGATGACAAGGTAGAGGAATTGAACCGACTCTCAAGGACTGGAATGAAGATCACACGCCGCGATTACAACTCGCGCAACCTCAAAGAGCTTTACAGTGACCTGGGACTTGAGTACCCAAGTGGCAAGCCGCTGAACCACTTCCAGCAGAACTAAGAGATCTATCCAGATCCAGCACTGCTCCCACTTCTCGACGAAAAAGGCAACGCTTATGCGTTGCCTTTTTCATTTTAAACTGACCTATTGAATATTGCCTACCTCAAGAAGTTACCACGGTTCGCCACATCTAAAACTTTGCCTATTAAACTTTGCGTTGAGAAATCTGTCTGAGTATCGAAAAGCTAAATTTAAAACGCTAGACTATGAGGATCCTGTTGATCATTCTCTCACTCCTGCTCACAAACTCGGTTAATGCCCAAGTGAGTTACTTCCCCCCGATCATCGGCAATACATGGGATGAGGCAAGTTATGAGTCCTTCCCCTACGACATCGGCTATACGGACAGTCTTTACACCTTCCTAGCATCAAAGGGCAGCAAGGCCTTTCTTGTGCTGCATGACGGGAAGATCGTTAAGGAAAAATACTTCGGAAGCTTTGATGCTGACTCCTTCTGGTACTGGGCCTCGGCTGGGAAAACGCTAGCGGCGTTCTTGGTAGGGCAAGCTCAGGATCAAGGATTACTGGAGATCGGAGATAAAGTATCCGATCATCTGGGTGCAAACTGGACAAGTTGCACTTCGGAACAGGAAGACAAGATCAAAGTCTGGAATCTGCTTACCATGAGCAGCGGATTGAACGGGCAGGTCGTGGATCCCGACTGCACTGATCCTGCATGCTTATCTTACAAGGCCGACGCAGGGACCTTGTGGTATTATCATAATGCACCTTACCTGCTAACCCATTCGGTCGTTGCGAGTGCTTCCGGCAAGACCTTCCAAAATTTCACTACCCAGAATTTGAGCGTGAAGACTGGGATCTATGGACTGTGGGCAGGAAATGTTTTTGTGAGCAAGCCCCGAGTGGCTGCACGGTTTGGGTTGTTGATGTTGAACGGTGGAGTTTGGGATGGCGATACACTATTGAAGAGTCGTAGCTACTTCGATAGCATGACCATCTCATCTCAGCCAATGAATCCTGGCTACGGACTACTCACCTGGTTGAATGGCAAAGATACGTTGATGATCCCTCAATCAACACTTCGATTCAGCAGAACGCTCAACCCTGAAGCTCCTCATGATATGTATGCTGCCATGGGGAAAAACGACCAGAAGATCTACGTCGTCCCGTCGCAAAAGCTAGTGATCGTGCGGTTGGGAGATGATCCTGGTGATGGGCTCTTTGGGCCGTCCTCCTTCGACGAGGTTCTTTGGAGCCATATCAATCGCTGGAGACAGCTTCCGGCGAGTGTAGATCAGAGTTCATCAGAGCCTACCGTGACCTATCCGAACCCAGCAAACGGCTGGATTCAAGTGCCAGAGAACACGAAGGACGCAAGGCTTTACGATCTGGCTGGGAGACTGATGCCAGCGCAACTGCGTGAAGGCAGGATCTCTACAGAGGCCATGCTAAGTGGCGTGTACCACCTAGAGTTATGGGATAACTCTGGAGTAAGGAGGGTGACAGTAATTGTCGACCATAGACCATAGCTTGAGCGATCACCGTCGGTTAGTGCGAGGGATCATAGCGAGCTCACACTAGCTGCTCTTAGTACTCGATGACGAAGTGTCCTTTGTCGTTGACGTGGCCGAGCTCGGCGCGGGTGGATTGGCAGGAGCCGCGCTAGGTGCTGCGCCACTTTCCGACGATCCCGTTGTCGAAGTTGATGCTGAGGATGGGGTCGGGGAAGGCTCCTTACCACCGCTCGATTTCTTTGAGTAGTCTGTCACGTACCAGCCTTCACCCTTATACAACACACCTGCGCCACCAGAGACGACACGCTGTAGCGCTTCTTTCTGACACGATGGGCACGTGGTCAGCGCCGCATCGGACATCCGCTGAAAAGCTTCTGTTCTCTCCCCGCACTCAGTGCAGCGGTATTCGTACGTAGGCATAGTCTATTGCTTCTCGATTGTAGTTCTTCTACTCTTTACGTATCAGAACAAATTTTGCTTCGCCTCGATCAGGAGAATCCACAGAAGTCGCACTAACAAGGTAAACACCGCTCGGAAGCAGATCGCCATTACCGTCACGGCCGTTCCACGTGACAATGCCACCGAGATCCTTGCCATCGATCGAGGCGACGAGCCTTCCGCTTGACGTGTAGATATTGACCTGCGACCCACCAACTAATCCGCGAATAAAAACGCTCGGCTGACTTTCAAGAGTTTGCACGACAGGATTCGGATAAACAAGGATACCGGAATAATCCGATTCACCTTGCTTGAAGATCGTGCTCACGCGTGATATCCCTCTTTCCGTCCCGATGTATGCTTCGCCCCTGCGTGTGTCGATCGCGATGCTCTTGACGGTGTTGTCGATCAGCGGGCTATTATCCTTGGTGAATCTTGCGACGGAATCAGTGCCGTCAGCGGAAACTACGAAGATGCCATTGTCGGTGCCGAGCCACTTATTCCCAACGCCATCAACTGCGATCGCTCGGACGAACTGTTCCTCGACGAATGGCACCTTGCGGATCGCTGTAAACTTGGGATTCGGTGATGTGGCTTTGTAGATGTCAGCAATGATCTGCAGACCTGCACTCGAGCCAACCCAAAGAGCATTATCCTGATCGACGACGAGCGCGTTGACAGAAGCGGAGCTGAGAATTCCTCCAGGTCCGCCGAAAAGCGAACCGTTCAAGCCGCTGGAGGTGTAAAAGAATAGACCATATGGTGCTGGATTTGTATTGCTTTCGGTACCTACCCAGTAGGTCCCAGCAAAATCCTGCGCGACCTTGCCGTACGTAGAATATCCACCACCAAGCGGAACACTGTTAAACGTGCTGTTCG
>JBKJTP010000006.1:0-4918 GCA_046590195.1 Kapaibacterium sp. (SeqCode) | reverse complement strand
GCTTATGGGATGTGTCTCTATTCTCCTCATCAGTGTGTACTGAGCGCAGCTAGTCCTGTCCCGAATTCCACGCACTCACAACAGTCAGAAGAGAAAGACAAGAATTGCTGCTTGCTTGCAGCTGCTTGCTCGCTCGCTTCTCTTTCCTTTGTCTGGCCTAGAGTGCCTTCAGTTCCTCAATCATCACACACAGTCACTGTATTTCAACTCATCGTTCTAGTTTCAACTTGTCAACAGGTTATGAGCCTAAGTAGCTCTGGTTGTCACTATGTCGTCCAATCCCGCTCAGTCTTCTAATGCAGCTGTGAATGCGAATGCAGCTCCTGCCTCTTCGTCTTCCTCTGCTTCTGTGTGTGACACTGATCACGAGAACCATTTGGCTGCGTATTCTACCTTCCGCGCTCCCTCGACCATTACACTGGATCCACTCGACTACTCAGGATGGGTGATTCAGATGCAGTCCATGCTCGAGTACGGCGGCTTGTGGGAATGCGTCCAGCCCCTGTCTGCAGCAAATGGAGTTGCGAACGTTGCCTCAAGCGCAGCGTCCGACGCACAGAGTCTAACGACCGTCTCTTCGGCGCGCACTGCTGCAAAGAGACGCGAAGCTCACTTCATTCTTGTCTCTGCACTGAAAGACGCCGAAACCCGTCGTCTTCTCATTGGCTTACCCACTGGCGATCCGCGCGCAGTTTGGGTAGCCCTCCAACGTCGCTTTCAACACATGCCAAAAGCAGCAACAGCAGCTCTCTATGCCGAACTGCTTACTGCTCAGCAGAAAAGTGGAGAAAGCGCTCGGGCATTCGCAGACCGCATCGCGGTGCTGCGTCAACAACTTGCTGTCAACGGCAAGTCGATCACTGATGAGGACGCTATCACAGCACTCGTCAACGGTGTACAGTCACAACTCTCTCAACAGGTTGCTTCGTTCTACAACTTGCACTCCAATCCAACCTTCGAAGAGGTGGTTGAAGTCGCGAGAGGCGAGGAGACTCGTCTTGCTCTAGTTGCTCGTCGCAAGGTCATTGCTAGCAGTCCTGCACTGAGCGCTGACTCTTCCTCCAATGCCAGTAACATCACTTGTCACGCCTGCAAACAGCTTGGTCACTACGCCAACAACTGCCCGCAGCGCAACAACGGTGATCGCAACAGCGGTGCGAAAGCAAATCGTACTGCTACGGCGGAAGAGGTGCGTGCAGGAGCATGCCCTAAAGCTGGTCACAAGCATCACAAGGCCTCAGAATGCAGATCTGGAACCCAGGACAAGGCAGCGGGGGCAGCATCCACAGGAAATAGCAACAATCAGTCAGCTGCAGCTGCAGCAGGAACGGTTGTCTCTCTTGGAGTCGCTGTCATCTCGAGTCGCTCTGCCAGCACAACCGTGAAGGCTATGTCGGCTCGTGCAGCTGCCTCCAAGCCTAATCCCGCTGCATCCATCGTGCTCGACTCAGGAGCCGGAAGCACGGTTGTCCCTGCAAGCTTCTCTCTTCTCCGCAGTCAGCCCGCTCCTGATATTCAGATCACGGTGGCCAACGGTCAAGTGCTCTCTTCTCCACTCCGTGGTGTTGCTGTACTCAATGCTGGCGGGCTCACACTTCATGTCAAAGATGCACTTCAACATGCTGAGATCGATCGTGCTCTCCTCAGTGTCTCATCGGTGCTGCAAGATGAGAGCAAAGTAGAACAAGTCATCTTTCGCAGACACTCGGCAGCAGCTATTACTCCACAAGGGCAAGTTCTATTTACGGCATCACAAGTCAATGGCATCTTCACACTCGACACTGATCAGAAGCAGATTGAGAAGAGCACTAAAGTGTTTGCAGCCGCAGCACAAGCGCTTGCTGCTTCAGCTTCGGCAACACAGCCAGCAACTACTAGCATCGTTCTCTCCCTGTCCGATCTGTGGCATCAACGCTTCTGTCATCGTTCTCATGATGGAATGCGCCAGTTGATTCGCTCAGGTGCCGTGCGTGGTCTAGACGGAGTGACAGCTTTACCTCAGGGTGCTGAGTCTCTCCACCGTTGCGCTGGCTGTGCCAAGGGCAAAGCTCATCGCCTTCCATTCCGAGACCACATGGACCCAACCAGAGACGCTGTACACATTCTCAGCATCGTCAGCGGAGATGTAGCAGGTCCGATCTCTGTTCCCTCTCTCGGTGGAGCTCGCTACTTTTTGGTGCTGCTCGATCACTGGTCAGAATGGGGAGCTCTCTTTCCGATCGCTCACAAGAGTGATTCCGCCGACAAGATAATTCTTTGGTGCCGTCAAGCTAGTGCTCGTCACAACCGCGCTGTTGTCGTCTTTCATTCCGACGGCGGCGGCGAGTTTGTCAATGCTAAGATGCGCTCTCACTTCCATCTCACTGGCACCGTGCAAACAACAACCGTTCCTCACACGCCGCAGCACAATGCAAAATGTGAGCGTCTCATTCGTACAATGACAGAGTGGGCCAACGCATGTCTTATCCATGCTGGAGCGCCAAAGAAATTCTGGTCGTATGCAATGAGTGCTGCAATGTATGTACGCAACCGCACTCAGATCTGCAAGGTGAGACAGGCCGACAGTGAGACATCAGCAGACGGAGCGGAATCAGTAACAGATGCAGAAACAGCAGAAGCAGATTCCACATCGGCAGCACCACTTTTGCTCGTCACTCCGTACACGCGCTGGTTTGGCCTTTCTACTCCTCCATCCGTCTCTCATCTCCGTGTGTTTGGCTGCGACGCCGATGTTGCATTCACTGTGTCTCCTGGTCTCAAGTTAACAAAGCTTGAAGCTAAGAGCCGCCTCTGCATGTTTATCGGCTACGACGAGGACAAGAACGACGCATGGCTCTTCTACGACCTCCTCAACAACATCGTGTTCGCAAGCCGCGACGCCAAGTTCTACGAGCAACAGTTCAGTGTCAGCCATGCAGCACGTCAGGCAGAGCAGGCTGCAAACGAGGGAGGCGAAGAAGAGACAGACACAAAGTGGCTCACTCGCACAACATTCGACAACGAGACCAAACTGATGCAGATCGTCTCTCGTGAACACGCAGAAGCGGAGGCAGCAGCAGCAGTTGCAAGACAAACAGCAGAAATGGCAGCAGCCCCAGCAGCATCGCCGTCAGGTTCTGGGGGCGACAGTGCCGATTCAGACGATGCAGGGGGCGCACAATCCGACTCTCTTGATTCTGAGCCAGAGCTGGCTGAACCGGAGTCTTTCTCTTCGTCTGATCGTCTATCAGCACCTTCCAACAATGCTGCATCCCGCGACCGCCCACCAGCTGCAGCTGCTCCCCGTCGCAGCACTCGCGCCACCAATCAGCCTCTTCGATACGGCATGATTGGCAACAATCTGGCTCAGGCTCGCAGCATCTATGTCAGTCTTGTTATCCCAACGCTCGAATCTCTTCCCGCAGGCAAAGCCGCCTTGGCTGCAGCTGTTGAATCTATCGCTGCCGCCGTCTCTGTTCCTCGCACCTACGCGGAGGCAATGCTCACTCCTCTGTGGCGCGCCGCTGTTCAAAAGGAGCTCAAGTCACTGCTGCTCAACGGCACTTGGTCTTTTGTGAAACTACCTCCAGGGTGCAAGGCAATCGGTTACAAGTTTGTGTTCAAACTGAAACTCAACCCTGATGGAACGGTGGAGAGAGCAAAATGTCGTCTGACTGCCAAAGGTTACTCACAGCGTCAAGGTGTCGATTACAACGAGACATTTGCTCCCGTTCTCGGTCAGCCGACCCTTCGTCTCGTGCTAGCATTCTCATGCGCAGAGGACTATGAGATACATCATCTCGATGTCGAGACAGCATTCCTCAATGCCAGTGTAAAGGAGGATCTCTATATGCTGGTACCCGAAGGTGTCGATGCACCGCCAGGAACAGTTTGTAAACTCAACAAGGCATTGTATGGAATTAAGCAAGCACCACACGAGTGGCATGCAGAGATCGCACAAACACTCACTGAAACCCTCGGCTACTCTCCTTCGCAGCACGATCCCTGTCTCTTCACTAAGACCAGTCGCTCCGGCCGAGTCATCCTCTTCCCACTTTTCGTAGACGACGGGTTTCCCTGCTGCCACACAGCCGACCTCGTCGAGATGCAAGAAGACAAGCGAAAACTCATGTCTATCTACAAGATCAAGGACAGCGGAGATGCAACACTCGTTCTCGGAATGCGTCTGATTCGAGATCGTAAGGCAAGAACACTCACACTCGACACACAAGTCTACACAGAGCGCCTACTTGCCGACTACGGTGCTGCAGACTGTAAGCCAGTCGATACACCAGAAATAGAAGCTGACGAAGATGAAGCAGAAGCAGCAGCTACAAGCACAACAACAACCACAGAGGTCGATTCGCACCGTCGTCTCGTCTATTGGGCGCTGGTCGGTTCGCTCCAGTGGCTCGCCTGTTCTACTCGTCCTGATATCTCTCATGCCGTCAACTCTCTTGCACGTGGTTTAGTGTCCCCTACTCCAGCCTACTTCGAGGCAGGCAACCGTGTCCTGCGCTATCTTCGTGGCACTCCCGCTCTCGGTCTTACTTTCTCCGGCAAACGTGACTCACGTCCTTTCATTGCGTACAGCGACGCAAATTGGGCCGGGAAAGGCAGCAGTGATGGTAAATCTACATCAGGTTGGCTCATGAAGATTGGTTCCGGACCTGTTAGTTGGTCGAGCAAGAAACAGACGATCGTCGCTCTCTCATCCACCGAATCCGAATACGTCTCTGCCTCATCCGCCACTCAGGAGATCGTTTGGCTGCGCAGTTTGCTGGCTGATATCGGTGTCCGTTCCTCTATTCCTACTACCCTACTCTGTGACAATCAAGCTGCAAAGTCTCTGAGTGAGTCTAGTAAGATTAGTGCTCGAACCAAACACATCAATGTTCGTTTTCACTTTATTCGCGATCAGGTCTCTCGTGGGGTGCTA
>JBKJTP010000320.1:0-22966 GCA_046590195.1 Kapaibacterium sp. (SeqCode) | reverse complement strand
CACCGCTCCCTTCTCATTCTTAAGGGCTGCTAATGCAACCCACAGTCATCGATCATACGCGCTTGATCTCCTGCTTGTCGATGATGAAAATGTAGTTTCCAAATTCGTCGAGCTCGTAATGATACTCGATCGTATATTGGAAGTGGCATCCATCGGCGCTGCTCAGCGTCCAATGCTCTCTGTACTTCCACGCACCATCCTCGTTGAAGGTCTGGCTTGCGCCGGCGGTACCATGATAGGTATTACCGGTTGAGCCTGTACCCACAAGTTTGGCAAGGTTTACCTTCGCACGTGAGCCATCCCCTTTAGTAACAAGATGGTATTTCGCTGTAAGTTCGAGGTAGTCATCGCAACACGGGTTATAGATGGACGCGTAAAAATCCTGCCAGGATGAAGTTGCCTTCTGCTCGTTACCAGAGCGATGCTGCTGTGAGGCAGTAGTCTGCGAAGCGGTAGGTGAGTTGGAATCAGCACAACTAGACAGGACAAGAGCAAATGCCACGAGCGTGGCGATCATGTATTTATGCATGGTCGTTATTGATTAGTAGTTAGGGCAGAGCGAGTACACCTGTGCGAACAGTGACGATGTTTACCACATACTAGTACTGGGACAAACAAGAGCGGTCAAGCACAGTCAAACATGCACTCGATCTTTCGCTGCGAAATTACGCATATCAATTTCGGACGGCTCTAATTATTCTGCTCGTAAACCTCTTAAGATTTCACAAGTCTTTGATCCGAGCTGTTGCGCGCATCTTGCCTAATAGCATACCTCTTAAATGTTCACGACCATCCTAAACTACTCACTCCTCCTCTATCCTCGATTCATTCTGTCCCCTTCGGATCAGCCGGGTGTTTGAGCAGTTCGTCGAGCTTGGCCTCGATCCTGTCAAGCTGGCGTTGCTCATCTTCTTCCTTGTCTTGATTGATAAAGACGGTTGCAATCGATGCTGTAACATACCCGAATACGGTGAACGCATAGACCGAGAGCAACACGCAGAGTATCCGTGCCTCTGCAGATTGCGGCCAGTAGTCAGAACCCAGGGTGGTCATGATCATGACCGTCCACCAGAGTGCATCTCCGTAACTTTTCAATCCATAGGAAGACTCGAACGCCTGCATGCCCGCTGCGCCAGCAAAGATCACGATTGCTGTGATGAGCAGCACATACTTCAACCCACGTCTGCGCATCGTTTTGCCAAGCGAACGGACACCTCGGTTGAGCGATCCTATCACCTTGACCAAACGTATTCCTCTCGCCGCGCGGGAGAGCCGAAGAAGCCTCATGATGCGAGCAATTCGGAACACGCGCATTGCTGGCACCGCGAGCGAGATAACCGTCAGCCAGTTACGTTTGATGTAGCTTAGCTTTTTCGGTGCAAGCGTCAGCTTAAGAATGAACTCAAGGATGAAGACGATCCAGATGACCGTGCCGAGTAGTTCGAGCGCGTGGGTGAGAGAGCCGGTCAGTTCAATTACAAGCAAGCCAAGCCAGATCATGGCAAGGACAAGCATCGGCCATTCGAGCATGGCGTCGATCTTGCGCAAAAGTCCAAAGCGCTCTTTTTCAAGAGCGCTTTGGACTGAAGGCGATTCGGTTGAGCGATCGTTCACGCGAACTACTTCTCGGCTTATGAGGTGTGGCTCTCGTCGCGAGTGTTCTCTGTTCTCTCGACACTTTCGCGTTGGTCGCTGAACTTCTTATCCTGATCTGCGCGATCGCCTTCAGCGGTGCCTGGCGTGCGGCCAGGATCACCGGTCTTGCCGCCGGCAGTTGTGTGGGACTTATCGTCCTTCTGTTGTGTGTGGCGTTTCTCCGAGAGTCCTGATTTGTCGAATGTTTCTTCTGACATTGTTTTGTTGATTAAGGCCGTGCTTATGTCGCCCTTCCAGGGCTTGAGTTTAGAATGTAGTTGTCATTTCCAGCGCTTACACGCTTCGCCAAGCATCTGTCGCCTTCCGGGCCAGGCACGCGCTAGACGCTGAACGCTAGACGCTGAACGCTAGACGCTGAACGCTAGACGCTATTCCCCACTAACTCTTACGGTTGGTCATCGGTCGATCGACGCCTTCCATAATTAGCTTGAAGTTGCGGAGATCGTCTTCGATCTGGATGCTTGGCTCTTCGCCGAATTGCTTTGCGATCCACGCGCCCATTTGACCGCCCAGCGGATAGTAAATGAGGTTGACAGTAACTTGAGTACCGCGATCATCGGGCAACTCCGTGAAAGTCACCGATCCTTCGTTCGGTACTTCCGAGCCTTCGAGCGATCGCCATGCGATGTATTCGCCTTCGCGCTCATCGACGACATCCGCATCCCACTCGACGCTCATGCCGGCCGGTGCCTTTGCGACCCAATGCCAGCGATGGTCACCGACCTGCCAGACAGCTTCGAGGTGCTTCATAAAGTGAGGCAGGTTATTGAAGTTGTACCAGAAGTCATAGAGCTCAGCAGCAGGCTGCTTGATGACAAGACTCTTGGTTACTTCGATACCGCCGTGCATCTCGTCGCTCAGGTCGATGCCGAGCGCTTCGTATGTGTGGCAGTGGCCCGTCGCGCCCCGATAGAGCAGATAGCTCCCCGCCAGTGCCAGCGCGAGCCCAGGTAGATCTTTACGGCTGAGCCCGTAAATGGCTAAACCCGCTCCGCCTACTGATGAGAGAATGCGCTCAGGCTCACTGATATTTACCTGTCGCAGTGCCCAGCTTGGTCTGCGAATATTAATGGCATTCGGTACGATGCCGGATGGCATGTTCAATTTCTTTCTTGGCATAAGCCAACAGCGTGCAAACGTTGCGCCGAATGTGGGGTCTTGGGGGTCTTAGGGTCTACGGGTCTTGGGGTCTCTCGGATCTACGTCTGAATGTATTTAGGCCTTCGGGGTAGACCCACAGACCCCAAGACCCTAAGACCCACAGACCCTAAGTCCCCAAGACCCAACCCCAAAAACACAAAAACCCCGGCGTATTGCCGGGGCTCAGTGCAGATGAACGCGTCATCCATTTGAACTCTCTCTCGCGTTAGTAAAATTAGTGATTGATGATGATGTAGTGGATCTCATCACCGATCGCTGCCGCTGTGTCAAGGATCACATCGAAGGAACCGTTGGAATCCGTCTGTACCGAGAAGGTAGGAGGAGTGCCACCAGAGTTATCTTCGAATGTGATGATGACCGTGCTGTTCGGAGTGACCAGCGTGTTCGGTACTGTGATCGTCGTCCCGGCACCTGTGACCGTGTAGGTATCAGCATAGCGAGTCGATACACCGAAGCCATCAGCAGCTGAGTTAGCGATCATCTCGCCACCAACTGTGAGGTCCTCATTGATCACGACATCGCGATCGCGCTCGATCGAAACTGCCACTGCGCCATCGAGACCGGCCTGGCTATTTGCATCGCCAATGTCGCGAACGTTGAGCGTCAGACCAATCGCATCGCTGCTATTGATCGCAGACACGAACTCGTCAGCATCCGTAAAGGAAACCGATGACGTTGCGCCGTTAGCACCGATGATGCGATGTTCCGCACCGCCCGCACCAGTGTTGTAGAGTCTGGTGAGCAACCTGCCCGCCTCAGCACGCTCGATCTCGAGGATCGCACCAGTGTTCAGCGGAGTAGCTGTACCGATGACTACATCACCTGTGCTCGTCGCGAGCATCGTCTGCCCTGAAGAGTTCAATGTGGTGAAGTTACCTGTGCTTGCTGTCGTTGCACCGATCGGTGTATTGTCGACTGTTCCACCATTGACCGTAAGATCGTCGTTGATCGCAGGATCGTTGATCGTCGTCGTGCCGGAGTTGACACCAGTTACGAGGCGGTCACCGATACCAGCATTTGTTGGATCGATCGTGTTTGAGCCGTTAGGTCCCGTGATGTCGCCAGCGAGTGCTGCAGGTGTAGCTGCTGCAACTGCGTTGTTGAGTGACTGCAGGTTCACTGCATCCATGTTGTTGATCGGATCAGCAACATTCGTGATGCGTGAGCCTGAGAAATCGACTGTGCCTGTGCCTGAGTTGAATGTCAGGTTGTCATCGCCATTGCCGAAGTTAACTGCACCGAGAACTGTGAGGTCCTCATTGATGATGACATCGCGATCGCGCTCGATCGTGACTGCAACTGCGCCGTCAAGGCCAGCCTGGCTGTTCGCATCACCTGCATCGCGTACATTGATCGTAAGTCCCAATGTCTCGCTGCTGTTGATGGCCGATACGAATTCGTCAGTATCCGTAAAGGAGAGCGATGACGTTGCACCGTTAGCACCGATAATACGAGCTTCTGCACCACCTGTACCAGTGTTGTAGAGTCTCGTAAGCAATCTGCCCGCCTCAGCGCGCTCGATCTCGAGGATCGCACCAGTGTTCAGCGGAGTAGCTGTACCGATGACTACATCACCTGTGGTCGTCGCGAGCATCGTCTGCCCTGAAGAGTTCAATGTGGTGAAGTTACCTGTGCTTGCGCCTGTCATGCCGATCGGTGTGTTGTTGATCGTGCCACCGTCGATAGTGAGATTATCAGCAACAGCTGGATCATTGATCGTCGTCGTGCCGGAGTTGACACCAGTTACGAGGCGGTCCCCTACGCCAGGGTTAGCCGTATTCAGTGTATTGCTGCCGTTCGGGCCACTGATATCGCCACCAAGTGTCTGTGACGTGTTGTTCGTTGCGATCGCGCTATTGAGCGTCTGCAAGTTTACAGCGTCAGTATTGCTGACTGGGTTCGCGATGTTCTGCAAGCGAGCTGCTGAGAAGTTTACAGCGCCTGTGCCTGGGTTAATCGTGACATTGTCAGCACCGGTGCCGTCACCGAGCATGGTTGTACCGTTCGACATGAACTGGTTGACTGTCGTCAGGTTCGTAAAGACACCCGTGCTTGGTGTCGTTGCGCCGATCGGCGTGTTGTTGATCGTACCACCATTGATGGTGAGATTATCAGCAATAGCAGGATCGTTGATCGTCGTTGTGCCGGAGTTTACACCAGATACGAGGCGATTACCGATGCCAGGATTCGACGTGTTCAGCGTGTTGCTGCCATTAGGACCGCTGATGTCGCCAGCGAGTGCATTACCTGCAACCGTGCTATTAAGCGTCTGGAGATTAACAGCGTCTGTGCCTGCAACTGGGTTAGCAACGTTCGTCAAGCGCGAGCCTGAGAAATCGACTGTGCCTGTGCCTGAGTTGAAAGTCAGATTGTCGTTGCCGTTGCCGAAGTTGACAGCACCGAGAACGGTGAGATCCTCTTCGATCACGACATCACGGTCGCGCTCTACGCGGATCGCAACTGCTCCGTCGAGACCAGCCTGGCTATTAGCGTCGCCGGTGTTACGGACGTTGATCGTCAGACCTGTCCCATCGTTGCTGTTGATCGCTGAGACGAATTCGTCAGAATCAGTGAAAGAGAGTGTTGACGTCGCACCGTTTGCACCAATAATACGGAATTCCGCACCACCCGTACCAGTGTTGTAGAGTCGTGCAAGCAATCTCGCAGCCTGAGCGCGCTCGATCTCGAGGATCGCACCGTTGTTCAGCGGAGTAGCTGTACCGATGACTACGTCACCAGAAGTCGTTGCGAGCATTGTCTGCTGCGTCGACGACAATGTTGTGAACATACCGCTGCTTGCGCCCGTCATGCCGATCGGTGTGTTGTTGATCGTACCGCCGTTGATCGTCAGTGAATCGTTGATCGCTGCGTCATTGACAGTCGTTGTGCCTGAGTTGACACCTGTAACGAGGCGGTCGCCGATGCCAGGGTTTGAGGTGTTGATCGTGTTATTGCCGTTAGCGCCATTGATATCGCCACCGAGCGTCTGTGCAGCATTGTTCGAATCGATCGAGCTATTCATCGTCTGCAGGTTCACTGCGTCCGTACCGAGCGTTGGGTTACCAACGTTCTGAAGGCGTGCACCTGACAGGCTGATGGAGCCACCGTTCGTATTGAATACAAATGTGTTAGCTGTCGTACCGTTGCCAAAGTTAGCCGAGCCATTTGCGTTCAGCGTGCCATTGACCGTTACGTCAGTGAATGTTGCTGAGCTAGGCGTTGTGCCACCAATGATCGTGTTGTTGATCGTGCCACCGTTGATCGTGAGATCATCGTTAATGACAGCATTAGTGATGCCGGCTGTTCCGGTATTGATGCCCTGGATGAGGCGGTTACCGATACCCGCATTTGTGCCATTGATCTGCAAGTTGCCAGCTGTGCCCGTTACGTCACCCCCAAAGGTCTGGTTAGTTACCTGGGTTGTAACATAGTCACGATTGACAGCGTCCGTACCAGCGAGCGGCGCGCCGACACCCTGCAAACGTGCGTTCGAGAAGTTGATCGTACCGGCACCTGGCATAACTGTCAGGTTGCTGTTCGTGCCGTTCCCGAGCACTACGTTGCCTGTCGTGTTGAGGTCGCGAGTGTTGATCGTGTTCGCATTGATCACGTCGAAATTCTGCGTCGCGGTGAACGAGTTCGAATTCGCTGGATTAAGTCCAAGCTGAACATTACTCCCCGTGATCGTGCGCGTCAGCGAGTTGTCTGTGGTGAGTGTACCTGACGTAACCGTACCATCGTTGTTGACACCGGTTACGAACGAACCTGGATTCGCAGTGCCCGTGATACGGCGCTGAACTGTGGAATCGAGATTGGATGAGCCAAGCGTGCCGATCGAGAGCCGATCATTACTGATAACGATGCTCGAGTTATCGACGCCTACATTCAAGTTGCCGAGAATGTCCTGATAGAGTCCTTCGCCGGCAAGGATCGGGCTGAGCTTGTTGCCAGTGATGGAACCTGCGCCGATCATCTCAGATGTGATCGAGTTCGGTGCAATACCGATCGTCACGTCCCCTGTTGATCCGCCACCGAAGAGGCCGTCTGCAGCGATGATGCGTGTGATGCCTGTGCCTGAACCGCCTGTCGAGCTAAACGTGTATGTGTTGTTCAGCGTGTCTTCCTGGATAACGATGTTGTTACCTGCAACGAAGTTCGGTCCTGAAGGAAGTGCTGATGTCGGCACGCGGCCATTGTTATCGAGCACGAGGATCTGCCCTGCGCCTGGAAACTCGCTTACAGAGTAACCATTAATGGTGTTAGCATTCAGCGCGTATGGAGCTGAGAGCATTGCCGTACGAGGCTGGAGCTCAACAGCGCCATTGACCTGGACGCCGATGAAGTACTGCTCGTTGAAATCCATCGAAGCAGGGAAGGCGCTGCTTGATCCAAGGATCACATTGAAGATGCCGTTCTGAACAGTTGCGTTCGTGAACGTCTCTGTGTGGATCGGTGCAGATGCGCCGGCCGTGTAATAATTGATGGTGATCGTGTACTGACCAGTTGCTGGCTGGTTATTCTCCAGCAATTGACCCTGGTACGAAATATTACGAGGAGCTTGCGCAAACGATGCGGAAGCGTAATTAACCGTGATTGCGGCGCCCAGCGCTAAGCTGAGCATCCATGAACGACGTGATGTCATTTGTATGATTAGTAGGAATGATAAACTAGTTGTTGTGACAACTGGATGGAGGACAGGAGCTATCATCCGATGACATTTGTGTCATCGGTATCTCGTAACAAACCTGTGTGTTTTAGATCGGAAGCGTAGGTAGTCTCAAACTATTCAATACTTCTTGACCAATGTTGGGAGGTTACAGATAGAAGCCCTGCTTATGATTCGTGTCAGTACAAAGCAAGTCCTATTCCCACAAGCAATGCTGTAAGAAGTATTAGATGAATACGGAGTCATTAGAAAACGGGGAGGTTGCGTCTTAGAAACTGCGTGCGTTAAGCTTGGGAGGCTTTATGCGATCGAGACAGAGATGTGTCGGGCTACTTCGCTGCCAAGTAAGCGCTTCTTGCCTTCGACTTCAAGTGTGATCGGGCCATTGAACGGAGCTTTCGAGACGATCTTTACTTTTGCGTTCGGACGAAGCTTCAGCTCCGCCATGTACTTGAGCATTTCCGGATCGGCATCGGATACGAGTTTAATGATAAGCTGTTGACCCGGCTCGGCATCGGCAAGTGATGTGAACTTCAGCGCAGGTATCTTGCCATCTTTCGTAGGGATAGGGTGGCCATGCGGATCATGCGTAGGGTTACCGAGCATTGCTGCGATCTTATCCTCGAACTCCTCGGAGATGTGATGCTCCAGGTATTCGGCTTCGTCATGCACCTTGTCCCATGTGTAGCCCATCACTTCATGAAGATAGAGTTCTAGCAGACGATGATGTCGTATGATCTCTAGCGCCACCTTCTTCCCCGCCTCGGTCAGCGTGACGCCCTTGTACGACTCATAGTTAACGAGCTTCATCTCTGCCAATCGCTTGAGCATGTTCGTCACCGACGCTGCACTCACCTTCATCGAGCGTGCAACAGCATTGGTTGTCGCGCCGCCATCGGCTGGGTGCTCGATCTCGAGTTTGTAGATCGCCTTTAAATAGTCCTCTACCGCCGGACTGAGCATCGAACGAAGGGTCATCTGCGAGATCTGGAGATTTAGCTTAAACTAAATATTAATTTAGAGTGTATACCTATTCGTATAAAACTTCTATCCAGCAATAGGTTCAGCTAATGGCTTCTGCCTTTAACATCGGGTACTTCCTCCTTCTAATAATACTGTTGCCCCTGACAGCCCAAAGTCAGGATAAGCCGCAAGTCATCGCGACGACAACGTTCATCGCCGATATAGCGCAGAACATAGGGGGCAGTTCTCTTCGTGTCGAGTCCCTACTTCCGGTTGGCAGCGACCCTCACTTGTACGAGCCGGTGCCCGGCGATGCGCGCAAGATCGCAAATGCCGAAGTCGTGCTCATGAACGGCCTCACCCTTGAAGGCTGGCTGCAGGAATTGATCGATAACTCGGGTACGAAGGCGGATGTCGTGGTTATCTCACGCGGGATCGAGAAGATCACCGATCCGACTCATCATAACGCCACCGATCCGCACGCGTGGATGTCGGCGGCGAATGGCATCATCTACGCGCAGAACATCGCGCAGGCGCTCACTTCTCGCTATCCCGAGCACACCGCAACGATCCAGCAGAATTTCGAAAGATATAAGAGGGAGCTTGAAGCTGCCGACGAATACATAAAGGCTCAGATCGCGCGCATTACACCTCGGCATCGCATTCTTGTCACTTCGCATGATGCGTTTAGGTATTATGGCAATCGCTACGGCATTCAGTTGCAGTCAGTGCTCGGCACAACGACAGATGCAGAAGTGCAGATCAAGGACATCGATAATCTGATGAAGGTGATCGAGGACAATGAGTTGCCCGCGATCTTCGTGGAGAGCACGATCAATCCGAAACTGCTCGAGCAGATCGCCCGCGACAAAGACATCATCGTTGGCGGACAACTCCACGCGGATGCACTCGGCCCCGTCGGTTCTGGTGCCGACACCTACCTGAAGATGCTTACCCACAACACCGATGTGATCGTCGCAGGACTAACTGCGACCAAGCAGCATGCTGATGAAGCTGACGACTTTACATCCTTCCTGCTTGTCGTGCTTGCGTCTTTCGGTGTGGCCTTCGTCGTCGTTGCAAGAAAGCTAAGGCTAAAGTCTAAGGAAGGATTGAAGTGGGATAACTATCACATCGATGTGACAGGCGTTGCTACGTCTTATGACCACAAGACTGTGCTTTCGAATGTGTACTTGCGGCTGGAGCCTGGCCATGTTTATGGTTTGATCGGTCCGAATGGCTCGGGTAAATCGACACTGCTGAAGTCGATTCTTGGTCTAGTCCCGATGGATTCGGGCAAGGTGAGCATTCAGGGCGAGCCGATCGACAATGTGCGAAAGTACATTGGCTACGTACCGCAGAAGGAAGAGATCGATTGGGAATTCCCGGCGACAGTGATGGATGTCGTGATGATGGGGCGCTATCCGCACAAGCAGGTTTTCGAGCGCATCAATGACACTGATCGTAAGATCGCGCTCGACATGATGAAGCAGGTCGAGATCGAAGACTTACAGGATAAACAGATCAGTGAGCTTTCTGGCGGACAGCAGCAGCGCGTCTTTCTCGCTCGTGCGCTTGCGCAAGAAGCAGAGATCTACTTCCTTGACGAGCCTTTCGTTGGTGTGGATGTCACGACCGAAGAGAAGATCATTCAGATCATAAAGAGGATTGCGGCCGAAGGCAAACTGGTGGTGATCATCCATCATGATCTCGCGAAGGTGCGCGAGTACTTCGACAGGCTCATCCTGATCAACCGCCGCATCATTGCAGCAGGGCCGACGGATGAAGTCCTGACGCCTGAGAACATTCGCCAGACTTATAGTGGCGTCCTCCCTCTTCTCGAACGCGCACAAGCTTTCAAATAAGATGAACCTCGTTATCGAAAGACTTTCCGACGTACTTCAGTACGAATACGCACAGCGCGCTCTGCTGGCCTCGGGACTCGTCGGCATACTATGCGGCGTGCTTGGCTGCTTTATCGTGCTGCGCAACATGGCGCTCATCGGCGATGCACTGTCCCATGCGATCCTACCGGGTGTCGTCGCGGGCTTCATGATCGCCGGACATAGTGTGCTAGCGTTCTTTGTCGGCAGCGTTGTGGCCGGTGTGATTGCCGCAGTGCTCATCACGTGGTTGCAGCGAAATGTTCGGACGAAGGATGACGCGGCGATCGGAATCGTCTTTTCTGCAATGTTCGCGTTAGGTATCATGGGCATATCGTGGCTCACGCGGCGCGAAGGTGTGCATCTGGACATGAAGGATTTCCTCTTCGGCAATGTGCTTGGTATCGCTGATCAGGATCTCTGGCTGACTGGACTCATCACCGCATATTCGCTCGTCTGCGTGACGATGTTCTACCGCTACTTCTTCATCACGACGTTTCAATCAGTCGTAGCACGCACGATAGGCATTTCGAGCAGCACGATCCACTACTTCCTGATGCTGCTACTTTCGTTTGCTGTCGTTGCATCGCTGCAGTCTGTCGGTGTGATCCTAGTGGTGGCAATGCTGATCATCCCAGCCTCAACGGCGTATCTGCTGACGAATAAACTTGAGAAGATGCTGCTCATCGCAGCGATCGTCGGTGTGCTTTCGACGACTGTCGGTCTTTTGCTAGCAATTGTATTCGAAACCACACCAGGCCCAGCGATGACGCTTGTCGGGGCATTCTTCTATGCGATGGCCATTGCATTCTCGCCAAAGCGTGGATTGCTGGTGCGTGCGTTCAGGTCATCACAAAAGCAGCGCTCGGTCAAGAGCGAGGATGTGCTGAAGGCCATCGCGCATTTGCACGAGCAAAAGAAGCTGACGTATGGCTCTGTCTCGCAGAAGCTTGGCATCCCGCAAGCGCAAGTCGATAAGGCTCTTGCACGCCTGACGAAAGAGGGCCTGATCACCAAGCATAAAGAGAAGCTCGAGCTTACTCCGCAAGGCATCGAGAAAGCGTATCAGCTAATACGTGCGCACCGCCTGTGGGAGAGCTATCTCGTCAAAGAGATGGGCATGGATCAGTCGCAGATCCACGCGAACGCAGAAGATCTCGAGCATCGCTTGCCTGAATCATTCTTGCAGGAGATCGAAGCGCATCTCGACAATCCAAAGTTCGATCCGCACGGCTCCCCTATTCCTCAGCGTGATCTGCCGAAGCATTCTGACAAGACACGATCGCTTGAATCACTGCTCGTCGGCGAGCGCGGCATCATCATGACTAATCAACCCGATGACAAGATAGCGCTCGAGCTCTGGCAAAAGGGATTGACACCGAACACACCGTTCGTCATCCATGAGCGAAGTGGCGACATGATCTCGCTCAATACGAACGAGCAGGTGCTCGATCTATCGCAAGAGCTTGCCGGCAAAGTGCGCGTTACCCTCTTGAATGGCGGCTCCAAACAGTGATCACTTCGCTGGCACAACCATCAGCACAACATCAGTCCACATCGCGTCTACCTTAGCTCCGATCATTCCGGGCGCAAACGGAATTTCGTAGCCCGCATTTAGCGCCTTCGTTAGCGATTCAGCATCGAGATTCTTGTCAAGAGCAAGCGCATTCATGACGACTCCATTCTCTGCAACAAAAAGTCGCAATCGCGTTTGGGTCGGCTTATCTAATGTTTTAGATAGCACAGGCTGAAGATCGATCAGTAGCTCCGGTGCGGCAGTGATGTTTGGATCGCGGCCGACGACTCCGGGGACGTACTCAGATGGCAGTGTAAAATTGAGACGCGGCCGATACCACGCCTGCACTCGTTTGCCGTTCTCAACCGCCGAGATGAACTTCGCCGATTCCATCGCCGAGAGCGCGGCGGCCTCGAATGCTGGAAGACTCGACTCGACAACCTCTGCGCGAACAACGTTGCCAGTCGTATCGACGAGCGCATTGACTGTCACCCATCCTTCAATGCCGGCAGCTTTTGCATCCGGTGGGTATGGTATGAGCTGCGAGAGTGGTTTCACCGGCACCGGTGGTGCGTCTGCGAGCGGCTGATGAATGCTCGTTGCAGTGTCCGCTGCTGAAAGCGTGAAAGTTAGCATCTGCTGAAAGCGCACACGCTCTGGCTTGCCCATGTAAGTCGCCGGACGGAAGCGTGCATTCTTCATCGCCGCGATCGCTGCCTCGTTGAGCAGCTCGGAGTCTGTTCGCTCGACCTTTATCTCCGAGACCTCACCTGTCGTATCGATCAACATCGAGAGCATCACACGGCCCTCTACTCGCATCGTCTTCGCAAGATCCGGGTACTGGATATGAATCTGTGAGAGCAGGAACGGCGGCGTCTCACTGGCGCCAGGCTGGGCAATTGCTGTCCGCGAGATCCATAACAGAATGAAGAGCGCGAGTGAAGATCGCAAGAGTACTTGGGTCACAGGAGATTGTTGAGCGAGCTACAAAGATCCTGCGAGGGACTTAATTCCCACGCTCGACGAACCTCTATCGGGAGCCAATATGAGGAAGGTAGTGGTTTTCTTCAAGTATATGCGCGAGTAATTCAGCGGTAGAATGCCAGCTTCCCAAGCTGGACGTCGCGGGTTCGATCCCCGTCTCGCGCTCATTTCCGCAGCTCGCCCACCCTGTGCCAGCTGTCCCATCTCGCAATCCGCGTTGCAAGTTCATAGCTCGGCCCTTGGTGACGGTAATTCTTTCATCAAAGAGCACATCGCGAATCTCGCCTGTTTTCGAGGAAGTTAATGAAGCGAGGAATGTGGGGAGGCGTCTTGCTAAGTCATTCAAATCATTGAGCTTAGCTTTGGGCACCTTGTAGAGAAGTGGCACAGTGGTTGATTGTAGAGCTCTCCATGCAGTACTCCTACATTCCTACGACGACCAAGGCTCCGACCTTTTATCCAGATTCAGACTCACGTGTAATGCCCGGCCGCAGATGGGAGCCTGGTGTCACGATCTCGACTCCTAAGAACAAGAAGCAGGATTCGAACAACGATCGCTCAAAGAGCGACGTACCAGGCAAGCGCAATCCTATAAACTAACGTTGAGTCTCGACAGACTTTAATAGCGCGAACCCATCTATCGAGCTTCCTTCAAGAGGAGATCAACTGACGGGTGCGCTGGGTTAGAATGGACTTATTTAGCCGTTCTCACTCGGCTCCGATTTCAGGACCCATCCCTCCGGATCCTCTCAACAACTACAAGCCTGCTGCTAGCAAGAAGTCTAGTTCACAAGTTGCGGCTCTCCTACAGCGAAGGCGATAAGACGCTTGCCTCGCTTAATCAATTCAGAAGCACTAAAAAACACGACGGCACCCGGAGGACCTCTAGTGCCGCCGCACCTATCATCCACGAGGACGCGCTTCTACCCACGTCCTCATCTTGCTTCTATCTTTCCCCTACAGGAAAATCAATGGGTCCTGCCTCTCGTAATTCAGGCACCCAAAACCTTTCACGACCACATACGATAATAGCCGAACTACCACAGGCAAGATGGTTTAGGAAGCTTTCGGTAATATCCTCTCAGATGGGTGGTTCTAAGTTGATGCCTAAATGCAAAAGTGGCGAAATCAAACAGATTTCGCCACCCCTGTAAATCGAACTCGTCCTAATACTACACGCTCGTCCAGAAGTTGGACGTCCATCGTTTGTATGAACTCAACGCCTAGTCTTGAGAGATAGCCTTTTTTTGCCTTAGCGCGAGAATTTGGGTCTGGCTTTCGGATGGATTTACAACTCGTGTAAGCGCGCTGACTAGCTATGGCCATCCAATCACGCCTCCCCGTCCTGCGATGGCTGCTTCGGCAAGCGTGTGTACAACGTTTGCTTTGAGATCCCTAGCACACGCGCAGCTTCAGTCCGGTTGCCGTTGACTGCCTTAAGTACGCGAAGCATGTGCTCCCGCTCGACCTCTTCGAGTGTTCGGCGCCAATCAGCATTCATTGCCACAGTACCGCCATGTGCATGCTTCTTCATTACCACCGGCTCCGGTATCACCTCCGCCTCGATCACATCACTCTTCGATAGCACGACCGCGCGCGTCAGTACATTCTCAAGTTCGCGCACATTGCCAGGCCAATCGTGCTGAAGGATCCGGTTCATCGCCCTCTCCGAGATCTTCCAGACTCTCGTGTGCATGTCGTGATTGATCTTGTTCAGCAAATGCCGGACGAGATTCTCAATATCTTCCTTCCTCTCACGTAGTGACGGTACGAATACAGAGACAACGTTCAAGCGGTAAAACAGATCTTCGCGGAAATTACCCTTCTTCACTTCCGACTGTAGATCACGATTGGTCGCCGCAACGATGCGTGCCGTCATGGGGATAGTCTTATCGCCGCCAACGCGTTCGAACTCGCGTTGCTGCACGATCCTTAGCAGCTTCACCTGAATGCTTTGTGATATCTCACCGATCTCATCGAGGAAGATCGTGCCGTCGCCGGCCAACTCGAACTTGCCCTGCCGGTCACTCTGCGCGCCTGTGAAGCTGCCTTTGGTATGTCCGAAGAGCTCACTCTCGAGTAGCGTCTCGGTTAGCGCGGTGCAATTGACCGCGATGAAAGGGTGATCCTTCCAGGGCGAATTGAAATGCACGGCACGGGCGATGAGCTCTTTGCCAGTACCGGACTCCCCTTCGATCAAGACTGTCACTTTCGACTGTGAGACACTTCCGATCACCTTATAGATCTCGATCATGCCACGCGAGCGTCCGATGAGGATGTTATCGAGCGCGTAGTGCTGAGATGTCTGATCGACGAGCAACGAAAGACGATCCGAAAGTTCTTGGGTCGAGACCGCATGGCGCAGGATCGTATGGAGGCGCTCGAAGTCGATCGGCTTCGTGAGATAGTCATAGGCGCCCTGCTGCATCGCCTGCACGGTACTTCGCATGTCGTTCTGCGCAGTGATCAAGATCACCGTCATACCTGGCACCAATTGCTTGATCTTTTGCAAGAGCTCCAGGCCTGATTGACCGGGCATATCGATGTCCGAGAGGACGAAGTCTGGAGGATCGATAGCAAGATTCAATAAGGCCTGATCGTACGTCTCTGCTTGGTTTACCTGACAGCCTAACTTTTGTAGAAAGCGATCGAGGATCTTCCTCGTCACAGCATCGTCATCGACGACGAGCACTTTACGATTGATTGGCTGAAGATCGGTAATAGCTTTCATCGCATCAGTTGAAACGTGCAAGCCCAGAGGGCTATAGATCCCTATCTTTACGGCGGGATACAAACCTTAGATCGAAATTGCCGCTGATCGTCGGAGGCTCGAACTGCGGCGCTTCCGTAAATCGCGATTTACTATGGTTGCGCGTGATCGTTTCCATGATCGCGATGCGCTCCATCGGCGAGAGCGCTTCATTCGCTGGTTGATAGACTGCCTTCTCCTCCATCGCGATGTGATCTTTGTAGAGACTGTTCACTTCAAATCCAGTTGCGATGAAACGCTCGGTTTCTACTACGGCCCCGTGTTGGAAAGCCTTCCAGACCTCGACAAGTTCTTTTACGCGCTTCCGCAGCAACTCATGGCCCTGCGTCAGAAAGTGGATCGGAGCATCCGGAAGCTGAAAGCCAAGATTGGGTACGCGTTCGCGAAGATATGGAAACAATGCCTCTTCCTCATCCTCTTCGTGCTGACCAACACTATTGGTGAAAAAGTGGAAGATCTCTAGCCACTCCGATTTGACCCGAAAGCTTTCAGCCAACCCCTGCGATTGAACGTCAGCCAGAAGCTTCTTCAATAGATCTAGCTCTTTGATGATAACGACGTGAGCAGCTCGCAAGAACTGAATTGGGTCGTCGAACTCGTTGGGGTCTGGGAGGCGGTTGATCGGGTCGGACATTGTGCTTTGTTACCGGGCAAAATTACGAGCCAAATGGAAGACCGGGTTGAGTCGTATTTTTGGAGAATTACTTCATTCCTTTTCAAGGAATTTCCGTTACTCCTTCATGAACACACTTCGACTGAAATTTAGACGCCTTCACGAGGGCATCGCCGATCTGCCGCTGCCTTCTTACGCCACCGAGGATAGCGCGGGCATGGATCTCCGCTGCTCCGAGGACATCTCGCTCCAGCCAGGAGAGATCATCCTGGCCCCGACAGGCCTCTCGATCGAGATCCCCAAAGGCTACGAAGGACAGGTGCGTCCGCGCTCCGGCCTCGCCGCGAAGCACGGCATCACCATCCCCAACTCCCCCGGCACGATCGACGCTGACTATCGCGGCGAGCTCAAAGTCATTTTACAGAATCTCGGCAAAGAACCGGTCTCCTTCGAACGCGGCTCGCGAATTGCGCAACTCGTGATCGCGAAGTACGAGCGAATGGAAGTTGTTGAGGTCGATGAGCTCGAAGAGACTTTGAGAGCCGAAGGTGGCTTTGGGCACTCAGGGGTTAAGTAGGATCTGTTCATCTCCGCAATTCAGAATTCAGAACTCAGCATTCAACATTCCCGAACGAAGTGCCTCTAGTCCAAAACAAAGTAATCACGATCGAACGCCACATCATTGAGCAGGAGAAGCAGCACGGTGGTACCGGCGATTTCTCGGCTCTTTTGCGTGATCTCACGCTGGCATTCAAGATCATTTATCGCGAAGTATCGCGTGCGGGTCTTGTGGATGTGCTCGGCGCAACCGAGCGTGAGAATATTCAAGGCGAAGTGGTGCAGAAGCTCGATGAGTTTGCGAACGAAGTCATTTATCGAGCGATGGACCATGGCGGACATCTCTGTGCCATGGCCTCCGAAGAGAACGATGACATCATTCCGATACCGGATCAATACGATTGCGGCAAGTATGTTCTCATGTTCGATCCGCTCGATGGCTCATCAAACATCGATGTGAATGTGACGATCGGTACGACGTTCTCCATTCTGATGCGTGTTACTCCCGAAGCTACTCCGGGTGAACTCAGTGATTTCCTGCAGCCCGGTTACAAACAAGTCGCTGCCGGTTATGCAATCTATGGCTCGAGCACGATGCTGGTATATACTGCGGGCTATGGTGTATACGGTTTTACGTATGATCCGAGCGTTGGTGAATTCCTCTTGTCGCACGATGATATTCGCATTCCAGAGCATGGTACGATCTATTCCGCCAACGAAGGCAACTACCACAAGTGGTCGGAGAACATGCGGCGCTACATCGACTGGGCGAAGATGGACATCCCGGAAGAGAACAAGAAGGCGTACAGTCTGCGCTACATTGGTTCGATGGTCGCCGATGTGCATCGCACGTTGCTCTATGGTGGCGTCTTCCTCTACCCTGCCGATGTGAAGTCACATAAGGGCAAGTTGCGCTTACTCTACGAGGCGAACCCCATGTCATTCGTCCTCGAACAGGCTGGCGGCAAAGCCAGCACGGGCAGAGAACGCATTCTCAACATCCAACCCGAGTCACTCCATCAGCGCACGCCGCTCATCGTCGGCAGTCCGAAGAATGTTGATGAGGTCGAGAGATTTTTGTCAGGCAATTATTGAGTTGTTCGCGATCCGTCCATACGATCCGGCTCTTGACAGCGTTGACGAGATCAACGACATGTTGCATCTCGCGTATAAGCTTTTGCTCGATCGTGGATGGAGATACACTGCGGCATGGCAGGATGCTGCGCGCGCCGCACGTCGCATAAGCAGCGGCACATTCTTGATCGGCTTCGAAAATGACGTCATGGCCGGTGGTATCCTCTATCGCAATCCTCAGCAAACATCGGGTTGCCCACACTATGATCAACCTGGCACGGCGATGTTCGGGATGTTTGGTGTGCATCCTGAATTCAAAGGCAAGGGCTACGGCAATGCACTTCACGATGCTGTCGAGCAGCTAGCGATCCGCGATGGTGCGGAAGAACTCGCTTGCGACACCGCCGTCCCAGCCGATTTCCTTCAACGCATGTATGAGTCGTGGGGCTACCGTTTCATCGAATACGCGCAGTGGGATCTCTCGCTCGTGAACTATCAGAGCGTGATCCTCTCGAAGAAGCTACAATCTTAAGTAAACCAAACAGGATCTACAGATGGATATTCGCGCAATTCAAAAGCCACTGAAAGAGAAATACCGCCAGGAACAAGGCAGCTCTATCGTAACGATCTCCGCGATCGGATCGCAGAAGGAGAGTCCACTTTCGTGTAGCGTGGATATTGGCCGCGCGATCTATGAATCGCAGGCGGATATTGGCGTTGGCGGCGCAGGCACCGCGGCATGCTCTGGCGATCTGCTTCTCGGGGCATTGGCCGCGTGTGCTCAGATCACATGTCAGCTCGTAGCGACCGCGATGGCTGTACCTGTGAACAGCGTAACGACACATGTCGATGGTGATCTCGATCTTGCCGGCACACTTGGCATAAACAAAGAAGTGCCCGTAGGCTTTGCATCGATCCGAATGCGATTCGAGATCGACGCACCGGAGGCAACCGAAGAACAGCTTCGATCTCTTCGCGAAAAAACGGAGCAGTACTGCGTTGTGATGCAGAC
Organism: Kapaibacterium sp. (SeqCode); assembly: GCA_046590195.1. GTDB lineage: Bacteria > Bacteroidota > Ignavibacteria > Palsa-1295 > Palsa-1295 > JBKJTP01. The sequence continues at coordinate 4,110 of JBKJTP010000320.1, read as the reverse complement.
GCTGCAGCATCCCCCGAAGATCGAAACGGCTTGGGGTTGATCTCGTAGGCCTAAGGATAGCGACGCCACCCGTTACCCGGGCTTACGCCATTAGCTAGACATCTGCCGCCCTGCGGGCTAACCCACCGCTTTAACCCTCTACTACGTTCTTCACCCCCACAAGCATACTCTCCCACATCTGTTGCGAGTGATCGCGCTCTTCGGCCGATTTATTATTGTCCTGCGTGAGTGCGATGAGCGTACCGGCCCCCTGCTCGGTTAACGTGAAGGCCAGCGTGTGATAATTCTCTGGCACATCAGGCTCGCCTGTGAGTGGGCTGTAGTGATCGTATTCGAGATAGCGAGGCGCATCGATCTTGAGGATCGTCCCTTTGTCCTCGTAGGGTTTGTCGTTCCATACCCCACTCCATGTGATCGGGCTGCCTACCTTCCAATCCGAGTTGACATCAGAGCCAAAGAAGTATTGCTTGATCATTGCCGGATCGGTCAATGCATGCCAGACTTTCTCGATCGGTGCATTGATCGATGATTCTGCTCGAGCGATGGATTCGTGATTGTTCATGATGAATGAACAATCGTAGCGCGCAATTTAGCGTCGTATGGCGGAGTTGAACAATTGAGATTTATGCAACCCCACCAGGCGCGGGAACCGCCCCGCTACAAAAAGAAGGGGCTGCATCGATGCAGCCCCTTCTTAATGCTTATTTCTTAATTCCTAATTACTCGACAACTTCCGCGTAAGCTTCCGTCGGTGGACATGTGCAGATAAGAGTCCTGTCGCCGTGTGCGTTGTTGACGCGGCCGACAGCGGACCAGAATTTGTTCTGACGAAGCCACTTCACTGGATAAGCTGCCTTCTCGCGAGAGTACTTGTGCGCCCAGTTATCGCCACAGACCTGCTCGATCGTATGAGGAGCATGCTTCAGTGGATTGTCCACCTTGTCCATCGTGCCTGCTTCGATCTCAGCGATCTCCTTGCGGATCGCGATCATTGCGTCACAGAAACGATCGAGCTCTTCGAGCGGCTCGCTCTCGGTTGGTTCGATCATCAGCGTACCTGCAACTGGGAATGACACCGTCGGAGCATGGAAGCCGTAATCGATCAGGCGCTTCGCGATGTCTTCTACTTCAACACCGACAGCTTTGAATGCACGCGTATCGAGGATGAACTCGTGAGCGCATGTTCCGTGCTTGCCCTTGTACAGAATTGGGTAGTGCTTCTCGAGACGTGCCTTAATGTAATTTGCATTCAAGATCGCGACCCTTGTTGCATCGGTCAATCCCTTTGCGCCCATCATTGCGATGTACGAGTACGAGATCAACAAGATGCTTGCAGATCCCCATGGTGCTGCCGAGATCGCGCCGATCGACTGACCGCGATCGATGTCAACGACAGGATGTCCAGGAAGGAACGGCGCGAGATGCTTCGCTACGCCGATGGGTCCCATGCCAGGTCCGCCACCGCCGTGCGGAATGCAGAATGTTTTATGCAAATTCAAGTGACAGACGTCAGCACCGATATTCGCTGGTGACGTGAGTCCTACCTGCGCATTCATGTTCGCGCCATCCATATAGACCTGTCCGCCGTGCGTATGGACAAGCTCGCAGATCTCGCGGATCGACTCTTCGAACACGCCATGCGTCGACGGATATGTTACCATCAATGCAGCAAGATCATCCTTGTGCTGCTCGACCTTCGCGCGAAGATCGACCACGTCAATGTTGCCATTCGCATCGGTCTTCGATACAACGACCTTCATGCCGGCCATCACTGCGCTTGCTGGATTCGTACCGTGCGCTGAAGCAGGAATGATCGCGACGTTACGATGCCCCTGACCGCTGTTGATCAGATACTCACGAATGACGAGTAAGCCTGCGTACTCACCCTGTGCGCCAGCATTCGGCTGCAATGATGTTGCAGCGAAGCCTGTGATCTCCGAGAGCCATGCTTCAAGCTCGGTGAAGATCTGCTGATACCCGGTCGTCTGATCGAGTGGAGCGAATGGATGCAACTTGTTGAAGTGCGCCCAGGTGACTGGGATCATCTCTGTTGTCGCATTCAGCTTCATTGTGCAAGATCCGAGTGGGATCATCGAATGCGCGAGCGATAGATCGCGGTTCTCAAGCTGCTTCAGGTAGCGGAGCATCTCCGTCTCAGAATGATGGCGATTAAACGTCGGATGCGTCAGATAACCGCTCTTTCGCCCAAACGGCGATGAGTAGCTTGTCGCAATCCCCTTCTCGATCTTCGAGAGATCGACGCCTTTACCATTGCGTGATGTCAGATTGCTGAAGACAGCGAGGATATTCTTTACATCGTTTGCTGTCGTTGTCTCGTCGAGCGAGATGCCCACCGAATTGTCACCGAAGTACGCGAAGTTCATCTCCGCATTCACTGCCGATGCTCGAGTAGCCTCTATCGTCACGCCATCAAGAATGACGCGAAGCGTGTCGAAGTAATTTTCGTTGGCAAGCTTATACCCGAGATCCTTCAGGCCTTCAGCGAGTAGTGCCGTCATGCCGTGAATGCGGGACGCGATGTTCTTTAGTCCCACTGGACCATGATAGACCGCATACATCGCCGCCATGTTCGCAAGCAGCGCCTGCGCTGTGCAGATGTTGCTAGTTGCTTTGTCGCGACGGATGTGCTGCTCGCGTGTTTGCAGCGCCATGCGGTAAGCTGGGTTGCCATGCGCGTCGATCGAAAGACCAATGATGCGGCCAGGCATTGACCGCTTAAACTCGTCCTTCGTTGCGAAGAACGCCGCGTGTGGTCCGCCATAGCCGAGCGGGACACCGAAGCGCTGTGAGTTACCGATCGCAACGTCGGCACCGAACTCGCCCGGTGGTGTGATGAGGAGCAAGCTCATAAGATCGCAAGCGACCGTTACGAGCGAGCCATTCGTATGCGCAGACTTGCAAAATTCTCTGTAATCGTAAAGCTCACCATCGGCAGCAGGATACTGCACGATCGCGCCGAAAATATTCTCGCTCCACTCAAGCGTTGTGTGGTCGCCAACGACGACCGTAATGCCAAGCGGTGTTGCCCGCGTCTTGACAACGTCGATCGTCTGCGGGAAGCACTTCTCCGACATGAAGATCGTGTCTGCACCCTTCTTCGTCGATACAGCATGCATCAGGTGCATCGACTCTGCAGCCGCTGTTCCTTCATCAAGCAGCGATGCATTCGCGATCTGCATTCCTGTGAGATCAACGACCATCGTCTGGAAATTCAGCAATGACTCCAATCGGCCCTGCGCGATCTCAGCCTGGTACGGCGTGTACTGCGTGTACCAGCCTGGATTCTCCATCAGGTTGCGCAGGATCACTGGCGGCGTTACGCAATCGTAGTATCCCTGACCGATGTAGCTCTTGAAGACTTTGTTCTTCGCACCGATCTCCTTGAGATTGTGCAGGAGTTCCATCTCGGTGAGCGGCTGCGGCAGGTTAAGCTCATTCTTCAGGCGGATCGAATTCGGGATCGTCTTCTCGATCAGATCCTCGATCGACTTCAGACCGATCACCTGGAGCATCATCGCCTGCTCGTCTTGGTCAGGGCCGATGTGACGGGTCTGGAATTGCTCCTGGTAAGAAAGCTCGGAATTGCTTGGGGTGTAGCTGGTGCTCAGGCTCATGGGATGTGAGAAAACGGGTGCGTTAGGCGTAATGAACGGCTTTGGAGGGATTACGGCGCACTAAACAATTTGGCAGGAAAGAAAGTCCTGAGAGGAGAATGTCGGCGCCTCTGCTCCGTAGGGCCACTTGGCAAAGTGGCCAAATGCGGCCGAGAAACTCAAGCCCAAACAACTCCTCAGCGTGGAATCGACGGTGCCGTATCCAAGCTCGGGATAAAGTAACCCAGCAATGTATGTCCGCTTTTCGGCCACTTTGCCAAGTGGCCCTACGGAGAGTTATGCTCTTGCCTTCTTCGGTCTTGTCGTCGGCTTCGCACTCTTCGCACTCCCATTCATCGCGGCTACATTTGTACCGAAGCCGTTCTTGCGGCCTGACTCACGGTAGGTCACAGCCGCCTTCACGAACTCACGGAAGATCGGATGCGCTTTTGTCGCGCGGGACTTCAGCTCGGGATGGAATTGCACGCCGACGAAG
>JBKJTP010000149.1:0-8441 GCA_046590195.1 Kapaibacterium sp. (SeqCode) | reverse complement strand
GTAGTGTAGCCGACTCGTAGCTTCGATGCGAAGATGAGTGCTCCGATCGAGCCGAGATCATCATAGAGTCTGCCTTGAACCAACGACTTCCAATAGGATGCACTGGAAAATTCCTTTGAAGGAGCAATATCAGCAAGTGCAGGCAAACCGACTTCCGTACCGCCGTTGAGGATGAAGCCGGCGGTAGGATTGATCGGGTCATTTGCACGATCCCACACGCCATAGGTGCCGAGGATCAAATTGACCTGCTGGGTGATATTATACTCCTTCGTATCGCGGTTCAGATCTTTCTTATCGACGTACTCTGCGGTGATCTCTGGAGAGACCGATGTGCGGTTGATCGGATCGCCCACGACGATCGTCGAGTTCACCCGCAGTCGATAGATCTCGTCGACAAAGACCGTCGAGTCCGTCTCGCTGTTCAGGAATTGCTTTGTATCGGTATAGCTTGCGCTGATATTTAGCGGGAAATTTCGCCATCCCATATAGGGGATAAGCATACTTGTACCCAGACTGCGCTTCAGTTGTATTAGCGGAAGAAATTGATAAAACGCATCGAGGTCAAAGCGCTGTGCACCGCCAAAGATGTTGCGGTTCGTATATGCGGCAGATCCGCCCATTGAGAATCCCAGTTCGCCTCCAAAACCGACATACAAGCTTGGTGTTATCTCTTGCGTCACGCGCATACGCAAGCGGACGACCATTGGAAGGGCCATCGAGTCGCGAAGATGCTGTGGTACGCTCTCGACTCCACTGGTATCCATGTAGATCTTCACCGATTCGAACACGTTCAACCGGTTCAGGTATTGCTCGCTCTCACGGACTTCCGACTCCTTATACCACGCACCGTTATCCATGCTCAGCTGGCCGAGCACAACACGGTCAGACACACGGCTATCTTCACGAGACGTCGTATCCCACTCGATCTTTATGTTGCCAAACCGATATCGATTCCCAGGATTAAGATAGGGCAAGACGCGGACCCTCTTCGTCTCAGGCAATGCTTGCGCGATCACACTATCCTTTTTGAAGAAGGGATAGCCATTCTCTTCAAGGACGTTCTGCAATCTCGAGATCTCAGCATCGGCAACGGAAGCCGACCACCTCTCGCCGATCTTGATGGTATTGCGCTCAGTAAGCTCTGGCTGAAATTCCTCCGGCAACGATTCAAGTCCGATGAATGCAACACCCTCGATCTTGTACTCAGGGCCCTCGTTGATCCAGAAGACGATCGTATCGCGCACACGAGGAAGCGTCTGCCTGCTCTCGCGAGTAGTAACTCGATTCCTGTTCAGGATAGTAATATAATGGTGGTAGTCGATCGAGTCAAAGTGTTGCTCGTATTCGACCATCGCTTCAAGGAAGCCGTTGTCCTGATAAAACTCCTCCAGACTCTGGACATCCTGTTCGAGCACCACACGATCGGCATACTGTGGCGGTGAACCAAGGCTTGGGATGATGCTATTGAGGAACACTGCCCCAAACTTCGGCACTCGTGTCGAGATGACCTGGCCAAGCTCAGTCTCCGTCAGGTTCTCATTGCCTTCGAAGCGGATCGCTACGATCTGTCCAGAATCGATGAGCATCCCGGCATCCATGGACGGCGTAACCGGGCGTCCGGTCCGCTGCGCCATCGCAATTTCGGTGAACGCGCAGATGCTCACGCAGAAGCCCAGCAATGCAAGGCATGCGAGTCTGATGAGGGGTCTGGTAGTAGGGCGTCGATCGAAAATGCGCGTGATGTTAAACAGAACCGACGAGTAGTAGTGAAAGTAAAAGCAAATAACCGTTTGACGCCTCTGCCATACGGCGACTGGCGGCTAGCTCTGCGGTGCAAGTGACGTGCCCGAAGTACGCTCATCGACGCGATACTTCCAGCATTGATTTCCTCAGGCCATTCAAAAATACGACGGGATCAGGCCGTCTGGAGAAAGCAGAACACAGGAGGCGGCCAGAACGTCAAAAGCGCCGGGTTGCTAGGCAACTCGGCGCTTTCAAAGTCTTGTACAGGATCGTGAAGATCGCTAGATCTTTCGATCGCTATTCGAGGCTCAATATTCGTCGAGCTCGTCGTCGTAATAGAACTCCTCGTCTTCCGGTGAATAATCCGGCCACACCTCCTGGATCGACTCGAACTGCTCGTCCTCGTCTTCGATCTCTTCAAGGTTCTTGACTACGGCTGGCGGAGCGCCGATGCGCTCGCAATAGTCGATGAGTTCTGCCTTAGTTGCCGGCCACGGAGCATCCTCAAGATATTCGGCAAGTTCTGATGTCCAAAGCATAGTCTAGGTTGTAATAGGGTCGCGTAAACGTTCGTCGGGAAACAACGGCGAACGTATAAACTTGTTAAAAGAAAATTGTATAATCGTTACAGCAGATTCGGAATCTCAAGAGAGCTTCGTCAGCGAGTGATGCGAGTATTGGGCGTAGTAATCAGGAGCTTCTTTCAGGAGCGTCTATGGGGTCAGATGTTGGACAACAGGTGACGAAACACGGATGAAGAGACAGCTAATTACGAGCGCGGGGTAGTCAGGAAAGACGGCCCGGGTGACGCGTGCAATTCGATAAAGCAAAGATGCTGTATATGCGAGTTGTCAATGATTTTGCGGTCGTTTGGTTCCGAGTTCACCCTCAATTTTCAGTGATCTGAAACAGGTGCCTCTGGGCCCCTTCCGTACTTGGGTAAGCTCGGGGTTGCGACGGCCTACGGCGCACCCCGCAAAGGGTTACATGCACCGACAAACATCATCATACGCTAATACTGCGTAGAAAAGCTAACGTCTAGATTAATCTCTCACGCCAGTCAAAAATTAATCTCTCAAGCGAGGATCGAGTGCATCGCGAAGGCCATCACCGACGAGATTATAAGCGACCACCGCGAGGAAGATCGCCAGACCCGGGAACACTGCAAGCCACCAGGCGCTCACGTTACCGCGAGAATCTGCGAGCACGCTACCCCATGTCACAACGGTCGGTGGTACGCCGAAGCCGAGGAACGACAAGCCAGCTTCGGTCAGGATCGCACCGGCAATACCGAACGCGAGCGTCACGAGTACCGGAGCCAGTGCATTCGGAAGCACGTGGCGGAAGATCACACGATTGTTCTTGAAGCCAAGCGCCGTTGCTGCAGCAACATATTCCATATTACGCACGCGGAGAAATTCTCCACGCGTAAAGCGTGCGATCGATGGCCAGCCTGTTAAGCCGATCATGATCATCACGAGCCAAACAGATCCGGTCTGGAACATCGCGACAACAGTGATGATCAGGAAGAACACTGGAAGCGTGAGCACAAGCTCGACGAGACGCGAGATCACAACATCGATCCATCCACCATAGAAGCCTGCTAGCGCACCGAGCACAACGCCGATGAGCAATGCGATCGACATCGATACGAAGCCTACGGAGAGTGCGATCCGCGATCCATGTATCATACCCGCAAGCACATCACGTCCGATAGCATCGGTACCGAGAAGGTGATCGCCTCCTGGCGGCTTCAGGTTGTTGATCAGATCCTGGTTCGAGGCGCGGTACTTGATCAACGGCCACAGCGATGAGCTTACCTCGCCGCGAGCTTCAAGCTCTTTCCAGTCGGCATTGACAAGTTCAGCGTTCCAGCGGTCCAGACCCAGACCTACAAGATAATCCTTGAATACTGGAAAGTAGGTCTCACCCTTGTGTGTGGCGTAGATCGGCTTGTCGTTCGCGAGGAAATCAGCGAAGATCGCGACCGTAAAAAGGAAATAGACAAGATAGAGTGCGGTAAGCGCGATCTTGTTCTTCTTGAACTGATGCTTCACCAACGACCAGTACGACTGCGTTACGGCCTTGCGGCTCGCAGCATTCTTCTGGTCTTCATCCGACATCGTGCCGGTTGGTAGCGTGATCGGCAACGGTGCCGACTGGCTCGTCTCGATCTTGTCCATCATGTACTCGCTGCCAACGCGATTGCGCTCTGTCTCGATGTCCGTCACGCTTGGTGCGTTGACGTTAGGCTTATCCTTCGGGTCGAGGCTAGGCGTCTGTTGATTCTTATCTGCCATTGTAAAATCTTCTTGCTATAGGTATTGCTACCGTTGGTAGATAGTTGGGTTACGCCGCCTTCTTGCTGAAGGAGATACGTGGATCAACGACAGAATAAAGAATATCTGCGACGAGAATACCTGCGAGCGTCATGATAGCAATGAGCGTGAACTCTGCAAGTACAACAGGATAATCGCGAGCGGTCAGCGCCTGGAAGGCAAGTTGGCCCATGCCCGGCACGGTGAAGATCGTCTCGACGATGACCGATCCGCCTACTAGAGCTGGCAAAATGCTTGCAAGCATCGTGATGATCGGGATGAGCGAGTTGCGCAGTGCATGTTTCAGCACAACAACGCGCTCTGACAAGCCCTTTGCACGAGCCGTACGGATGTAATCCTGACGGATAACTTCGAGCATCGATCCGCGCATCTGACGCGAGAGATAGGCAAGGCTGGCGTAGGTACTTACGACGAGCGGAAGTGCGAGATGCCAAAGATAATCCATCGTGGATTCCCACCATCCCCAATCCTCAGAGTAGTCCATCGAGTGGAGTCCGCTGTTCGGAAACCAGTCGAGGAAATCGCCGCCGCCGAGGAAGATGATGAGCATCGTACCGATCCAGAAGCCCGGAAGCGAATAGATGACAAAGAGGAATGTGCTGACGATCTTGTCGGCCTTGCTCTTCGGGCGTGCTGCGGACCAGATGCCGACCGGCACAGCGATGACGTAAGCGATCAGAATTGCGAGGATGGAGAGCGTGATCGTCACAGGCATACGCTCCATGATCTTATCCATGACCGGACGCTGATCCTGGAAGCTCTTGCCAAAATCGAGTTGGAGCAAACCCTTTTTGCCGTCTTCGTTCGGGAGACCGAGCCAGCGATGATACTGGTTCTCGCCGCCATTCCATTTCCATGTAATGCGCTCGCCTAGCGGAAGCAACTGGCCGTTCTCGTCGCGGTCGTCGGTAAAGATCGTCCAGTACCAGATTGGCTTATCGAGATCGAAAGCAGCGCGGATCTGCTTGATCATCGTCTCATTGAGCTGTGCATTACCACGTTGCGCGCCTTCGGCGCCAACGCCAGCTTTCATTTCAGCCGGATCGCCAGGTGCTAATCGGCTGATGCCGAAGCTGATGACGGTAATGAGAAAAAGGGTCGGGATGAACAGCAGGACACGCCTGACAACGTATTGGAACATCGATGGATGTTAGAGTACGAGCCGTACAAGGAAGCCGAATCAGGTGCAGAAAGGTAGAGAAAATGCCCTAATCAGCCCTATTTCAGCGAAAAATGACAACACCTAGGATTGCCCACCTTTGACAAATAAAAAGGCTTGTCTGTTCCGACTCGGATGAGGGGATTGTCTGAACTCGGTAGAGTTTAGTGAGCAGGCGGAGCGTTCAATCGATATCTCACCCTCGCAAAAAGTCCATGACTCTTCTGCTCAGGTTCGTAGAAGAAGCCGGGGTCGATGGTAATCTCACCCAAAGGTATCTCAGCGTGCATCTGTATGCCCGCAAGAGCGGGACCGCCTCCGGCGCCGAAGTGGAGCCGCGCATACTTCGGGCTCTTGTCTTGCCCAATTGGGAATGCGAAAGCCAATCCCGTGTAAAACCAGCCTGGACCTACGAGGAGATCATTCTGCATGTAATTCGACTCCCAAGCAAATCCGTGGCGACTACCAACGCGCAAACCGAATGACGGCAGCACGCTGCCATCTGCGATCGTAAGCTTTGGAGTAGCGATTACAACCCCGACACTCACACCCAGATAACGCAGGTCGAACGTGAGGCGCGGCTTAACATAAAATGCGTTGACATCCTGAAAGATGGTTGTGTCGGCAGTTGGAGCGATTGGCACGTCGATCCAGTCACCATCGTCACGCACAGCTGCGTAACCAGCAGCAAGCCCGAGCCCTATTTCAGGCGACAACTGATGCGTAACCCCTGCCGCGACATTGGTAAACGGAAGCTCATCCCGACGAACAACACGTCCATCGCAATCACGTGAGATCCGCACCTCACGCCCCGCCCCAATACTTAACCCGAGTTCCGTCACAAGCGAATCAACAGGCGTATAGCTGACCATCCACGGATACAGCACAACGAGTATCGCTAATCGAGAAAGTGTCGTTCGTTTTATTCGGAGCATACAGAGGAGAAGCTATATCAACACAACTTCAATGCTATAACACACAAAGTTACATCATCTCCGAACCACAAAAACAAAGCGGGTCGAGATAACTCTCGACCCGCCTGAATCTAATCCGACGAATCCTCCCCGAATCCTTGTAATCCGAGTTCAGACAAATGTCGGCTCCACCAGAGTCTCCTGCCTCCCCGCCCCAACGGAGATAATATCCAGCGGCGTCTCGATCTCGCGCTCGATCGCGGCGAGATATTTGTGCACGTTCGGCGGGAGCTCTTCGCGTGATGTCACGCCTTTGAGATCGCTGGTCTTCCAGCCTTCGTAGCTTTCGTAGATCGGACGGATGTTCGCTAGCGCGCGAAGATCGGTCGTGAAGTGCTCGAGTTGCTTACCATCGGTCGTGCGCTCGTAGCGTGTACAGAGCTTGACCTCTGGCAGATCCGAAAGCACATCGAGCTTTGTCAGCGCAATGCTCGATACACCATTGATCATGTTCGTGTAGCGCAGCGCTACTGCATCGAGCCAGCCGCAGCGGCGCGGGCGACCTGTCGTTGCACCGAACTCACCGCCGACTGTGCGCAGGCGTTCGCCTGTCTCATCGAGCAGTTCTGTCGGGAAAGGTCCGTTGCCAACGCGAGTAGCGTAAGCCTTTGCAACACCGATGACGCGATCGATCGCGGTCGGCGGGATTCCAAGTCCTGTGCAAGCGCCACCCGCTGTCGGGTTGCTACTCGTGACATAGGGATAGGTACCGAAGTCAATATCGAGCAGCGCTGCCTGCGCACCTTCGAGCAGCACAGACTTGCCCTCTTTGATAGCGCGGTTCAGCAACAGCGACGTATCGGTGATATACGAATCCATCTCCTGATCGAAGACTTCATACTCTGCGATCATCTTATCGACGTCGCAAAGATCTTCGCTTCCATAAAATTTTTGCAGCAGCTCGTTCTTCTCGCCGATGTTGACGCGAAGCTTCTCACGCAATGACTCGCGGTCGAGTAGATCGACGATGCGCACACCCTTGCGAGCGAACTTGTCCTCATATGCTGGGCCGATCCCACGTCCGGTGGTACCAACAGCTTTGCTGTTATCCGACTTTGCAAGACGCTGCTCGCTAGCGAGATCGAGCATCTTATGATACGGCATGATCAAGTGCGCGTTATGCGAGATGAAGAGGCGTCCCTTGACAGAGATGCCTGCCGTCTCGAGCATCGCGATCTCCTCGCGCAGAGCGACGGGATCGATGACGACGCCATTGCCGATCACGCAGATCGTGCCTTCATGGAAAATGCCGCTTGGAATAAGGTGCAGTACGAACTTGCGTCCATCCGGAAGGATGATCGTGTGGCCGGCGTTCGCTCCGCCTTGATAGCGCGCGACGATGTCTGCGTCTTGGGCTAAGAGATCAACGATCTTGCCCTTACCTTCATCGCCCCACTGGGCGCCTAGAACAATGGTGTTTGGCATGGCTAAAAAAAAAACCGCACGACGACTTGCTTTCATAGCCTGTCATTGCGAGGAGGGATCTCAATGCGCTAGCATTGAGATCCCGACGAAGCAATCTCCTGAGGACATCAGAAGTTCTACGGGTCTTTTTTCAAAGAGGTGGGAAACGCTACGCGAAATGCGAAATGCGTCCTGGCGCAATTACGGCGCCCGACGCTCTGTGTTACAATTTATTAAACGGTGCTGCTGCCGGTTGAGGCTGGTGCTGGAGCGCTGCTCACGCCGAGAATATCCGAAAGTTTCGTGATATCGAGCAAGCTTCGGAGCTGTTCACCCGGCTCTGCTACTTCGAGCGATGCGCCCGCTTCCTGCGCCGTTTGCCGTGCTGCCAGGAGCATGCCCAGCCCAGAGGAGTTCACGAACTCCACGCCGCGGACATTGATGACGATACGCTTGAGATCCCCCGCCGAGGCCATAGCCTCGCGGAGCGACTTAGCGAAGCTGAGCGAATCAGCGCCGCCGATGAGATCGCCCTCGAGCTTTGCCTCGAGCGTGTCTCCGTTGTGTTGAAAGTTTGCTACCATAGTGTTATGGCAAAAATAGGAAGGGAAAATCGATTTGGGTCGGAATCCACTCTAAAAGATATGTCATCCCGAGCGAGTGCGTAGCGAAGCGAAGCACGGAGTCGAGGGACCTCTCGGCGGAGATAATGGTCGCAAATGGCAGCCGCTAAGGGCTACCCGATGGAGAGCTTCTCTCAGCTGGGAGGTCCCTCGACTCCGCATCGTCGCTAAAGCGACTTCCGCTACGCTCGGGATGACA
>JBKJTP010000082.1:0-12395 GCA_046590195.1 Kapaibacterium sp. (SeqCode) | reverse complement strand
GCGCAATGGGCACAGAAGAATGACCCACGCGTGACACCGTTCGGCAAGTTCATCCGCCGTACCCATATCGATGAAGCGCCGCAGTTGATCAACATCCTGATCGGGGATATGTCGCTTGTTGGTCCGCGTCCAGAGAGAGAAGTGTTCGTTGAAGAATTTGCGAAGGAGATCCCGTACTACAAGCGCCGCCACAAAGTGCGCCCGGGTATCACGAGTCTCTTCGCAGCGATGGAGTATAAGTATGATGAGAACATTGACGATGTGCGCAACAAGGTCAAGTACGACCTGATGTACATCGAGTCGATGTCTTTCCGTCTCGATATCAAGATCCTGTTCCTCACCTTTTTGAAGCGTGTGGTCAAGGGTAAGGAGCACGCATAACGTTTAAGCAGTACGCAAGTGAGTGTTGTAGAAAGTGTGACACAGAAATCTATTCAGATGGTCGATGTTCTCGGCCAGTACAAGCGCTATCAGAGTGAGATCGATAGCGCGATCCTGGATGTCGTTCATAGTGGTGCCTATATCAATGGACCGCGCGTGAAGGAGTTCGAGGCTGACATGGCAGCCTATCTGGGCGTCAAACATGCTATCGGCTGCGCGAATGGCACCGATGCCTTGCACATCGCATTGATGGCGATTGGTTTGAATACAGGTGACGAGGTCATCACGACTCCATTCACATTCGTCGCAACAACAGAGACGATCGCGATCAACGGCGGCGTGCCCGTCTATGTCGATATCGAGCCTGACACATTTAACATCGACGTCACGAAGATCGAAGAGAAGATCACCTCACGCACGAAGGCGATCATCCCAGTGCATCTTTTCGGACAACCTTGCGATATGGACGCTATTAATGCGATCGCGAAGAAGCACAATCTCTTTGTGATCGAGGATGCTGCGCAGGCAGTAGGCGCGACATGGAATGGGCAGAAGGTTTGCGGACTTGGCGACATCGGATCGATCTCGTTCTATCCATCGAAAAATCTCGGTGCGTTCGGTGATGCCGGAATGGTGACAACAAACAACGATGACTTTGCGGAGAAGCTTCGTTCCATCGCGAATCATGGCTCGACCAAGACCTATTATCACGATAAGCTCGGCGTCAATAGCCGTTTGGATTCGATCCAGGCTGCGATCCTCAAAGTAAAGCTGCAGTATCTCGATGAGTGGAATGCCACGCGTACAGCAGCAGCGGCTGCATACACCAGCGAGTTCGCAGCTCACGCAGACCCGATCGTGACACCTTTCGTCCGTCCTGAGGCGAGTTCGATCTGGCATCAGTACTCGATCATTCTCAAGCAAGGCAGCCGCGATGAGGTCTCAGCCAAGCTTAAGGCTGAGAAGATCCCACACAATATTTATTATCCCGTTCCTTTGCACATGCAACCAGCTTATGACTTTGGTCAGAAGCAGGGCAGCATGCCGAATGCAGAGTATGCCTCAGAGCATATCCTTGCGCTGCCGATGCATTCCGAGCTCTCGACTGACGATGCACGGTATATTGCAGGCAAGGTCATTGAGGCACTAGCATGACCTCTCTTTCTAATCTCTCGTACAAACCCAAGATGTAATGCAGCGTGCACTGATCATCATACCGACCTACAACGAGAAGGATAACATCCGAAATATCACGACGGCTGTACTCGCGCAGCAGACGAATATTTCGGACACTGCTATCAGCGTGCTCGTTGTTGATGATAATTCTCCTGATGGCACTGCTGATCTCGTTCGTGAGATGCAGCGACCGGAGGAATTCGGCCCCGATAAAGTGCATCTCATGCAACGCATGGGGAAGATGGGATTGGGCACAGCTTATGTCGCAGGCTTTAAGTATGGCCTCGAGCACGGCTTCGATTACATCTTCGAGATGGACGCCGATTTCTCGCATGACCCGAATGAGTTGCCGGTCTTTCTTCGCGAGATCAAGACCTACGACTTAGTGATCGGTTCACGTTACATCAGTGGTGCGAACGTAGCGAATTGGCCGTTGCGCCGTCTGCTGCTTTCGTATTATGCGAACATGTATGCACGCACGATCACCGGCATCAAGGTGCAGGATGCGACGGGTGGCTTCAAGTGTTTCCGTCGTAAGGTGCTCGAGGCGATCGATCTTGATGACATCCGTTCGAACGGCTATGCTTTCCAGATCGAAATGAATTTCCGCGCGTGGCGCAAGGGCTTCACGATCAAGGAGATACCGATTGTCTTCGTCGATCGTCACGCCGGTACAAGCAAGATGAGCAAGGCGATCATGCGCGAGGCCGTCGGAATGGTGTGGATGCTCAAGTGGCGTGCGATAAAGGGAGAGCTATAACCTACCAGTGGATATCTCCATCGTCATCGTTAGTTACAACGTCAAAGAATTCCTTCGCGGAGCTCTGAAGAGTGTATTCCATGCACTCGATTCAGGTAAGCTTACAGGTGAAGTATTCGTCGTTGATAACGATAGCGAAGACGATAGCGTACGCATGGTGCGCGAGGAATTTCCACAGGTCAAGCTTTCCGCGCTCAACGAGAATCTCGGTTTCGGTAAAGCGAATAACATTGCGCTTCGCGAAGCAACAGGTGAGTATTTGCTGCTGCTGAATCCCGACACCATCGTTGCCGAGGACACGCTCGAGAAGATGGTGGAGTTCATGCGCACGCATCCGAAGGCAGGCATGTCCGGCTGCAAGTTGCTTAACGCCGATGGCTCATTCCAGCTTAGCTGCCGCCGTGGCTTCCCAACGCCATGGGCGAGCTTTACGAAGCTCTTCGGCTTAAGCGCGCTTTTCCCAAACTCCAAGCTCTTCGCGCAATACAATCTTACCTATCTGCCGGTCAATGAGACCTACGAAGTAGATGCACTTGGCGGTGCATTCATGCTGCTCTCTCGCGAAGCCTACGAGAAGACGCAGGGATTCGACGAAGATTACTTCATGTATGGCGAAGATCTCGATCTTTGCTTTCGCGTAAAGAAAGCCGGACTTGCTGTCTACTACGCACCGGTCACTGCTACGATCCACTTCAAGGGTGAGTCGACGAAGCGCAGCGCGATGAACGAAGTGAAGGTGTTCTACGATGCGATGCATATCTTCATCAAGAAGAATTATGGATCGAGCATTGTATTCGCAACGCTATTGCGTCTCGGCATCTTTCTCCGCTCGCTGCTTGCTATCGTAAAGAAGCACCGCGGTGCCGTTATTGTCATGGCGCTGGATGCCTTTGCAGTTGCAGGGGGCGTTCTCTTAGCGTCGAAGCTTACATTCGGCTATTGGCTCGGATTGCCTAGCTACGATTATCCTGCAGCGCTCATCGTCCCGCCGTTAGTAGTTGTAACCGCGCTTTGGTTTGCGAAGGCATACATTCCAGATAACCGGCGCAGTACGAGGCAATTGCTAGCGGGCGCGTTGATCTCATTGATCGCTCTATCGTCACTTACATACTTTTTCAAGGAATTTGCTTCGAGCCGCTCGCTGGTGTTGCTCGTCTCTGCGATCTACATCGCGTTGATGGTCGTCTCGCGTATCGCGCTTCGCATCGTCGATCGTGTCCGCTTTGGCGGTGAGTACTCTGCGAAGCCGATGCTGCGCTCGACACTGATCGTCGGCACCGATGCAGAAGCTATTCGTATCGCTCAGTTGCTCTCGCGCTCGGAGATCATGCTGCGCTATAAGGTGGAGGGATTCGTTGGTCACGATCTCACATCGATCGGACAGGAGATCCTGCCTAATCAATTGGTAGTCGCCGCAACATCAACGCTGCCTAAGTACATCCGTGAGAAGAAGATCAACGAGGTCATCTTCGCGAGCAATGCGCTGCCTTATTCGGAGATGCTGCATGTGATGCAGCAGGTCTCGGAGCAGAATCCATCGGATATTGTGAATTTCAACGTTGTGCCTTCAGCTACTGATGTGATCTTGGGCCGCCGAAAGATCGAGATGCTGACTGAGGGACCTGATACGGTGCTTGGCCTGATACCGTTGGAGTATAACGTGCAGCGCTTGTCGCACAAGTTCGCAAAACGCATCGTCGATGTCAGCCTTTCCGCATTGGCTCTACCATTCGTGGCGCTTTATGCCGCCGTGTCAAAGGACGAAGGTGCCCGAGAGAATGTTACCAAGCTCAACCAGGTGCTCCGTGGCGATCTCTCGCTCGTAGGGGTTGCGGCCAGATCGAAGGGCTTGCAACTATCAAAAGCTGGGCTGACGAGCCTTGCAGCGATCACACTTGCATCACCAGCAGATGCACGCGACGAAGATATTGAACAGCTTGATCTTTATTACGCCAGGCATCACTCGCTTGGGATGGACCTTGAGATTTTATTCCGCTCGCTCTTTTTACGGCGAAGATAGCAGCCGCTCGCAAGAGAGGCTGTAGCTATTGACTTTTATATCACCATGGCAAAATACACGCTCGAATTCGAGAAGCCGCTTCTCGAGCTTGAACAGAAGATCGAAGAAATGCGCAACCTCGCTGAGACAGTCGATCTCACCCATGAGATCGCGTCAATGGAGGATAAGGTCGAGGAGCTTCGCAAGGAGATCTACAGCAATCTTACTCGCTGGCAGATCGTGCAGCTTGCGCGGCATCCAGAGCGCCCGTACACGCTCGATTATATCGCGGGCATGACGACGGGATTCCAGGAGCTTCATGGCGATCGCTCATTTCGCGACGATCCCGCAATCGTTGGCGGCTTCGCAGAACTCGGCGAAGCGGGTCCGGTGATGATCATCGGACATCAGAAGGGCCGCGACACAAAGCAGAATGTTCATCGCAACTTTGGTATGCCGAATCCTGAGGGTTATCGAAAGGCGCTTCGATTGATGAAGCTTGCTGAGAAGTTCGATCGCCCGGTTATTTGCTTACTTGATACGCCAGGTGCTTTCCCTGGACTTGAAGCAGAGGAGCGCGGACAGGCGGAAGCCATCGCGCGCAATCTGCTCGAGATGTCACGCTTGCAGGTTCCGATCGTCATCTGCGTTATCGGTGAAGGTGCATCGGGTGGTGCGCTCGGTATCGGTGTTGGTGATCGCGTGCTGATGCTCGAGCACTCATGGTATTCGGTTATCGCGCCGGAATCATGCTCATCGATCTTGTGGCGGAATTGGAATTACAAGGAGCAGGCAGCAGAAGCGTTGAAGCTTACTGCGACAGACTTGCTTGGACACGGCATCATCGATCGCATCGTACCAGAGCCTGATGGCGGCGCACACCGCGAACCTCAGATGATGTTCGATACGCTGAAGGAGATTCTGATCAATGAGATCAGTACGCTTCGCCAACAGGATTTCACGCGTGGTGCAGCGCTTTCGCGCCGCGTTGAGAAATTCTCGAAGATGGGCGTCTGGACGGAGACCGAGGTTGTCGAAGATTCAGTAGTCGTGCTGTGATCGTCTCACCCTATCTAAGCATCCTTCTCATTGCGTTTGGACTCGGCCTCATTTATCTCTTCCGCTCACGGCCCAGTGCAAAAGTAAAACAGGCAAGTCGCGCGATCTATGCTGACATGACGATCGCCGCTGATGTCGCACGCGCATCGGCACGACAGGTCTTTGGGGTCGAGCTCGATCTGACCGACAAGAGCATCGCAGCGCTTGACAGGATGATCAGCGAAGGCTGGAAGGCGCCGATGCAGCAGCGTGATCTTGCGGAAATTGATGTACCCTTAACGGATACGGAGGAGGAGAGAGAGGTCGACGTCAATGACTCGTTCTATGTCCTTGCTGGATATCTCGGCACTGTGCTGGCTTACAATCACAACGGCGCCTGGAAAACCGACGACGAGCACCCGCTGCCGTACGTGTACTTCAAGAAGCATGATTATGCTGTATCGCCGTTTAGTGTGATCCGCAAGAAGCTCTTAGCTCCCCAGCATTTCGATCTCGTCGCGCATTATAATAATCTGCTCTGGGAGTTGAAACAACTGGGCGAAGCTAAGCCTGTCGAACCTGCATCACCCGACACCGAGGAGGCACCCAATGCATGAATTGTACTTCGAGCATGTTGCTGAACTCCGTGTCCGCTACGCCGATACGGATAAGATGGGCGTCGTCTACTATGGTAAATACTTTGAGTATTTCGAGGTAGCCCGTACAGATATGCTCCGCGAGTTTGGGTTGCCTTATGCTGATCTTGAAGCAAGCGGCGTGATGCTGCCTGTCAGCGAAGCATCTGCGAAATACGTTAAGGGGGCGAAATACGATGATCTGCTTCAGATCACCTGCAGAATGCCGCATCGTGTGAGCCCGAAGCTCGAGATCACGTATGAGGTCCGACATAACAATGAATTGCTGGCGACAGGAGAGACGACTTTAGTGTTTGTCGATGCGAAGACGGGGAGGCCGGTGAGGCCGCCGAAGCTGTATCTCGATCGTATCGAGTATCATCTCAAACATAAGAGTGTATTAGTTTAGATATAGAAGTGACGCATAAACTTTCCGACATAGAACGGCAGCGGATTCGCATAGCACTTGTAGAAGATGCAGGCAAGGGGGATCCGACTACGCTCGCGACGATCCCTGAGGAGATGTTGGGCGTTGGTGTATTTCTCGCAAAGGCCGATGGCATCGTTGCCGGACTTGACGTAGCTCGCCACGCATTCCTGCTCTACGAGGTTCAGCACGGCATCAGCTCACCGATCTTTGAGTTCATCGAGCACAAGCAGGATGGCGATCATGTGCAGAAAGGTGATGCGATCGCTACGATCCGCGCGCAGATGCGTACGCTTCTGACAGCCGAGCGCGTTGCGCTGAATCTCTTACAGCGTATGTCGGGCATCGCAACGCTCACACGCCAGTACGCTGATGCAGTAGCAGGCACGGGCGCTACCATTCTCGATACGCGAAAGACGGCTCCGCTGCTTCGTCCATTCGATCGTTATGCCGTTCGTATCGGTGGTGGAGTTAACCATCGGTACTCGCTTGGCGATATGATCCTCGTGAAGGACAACCACATCGCAGCGAATGGAGGGAATATCCAGCAGGTACTCGATAGCCTCGAGACCTATTTCCAGCAGGAGAATGTCGAGCGCATTCCGGTCGAGATCGAAGTAACCTCGCTTGAACAACTACAAGTACTGATCGACAAAGGGCAGGGGCTTGTTCAGCGCGTGCTCATCGATAACTTCGAGCCACCGATGATGGTTGAAGCGGTAAGGCTGAACAGCGGCATCTTCGAGATCGAGGCATCTGGCGGCGTGACGCTCGAGCGTGTCCGAGCAATCGCGGAGACAGGCGTGAACTACATCAGCGTCGGCGCACTGACGCACTCGATCCAGGCATTTGATATCTCGCTTGAGATCGAACAGATCAATAACATTTAGCCTCATGCTTGATGACCGTGTTCGGACACTTGTTCAACTAGCTGTATTCGCATCGAGGCCGGAATACACCTTAGAACTTGCCAAAGCAATCGAGCTGGCAAAAGAGACCGCAAGCAGGGAAGAGGTGTACGAAGTATTTCTTCAACAGTATCTTTTTGTTGGTTTCCCTTCGGCACTTGAAGCGATGAAGGCTTTCGGCAAGATCTGGCCGAAAAATGGTGTGCAAGTGATGAGCGAGCCGATGAGCTATGCAGCGTTCACTGAACGAGGACAAGAGCTCTACAAAACGATCTATGCGAACAATGCAGATGTCGTTCGCGCTGAAATGCTGCGATTAAGCCCTGAACTTGCGGCCTGGGCCGTCATCGAAGGCTATGGCAAGACGCTCTCCCGCGAGGCGCTTGATGTCAAGACGCGAGAGCTTTGTATCGTCGGCATCCTGACGCAGCTTGGCTGGAAGCGCCAGCTCTTCTCGCACATCATGGGTGCTATCAACGCTGGCGCAAGCAAAGAAGAAGTGGCCGCTGCGATAGAGCTCGGTTGCTATGAGTATCAGCACCGCAAAGAAAAAGCGTTGCGATTGCTCGACAAAGCATGAAGAAGCTTATTGCATGCATCAGTCTGATGTTCCTCGCATCCTGCGGCGGCAAAGAGGAATTGCCGGATGTCCGCTCGAGCGTTGGGCTGAATGTGAGTGGTAATAGCAACGTGGCGCTCACTGGTGCAGTGAACGAGATCGGCCAAACAACCGAAATATCTCGATCCATCGCACCCGAGGGCTGGGCAACTGGCCCTGTTCCGCTCTCAAAGCCATACGGCTTCGCGATCGCTACACGCAATGGCAAGATCATGATCTATGACGATCAGGATTCGCTGAAGCAAACGATCTCGCTCGGAGATAGTATCGTGATCGATCAGTTGCTGGCGCTGAAGAATGAGATCTTCGCCATTGGGTTGAATGGCGCTGTCCATAAAGTAAGCGCTGAAAGTAAGACGCTGTGGCAGAACAACACGTCGCAAGTTATAACTGGAAAGGTCATACTCACAGCCGACCGGCTTTATGTGCCTTGCGAGAACCTGTTGTACTCATTCGATCCGAAGACAGGAACGCCTGGAGCAGTGACATCTTTCGCGATGGAGATCCATTCGCTAGCCTATTCAGAGCTCAAAAAAGCACTTGTCATCGCGACCACGCGAAATCAGGCAGGAGCAGAAGACAGTCTCTTCGTGATGACGAAAGGAGAGAAAATCGCGCAACGCTATGCGTTACCTGAGACACGTTTTACCTCGAACATCGCCCTTGCTGGCGAAGAGCACGAGCTATTCGCATATGGATACCTGGGTGGTATGAGCGGTCCTCAACGAACATCTGCTGTTACCTTGCTCAAAGGCTTGTTCGATGGCAAGCTTGAGAAAGTGTGGACGCAATCGGTCCCATACGTCATCGGCAATGTGGGGGCGAATGATGAAGACATCATCGTCAGCGGCATCCGCGAGCAGGGTGAGCTTACCAGCGGGCTCGATGCCTTCCGTCTTGATGATACTATCCATACGTGGAGCCGTAGATTCTCGGAGCCGCTGGTCGCTCCGTTCGGTGTGAGCAATGGCAACGTGTATGTGCATCTCTCCTTCCGCTCGGATGCGGTGGTCGATACGAGGGGGATCTTTTACACGATAAATGCACGCACTGGCAAGACCCTTCGCGATCAGTCTATCCCCGGCGCGGAAGCTGGCTTTCTGCCACATATCCCCATGCCGGACGAACACGGCCGCTTCCTGCTCGCCGACGGCGGCAAACTGGTGGTCTATCTGCTGGATCGCAGCAGTTTTGAACGCGTCTTTAAATAGGGTGTTTATTGCGGCGAGATTTCCCAAAAGCCGTCCCTGTTCCCGAGACCATTTGCACTAGATGAACGTGTTAAATCAGATCATCGCCGGAGTCCTCCCGCTTGTCCCGAAGCCGATCGTCCGCAAGGTCAGCTCACGCTATATCGCTGGCGCAACGTTGGATGAAGCGGTGACCGTCGTGCGCCGATTGAATAGCGAGGGCGCGATGACAACAGTCGATGTACTCGGCGAGTACATCAAGGACATGGATGAGGCCACGCACAATACCGATTATTCGCTGCGGGTGCTCGAAGCGATCGAAAAGGAAAAGCTGATCGGCAATCTTTCGATCAAGCTGACATCCCTGGGACTTGGGCTGGATGACGCAATGTGTGAAGCCAACGTCCGCCGCATCCTCGAACATGCTAAAGCGCACGGCAACATCTTCGTCCGCTTCGACATGGAGAACGTGCCCTATACCGATCGCACGATCGCGCTGTACCTGAAATTCCGTAAAGAGTTTAACGTCGGCATTGTGCTACAGGCATATCTCCATCGCACGCAGGATGACATCCGCAGCATCATGGCAGATGGCCCGTCAAACTTCCGTATCTGCAAGGGCATTTACGTCGAGACCCCTGAACATGCGATCAAGGACTACGAAGGTATTCGAAAGAATTATATCGCCTGCCTTGAATTGATGCTGGAGGGCGGTGCATACGTTGGCATTGCAACGCACGATGGCTATCTTGTCAACGAAGCGAAGCGATTTGTTGCGAAGCACAACCGCGATAAGCAGTCGTATGAATTCCAAATGCTGCTCGGTGTACGCGATGAGCTTCGCAAGCGCACGATCAGCGAGGGACACCGTTTGCGCGTCTATGTGCCGTTCGGTGCTGATTGGTACGGTTACTCGATCCGCCGCTTGAAAGAGAACCCGAGCATGGCCGGGCATATCATGAAGGCGATCTTCACTGGCGGACGCTAACCACCGCATTAGCGGTGCCCTTCAGTAGCCATGGGTGAAACAACAGCATAGATTAGATACAAGAGCCGCGTAGCGGCAAACAACGATGTTTGCCGCTACGCGGTCGGGATCACGTCGTCGCAGGATTGCTCTGCAAGAACGACTCCTCGCCCTCATCCAATCGTGTCAACTCCGATTTCAAATACTCGAAAGCATCCTGTGGCGAATCACTCCAGTGAATGAGCTTGAGATCTTCGCGCGAGATCATGCCGTAATACTCCAGCATCTCCATGTCGATGATCTTGTCCCAGAATTTCTTACCATAAACAACGATCGGCATCTTCTTGCGGATCTTGCCGGTCTGGATGAGTGTAAGCAATTCGAAGAGCTCATCGAGCGTGCCGAATCCGCCAGGAAAAATAACAAGTGCCTTACCCAAATACGCAAACCAGAATTTGCGCATGAAGAAGTAATGGAATTCGAAATTCAGCTCGTCGGTGATGTAGCTGTTCGGCATCTGCTCGAAGGGGAGCGAGATATTAAAGCCGATCGACTTGCCGCCCGCAAGCGTCGCGCCCTTGTTCGCCGCTTCCATGATGCCAGGGCCGCCGCCAGAACAAATGACAAAACGCTGCTTGAATGAATGAGTCTTGATCGACTCCACATTCACATACGGCACTTGCTCTTTTACTTGTGCCGCAGCAACTTGTCCCATCGCGGTCTGCGCTTTCTCATGATCGTGAGCCGCGCTGGTAATCGACCACTCTGTCATCAAGCGCGCAAGCTCAACCGCCTCTTCGTAGTATCGCGAGAGCTGACGATGCATCTTCGCGCGTCGCATCGCCTCATCAAGCTCGTGCTTTACTTCGCCCGTGAGCGAGTTCGTCTGCTCTGCAAGCAAGTATGCATTCTTCAATTGGCGGATCTCCGCATCGACCTCTTCCGGGCTTTGGATGCGTGCACTGCCAAAGAAGACGACGGTGTCCTTGACGCGCTCGCGTGAGAGACGCGCGCGCGGCTCGACATACTCCGAGAGTATGCGCATGAACCGAGCTTCCGGGCTCGTCAGAAATTCTTCGTTGAGATAGGCTTTCGGGGCTTTGTTCTTAACTGCAGTCAAAGTGATATTCGATTAAATATTTATCTTGTTCAGGTGAGTGAACGTCCGCGATCGATGACAAGCACTTGCCCTGTCATGTATGGCGCATCATAAGCGAGATAGATCGCTGCGCGCGCGATATCATCTCCATTCCCATAATATCCGAGAGGGATCCGTGTCAGTCCCACACTCATCTCCTCACTATCGAGCTGCATCGCTCCAGGAGCGATAGCATTCACGGTGATCCCTTGCGGACCCAACTCGCGAGCCAGGGCTTTGGTGAGCGTGATCAGGGCCGATTTCGAGACATTGTAGTCGATCCTCTGCTTCCAGATCTGCACCCCGCCAAGCGAAGCCAGATTGATGACACTCGCACCTTTTGCCAAAAATGGCAGCGCCGCCTGTGTCACCGAGAAAGGAGAAAGCAAATTTAAGCCCAAAGTCTGCTGAAAGTCTAGTGCGGTGAGCTGGGAAAATGACCTTTGTGGCGGTAACACGCCCGCATTGTTGATCAATACGTCTAGGCCGCCCAATTTTTCCGCTCCCGATCTCGCGATCTCCGCGCCCTCTGTGGTAATATCCCCCTGGATCAGGTGTACCTCAGCCGCTCCGGCATCGAGCACTTCCAGCCTTGCCGCCTCCGCCTCTTCAACCGGAGTGGTGTTGTAATTGAGTGCCAGCCTGGCACCGCGGGCAGCGAAGGCCTTCGCGATATCCAGACCCAGGCGCCGGACGCCGCCGGTGATCAGTACTCGCTTGGGTTCGGGCATCGGTTAAGATCTGGCAGAAGTACGAGTGATCTCGAGCATGCGCTCGAGCGCGATCTTCGCCCAATGCTTCACATCGTCAGGCACGATGATCTGATTCTTCGTCACGCCGCGATCGATGTTCTGCAGAATGTCGAGCAGCGCTTCGGGAGAGATACGATACATCGTCGCGCATTCGCACGCGAACGGTGCAAGCGTCGTGATGAATTGCTCGGGATGCGCGACCTTGAGCCGATTGACGAGATGATGCTCTGTGCCGATCGCCCACTTGCTTCCTGCAGGTGCGTTCTCAACGGTCTTCATGATGAAGGCTGTCGAGCCTACTTTATCTGCTTGTGCAACAACCTCGTACTTGCATTCCGGATGCACCATGATCTGGATGCCGGGATACATCGCGCGCATGATGTTCGGATGCGATGGCTGGAAGTG
>JBKJTP010000282.1:0-10108 GCA_046590195.1 Kapaibacterium sp. (SeqCode) | reverse complement strand
GGTATAGGGTATAGGGTATAGGGTATAGGGTATAGGGGGGAGGTGCTGGAGCTTCGTATATTTGTCAATGGCCAAGAATTATCGAGATCTGATCGTGTGGCAAAAGTCGATGGACTTAACTATTGATGTTTATAAACTTGCCGCTTTGCTTCCGGATACCGAGAAGTATGGATTGAGATCCCAGATGCAGCGGGCAGCTTCCTCGATACCGATGAACATAGCCGAGGGGTATGCTAGACGGCATCGAGGCGAGTATGTGCATCACCTCTCCTACGCTCGCGGTTCATTGGCAGAACTCGAGACACAGCTCATTATTGCAACTCGGCTTGAGATGCTTGATAGGAACAGGATAAAGCCTGCTTGGTCGCAAGCCGATGAAATAGGTAGGATGCTTCTCGCTATGATCACTAAGCTCACGGAAGGCTAGGCGCTCATCCCTAAACCCTAAACCCTATACCCTATACCCTATACCCTAAACCCCATACCCTCCCCAATCCCTTTCCGGGATGAAAATCAGACCCCATTCCGCAACTATTTGCTCTCTGGGGAGTTTTAGGACAAACGAATTGGGTGTCCCGACGCTAATTTGGTCCTCCTGGCAGTGTCCCTACCCTGATATTCCGACATTGCCGCCTGGCTTCGCTTAGCGTTTCATGCTGCTTCTAACTAATGTGTACTAGCATTTCGGCCCACATTACGATCGGCGGAGACTCGTTTCCATCTTAAGACACAACAAACACAAGCTGTTTCACATGAAGAAACTTGTTACTACTTTGCTTCTTGGTACGGTGATCGTTGGCACTGCCACCGAGGCCAGTGCTCAGAAAGCTAGCGAGCGCTCACCACGCCAATCCGCTCCTTTCATTGCACCTCCAACCTTTGCACCTGGCTTTGAAGCTGCTGCACCTCCTGCACAGCCGCAGGCTGGGGTGACCGAAGTGCTTCGCTACTTCAACGATACGACCGAGAACACATTCACGCTTCCGGGTGAAGGCGAGACAGAGTTCGAAGGCACAACCTATTTCTCGCGTGGTTTTATGACCCGCTTCACGACGAGCTTTGACCCAACTAAGGCGCGTGTGGATAGCATCCGTATCCTTCTTGGTGTGGTAGATGTACCTGCCAATTTCGCGAATGGTGACCCGAACCAGGGTCTCTCGTTCTTCCTCACTGGTGAGAAGGATCAAGGCGATGGCCGTATTTTTCCTGACTTCGAAAAGGGTCTCGGCAACGCATCATTCTTGGCACCGGGCAAGTTGATCCCAGAAGAATTCAATACTTACAAGCTAGCTTTCAGCGCTCGCAGATTGCAGGTTACGACAGACCCTTCCCCATTCAAGGGTGAGTATGTCAACAGCTTCTTCGTATTTGCGAACCGCTTTAGCGAAGAGAATCATGTTGTGTTTACTTTCGATGCGAACGTGCAGGAGCCTCGTGAGATCGACAATGAAACCGACAAGACTTACTATTTCGGTCTCAATGAAGATGCTACAAGCATCGTCTATGGTTACCTCGGCGGACGTTACCAGGTGCCTGACGATGACGCATCGATCTTCTATCCGAACATGATCATGGAAGCTTTCGTACGCGATCCAAACGCTTCGAAGGTAGATGCTAGCGTTCCTAACGGTATGCGCCTTGCTCAGAACTACCCGAACATGTTTTCGCATAATACGAACATCAATTACTCAACGCCAGAGGCTGGTCCAACATCGATCAAGGTGTTCAACAACCTTGGTCATGAGATCGCAACGCTCGTTGATGCTTATATGATGCAGGGCGAGAAGACCGTTCGCTTCAACGGTGAAGGTCTTGCAAATGGTGTTTACACCTATGTGCTCGAGTGGAACGGCCATCGCATCACGAAGCACATGACGCTTCAGCGCTAAGCCTACCTAAAAGTCTCAAATACAAAAGGGCGCCGGTTCGGCGCCCTTTTGCTTTTTAGTATTCCAATTCCTAATCGAAATCCGCGACAGCAAACGCCAGGTACTGAATGCTCTTTGGCTTTGCTTGCTCAACGGCTTCGCCGAAACTCGCGATCGTTGCTCCGGTGGTGAGCACATCGTCGATGATGAGTATGCGCTTGCCTGCTACGAGTTCAGAAGTCTTGTCTCTGAGTCCAAACGCACCTTTCACATTGTCTTTGCGCTCTTCGACAGTAAGCTTTGTTTGCGATTCTGTTGGACGAAGTCGTTTGCTATATCGTTGACCGAGCACCGGTTTGTTCAACACATCACATAAGCCGAGTGCAAGGTGGTCAGACTGATTATATCCGCGCGTAGAAATACGCGTGCGATGCAAGGGAACAGGGAGGATGTGATCGATGTGCTTCAACTCCTGCTCAAAACTTCGTCCAAGGATACGTCCACACTTCCGCGCTAGCCGCGACATCCCAAAGAACTTGAAGTGGTGGATGATCGCCTGCACCATTCCCTCTTTCTGGAACGTGTATGCCGCGCTGATCGGATGATCGTGATCGAAATTACCGGAGAGCATCAATCGCTCGAGCAGCTTATCCTGATCTGGTAATTCCATCTTCGCAAGCACTCGCAGACACGTTGCGCACAAGTGCTTCTCTAACTCCCCAAATCCAATTTCCGCATGCGAAGCACTGCACCGCTCTTCGCAGTGGATGCATCGCAGGGGGAAGAACAGATCTATCATACAAGAAGTGTGGTAGTAGGCTTTAGCCTACTACAAAGATAACAGATGCAGGTGTAGTAGGCTTAAGCCTACTACCACACCATTCTACTTCGTGGTTGCCAGCACATCCTCTAGCGCCTTGATCTCATCGCGTAGGTCGGCAGCGCGTTCGAACTCCATCTCTTTCGATGCCACTTTCATCTCGAGCTTCATTTGTTCGATGAGCTCGCCTAGCTGTGCAGGGGAGAGGTGTTTCAGTACTGCCTTTGGCGTCAGCTCGCGGCGCTTGCGGATAGCTTTGTCCTGTGCTTCCTGCTTGCGCGCGTCCTGCTTCGCCCCGACGTCCGCGATCGAGGTCGAACGCATGATCTCGTCTCGCGTCTTCGTTACTGTCATCGGTGTGATCCCATGCAGCTTGTTGTAATCCATCTGCACCTCGCGGCGCCGCCGCGTCTCATCCAGCACGGCGCGCATCGAGTCGGTCTCTCTATCGGCGTACATGATGACAAGCCCTTCGGCATTTCTTGCTGTTCTTCCGGCTGTTTGCATGAGGGCCTTTTCGCTTCGCAGAAAGCCTTCTTTGTCGGCATCGAGAATTGCGATGAGTGACACCTCCGGAAGATCGAGACCTTCGCGAAGCAAATTCACTCCGACCAGAACATCATACTCGCCCATGCGCAGATCGCGCAGGATCTCGACGCGCTCCAGCGCATCGATGTCGCTATGCAGATAGCGGATCTTCACCCCAACATTCGCGTAGTAATCCGTAAGATCTTCAGCCATGCGCTTGGTGA
Source organism: Kapaibacterium sp. (SeqCode) (assembly GCA_046590195.1). Classification (GTDB taxonomy): domain Bacteria; phylum Bacteroidota; class Ignavibacteria; order Palsa-1295; family Palsa-1295; genus JBKJTP01. The sequence continues at coordinate 6,668 of JBKJTP010000282.1, read as the reverse complement.
GCGTGGTGATGAGCGTACGTTCGTGCTTGACGACGCGGTCGCGGATCTCCTTCAAGAGATCGTCGATCTGATTCTTCACCGGACGCACGCTGATCACCGGATCGAGCAAGCCCGTTGGGCGGATGATCTGCTCAACGATCACACCGCCCGATTGCTCAAGCTCATAGTTCGAAGGCGTCGCACTGACATAGACGACCTGATCGAGCATGCCCTCGAACTCTGGGAAGTTGAGCGGACGATTATCGATTGCCGAAGGCAAGCGGAAGCCGTGCGAGATCAACACTTCCTTACGCGCACGATCGCCAGCGAACATACCGCGCACCTGCGGGATGGTCTGGTGCGATTCGTCGATGATCATGAGAAAATCATCGGGGAAGTAATCGATCAACACACTTGGCCGCTCGCCTGCGGGGCGGCCAGCAAGATGACGCGAGTAGTTCTCTACACCAGAGCAATAGCCAAGTTCGCGCAACATCTCAAGATCGAACCGTGTGCGCTGCTCAAGTCTCTGAGCTTCAAGCAGCTTACCATGCAAACGGAAGAATTGCAACTGCTGCTCGAGCTCTTCTTCAATCGCCAGAATTGCGCGTTCGAGATTCTCACCGCTCGTCACGAAGTGCTTTGCGGGGTAGATCATCGCCTTCTTAACCGTGCCAAGCACCTTGCCATCGACGCGGTTGATCTGCGAGATCTTCTCGATCTGATCACCGAAGAACTCAATGCGGTAACCTTCTTCGTCTTCGTATGCAGGAATGACCTCCATTACGTCGCCGCGCACGCGGAAAGTACCACGTTGAAACTCGACATCATTCCGTGAGTAATGGATATCAGCGAGTGCCCGCATGAGATCATTGCGCTTCACTTCCTGGCCAACAGCAACGCGAACGACTTGCTTCGCATATTCATCCGGTGAGCCGATGCCGTAGATGCAACTCACTGAGGCAACGATGATCACATCCTGACGGCCATCAAGTAGCGCGCTCGTTGCCTTCAGCCGAAGACGATCGATCTCGTCGTTGACGTTGAAGTCCTTCTCGATATAGGTATCGGTCGAAGGGATGTAGGCCTCCGGCTGATAATAATCGTAATACGAAATGAAAAACTCTACAGCGTTATTCGGAAAGAACTGCTTGAACTCGCCATAAAGCTGTGCAGCCAGAGTCTTGTTGTGCGAGATGATAAGCGTTGGCTTGCCCACGTTCGCGATGACGTTCGACATCGTGAACGTCTTACCTGAGCCTGTCACGCCGAGCAGCACCTGCGAGCGGTCGCCACGCTTCAATCCCTCGGTGAGTTGCTTTATCGCTTCGGGTTGATCGCCCGAGGGTTTGTATTCTGATTCTAATAAAAACATAACGGTAATAAATGCCAGTCATTTCGAACGAGCCGACTGAGCGTTAGCGAAGGAGTGAGTGAGAAATCTGCTGAGGTATTCCGCGATGTAGTAAATGACACATATTAGCCATGCATTGTCGCAGCGTTCTGCAGGCTCAAAACGATCTCTGCCTCGAACTCCGATAGCTCTTTCAATCGTGCATCAACAAGATCACGTTCGTAGTACAGCCTTGCAAGTCTCAGGAATTCTGATCGGTGCTTCGCTTCACTTTCTAAGAGTGAGCGGTAAAATTTTTTAAGATCTTCATCACCGCAATGCTCGCTTAGCAGTGAGAACCGTTCGCAGCTGCGTGCCTCGATCAGTGAGCTAACGATCAAGAGATCGAGCAGCCGATGCGGATCGTTCTTGCGTACTGACGTTCGCAAATGGTTGACGTACTCGTCCCCAGAATCGCGAGTGAGAGAGTAACCGCGTTCATCGAGCTTATCGAGCACCATCGCGAAGTGGCTCATCTCTTCCTGTGCGAGCTCCGCCATGGCACGGACAAGCTCCGGCTTGTGAGAATATTTGCTAATGTAAGAGATCGCCATTGCCGCTGCCTTCTTTTCGCAGTGCGCATGGTCGGAGAGGACTGCCTGCGGGTCCCGATTCACCGATGCGATCCATTCCTCACTCGACGCGCACTTGAGCCCTAGCATAAACCTGTGTTTTTAGCCCGCAAAAATTAGCGAACTGAGAAATAACAGATTTTGGGTGGTAGTTAATCCCGAACGTGCGGCCGGAAAGACCCGTAAATTTGCGCTAGAAAATACTGTCATCCTGAGCGAAGCGGAATGTAGTGAACTGGAGCGGTACGCTCCGGCGAACGGAATGAAGCGGAGTCGAAAGATCTCCTTGGCACTTGGCAACAGGCAGGGAGATCCTTCGACTCGCTACGCTCGCTCAGGATGACAACTCGAAAAATTTACGCCTAATACAAATGAATCTCAAAGCCCGCGCAATCGAATTCTTCCTGTCAGAGCAGGTCCTCAAGTTTGGCGACTTCACGTTGAAAAGCGGCCGCAAGTCACCTTATTTCTTTAACACCGGATCGCTCTGCTCGGCTACTCAGCTGTCGATGATGGGTGAGCTATACGCGGAGAAGCTCCGCGAGATCAGCGCGTTCAATGATGCCGACGTGATCTTCGGTTCTGCGTATAAGGGGATACCCATCGCAGTATCAACGGCGATCGCTATCGGCAAGGACCGACCAGGCATCCGCTCGGTCAGCGACCGCAAAGAGGCGAAGACCCACGGCGATGCCTCTGCATTTCTTGGTGTGATCAAGGCAGGGGATAGGGTCGTGATCGTTGATGATGTGATCACTGATGGCGCGACGAAGATCGAGGCCCTCGAGAAGCTCAAAGGCGCAGGCTGCATTCCACTTGGCTTCATCATCGCGTTCGATCGCGCAGAGCCGGGCAAGGATGGCACAGGCACCGCTAAGGAGAGCTTTGAAAAGCAGACCGGCCTGCCAGTCTATCCGCTCGTTGACGTAAACGACATCGCCGAGGTGAAGCCAGATTTTAGGGATGTGCTGGGGGGGTATATGGCGAGCTTTGCAGCATAGTAGGATCTTTACGCAGTTCCTACCTGACATTTCCGTATGTTAGCGTCAGAAAAACAGTGGCGACTTATGAAAATTTATCTTTTCCTTCTCATCGCGGTCTGTTCATGGGGCTGCGTCTCCAACGGACCAACTTCGACCAATTCAGACCGATTGGTCGTCGTGTCATATCCGTTGGTAGTAGAATCGGATAAGGTTGCTAGTATAGTTGGAAGCGGGTTCGACTCTACGGTCAAGTTGTATCTCAGAGGAATTGAGCTCAAGCCAGATACGATCACGGCCACAGAAATCGTGTTTCACGCTCCGTGGCCTAGAGGAGCATATCCAATATTAATTACTAACGGATCCGATTCTGTCCGCCCAGGCGACCTTACGGTCACCCGAACAGACGCCCAATCTGCAAGTTTCTTGGAAGGTTGGTTTTCAGCACCGCTTATGAGATTCGAGTACAAGGAGCAATTCACTCACGATGAGAGCGACCGCACTGCATGGATCCATCTGGCTAATGATTCTATCATTGCCGGTAACGCAGAGGAGAGGGATTACGGCGGTCTCTTTATCGATTCCCGCAGATCGATCCAAAACTTTTTTTCTCGGCGATTTCTACGCCACACAGTTAGTGGCGGCCCTGGCAAAGGACCGAAACAAGCCAAGAGTTGGTACACGCTATCCGCACCGGATCTGAGGCTCCATATGGAAGGTGATACCGTTGTTGGCACCGCGCAAGGCAATCATTCTGCGTCCTTCACAACTAAGACTGAGATCGAGGGGGAGGTATCGACCAGTACTATATTTGCTCGTCAGACTTCAGCGGTCATCGTGAAGTTTGTTCGCGTACGGTAGACGTACCGAAAGCACCTGGACGCGTAGCTAGCTACCCCTGATATTCCCGCACCGGCAGCGGCTCCCAGCTCATGCCTTCGCACGGAGTGACGCCTTCGGTCACGTGCTCATCGAGCACGGCGCAGAGCGTGTTCTCGGGGATGTAGTTCTTGCAGGTGGCGCAGAGCGAGTTCTCCTTGACGATCTCAACGTGATCATGATGCTTGCGGTAAGCGAGCTGCGCGGGGTAGATCACCACGACCGTAACGAGCAGGAAGAACATCGTCCACCATTGGCCAAGATCGTCGAAGTAATCGCGTATGGCCCAGGAGCCGAACATGACGATGGTGAAGCGGAGGAGTGCCCAGTAGAGGATGTGTCCCATTGAACAGGGTTAAGCGCTCTCAGGCGCATTAGGAGGTCAGAGTCCAATGAATAGCATACGCAGAACATTCCATTATGTTCTCTGAGTGATGATGCTCATTATCGGCGAACCTGTGGGGATATGGGGCTGTTTGGGCGTCCAATGGCAAAGGTCTTACTCGGCATGAGCGGTGGTGTGGATTCTTCGGTAGCGGCTGCGCTGCTCAAGGAGCAGGGGCATACCGTGATCGGAATGACGATGAAGACCTACAAGTACGAGGACGTAGGCGGCAACGCCGCGAACGACACCAGTTGCTGCTCGCTCGATGGCATCAACGATGCCCGCCGCGTTGCACAGAAGCTCGGTATCCCGCACTATGTCACCGATCTGACCGAGACCTTCGGCCGCGAGATCATCGATTACTTTAAGGAGACCTATCTCAAGGGAGAGACTCCGAACCCATGCGTTCAGTGCAACCGCGAGATCAAGTGGTCGGCAATGCTGAAGAAAGCAGATGCGCTTGGCTGCGAGTTCATCGCGACCGGACACTACGCTACGCTCCGCGATGAGAACGGCCGACGACTTCTTTCGCGTGCGAAGGACGCGCACAAGGACCAGACGTATGCGCTCTGGGCGGTACGCGAAGAGCACCTGCATCGCACGATGTTTCCATTAGCTGGCTTCACGAAGCAGGAAGCGCGCGCAGTTGCGGAGAAGTACGAGCTGCCGATCGCACACAAGCAGGAGAGCTTCGAGATCTGCTTCGTTACCGATAACGATTATCGCCGCTTCCTGAAGGATAATGTTGAGACGCTCAACGAGCGCGCACCCCAAGGCAACTTCATGCTCAAGGGCGAGATCGTCGGCAAGCACGATGGCGTGCCGTTCTATACCATCGGTCAGCGCAAGGGATTGGGACTGAGCCTTCCGCAGCATCCTGCGCCGCTATATGTGACAGGCCTCGATGTGCTCAATAACGCGGTTATCTTAGGCGATGAGGATGATCTGCTTGCAAAGGAGCTCACCGCGCACTCAGTGAATCTGATAAAGTATTCACAGTTACCTTTGGATGGTCTGCGTGTTAATGTAAAGATACGGTACAAGGATGATGGCGCGCCAGCGTACGCCTATCCCGAGCCGGATGGGCGCATGCGCATCGTCTTCGATGAAGAGCGCCGCGCTGTTACTCCGGGGCAGTCGGTGGTGTTATATGAAGGCGATGACCTTGTCGGCGGCGGTATCATCGAGAAGCATTAGTAGTTCTTTATTCTGAATTTCGTTATGACCTCAACATTTCGCTCCCTCTTCGCGCGCACGTACATGAAGGCTGCGCTCGTCCTCGCTCCATTGGTCTTCATCGGCGCCGAGTGCGACCCTGCTGGACCTGCGGATACGCCGCTTGCAATGGATGCGATGCGTGCTGAGGTAGCAGGGGATGGCAGTTTCTTCTGTGATAATGTTTCTGGTCAGGCGAATGGCAATCTGATCACGATCGTAGCTCAGGGCGATAACACGGTCGGCGATCGACGCATCGAGTTGGTCATCCCAAAGCAGACGACTGTTCCTTACACCGTCAACGTTGCATCGGATGCGCAAGGTCTGATCTATTATTGCGTACCGCTTACCTCAACATCCTGTAAGAATTTCTACGCCGACGTTGAGCATGGCGGCACAGGCACGATCACGGTCACGCACATCGATGGTTATGTCGAGGGCACATTCCGCGGTACAGTGACACTCGCGAATGGCAATGAGACGCGCTCGATATCGGGTGGGGAGTTTAAGGTGGATTATTGATTTGACGAGGTTTAGAGACCTTGACTCCCTTCGCATCGCGAGGGGAGTTTTGTTTTAAAGCGATACCAAGCTGCTGGCCTCCCGTGACTTGCTGCTCGTCCCGACCAACCCCCTCCGGCCTTCGGCCACCTCCCCCTCTTCGAGGTGGAGGATCCCTCCCGAAAATTTCAGATGCGAGAAAGTATTTGTTGCCAGATTGGCCTCTACCAGATAAGCCTCTAAATGATCCTCCCCTATGAAATGAGGGAGGTGCCCGAAGGGCGGAGGGGGTTGGTGGTGCGGGGAAGAATGTTGTCGATTGTTGGTTTGTCTCTGCTGTGGAGTGCACGGAATACCCTGACAGATTTCTCACTCCGCTCCGTTTGAGCTTCGCTCAAACTTCGCTATGTTCGAAATGACTGACGTTTAAAGCCACTCAGCACTCAGCACTTTCAACTACCCAAAAGTGATCGCAACAACCGAAGAACTCCTCGCCCAATACCGCGCTGAAGCGTTGCTTGGCGGCGGTGAAAAGCGCATTGAAGATCAGCATAAGAAGGGCAAACTCACCGCACGTGAGCGACTCGAGATCCTGCTCGATGAAGGTACCTTCGAGGAGTTCGATGCTTTCGTCCGTCATCGCTCGCATGACTTTGGGCTCGACAAGCAACGCCCGCTCGGCGATGGTGTTGTCACCGGATGCGAGAAGACATAGACAAATCGGCCGTTGATCTTACCGCATCCGGTGACAACACCATCGCCGA
>JBKJTP010000005.1:0-10575 GCA_046590195.1 Kapaibacterium sp. (SeqCode) | reverse complement strand
ACGCTCCATCGCCTCAACGCCCTTGTCAACATTGACGAGGCGGATCTGCGACAAGAACTGGTTTGCGAATGACATATCCATCACTTCTGAAGGATGGCCCTCAGCAGCTGCGAGATTTACCAAGCGGCCCTGAGCCAGCAAGTAAACGCGGCGGTTGCCGGAGAGAAGATACTCTTCGCAATTTGCGCGGATCTGGCGGTGGTTCGCTGAGCGCTCACCGAGATCGCCGATGTTGATCTCGCAATCATAGTGACCGGTGTTCGAGACGATCGCGCCATCCTTCATCACGTCGAAGTGACGGCCGATGATGATGTCCTTGATACCTGTTGCGGTGATGAAGATATCACCGATCTTTGCTGCCTCGTCCATCGGCATGACCTGCATACCTTCGAGCGTTGCCTTCAGCGCTGCTGTTGGCTTGACCTCAGTAATGATAACGTTAGCGCCCATGCCCTTTGCACGTGAAGCTACGCCGCGACCGCAATGGCCGTAGCCTGCGACGACGATGTTCTTACCTGCGAGAAGCACTGATGTTGCGCGGATGATACCATCGAGCGTCGACTGGCCTGTGCCGTAAACGTTATCGAAGTCCCACTTTGTCTCTGCATCATTAACAGCGATGACCGGGTAACGGAGCTTGCCATCAGCCGACATCGTGCGAAGGCGATGCACACCGGTCGTGGTCTCTTCCGTACCGCCGATGATGCTATCGCACATCTCTGGGAATTTATTGTGGACTGTGAAGATCAAGTCTGCACCGTCATCAAGCGTGAGGTTCGGCTTGAAATCGAGCGTGCGCTCGATACACCAGTAGAATTCTTCTACGTTCATGCCATACCATGCGTAGATCTGCGTGCCATTGGCTGCGAGAGCTGCGGCAACCTCGTCGTTCGTCGAGAGAGGATTGCAACCCGACCACGAGATATCTGCGCCTGCTGCTGCGAGCGTCTCGATGAGTACTGCTGTCTCCTTCGTGACGTGCAAGCAACCAGCGATGCGATATCCTGCCAGTGGCTTCGTCTTCGAGTACTGTTCGCGGAGCTTCATGAGGACCGGCATACGGCTCTCTGCCCATTCGATCTGGCGGCGGCCGGCTTCTGCCAGCTTAAGATCTCTTACTTTATATTGACCCTGTTTCTCGTCCATGCGTGGATAGAATTCAGTAATAACGTTGAAATTGAAGGCAGGGGATGATCTTTCTTGAATTACGAATCCGGAAGGAATTGAGTGAGCCCACGAGCCCAATTCTTAATTCTTATCTCTTAATTCTTAATTACCTGCGAAGCCCCACAAGTCTCGCCTAGACACTCGTTTTAACTGAGCATCGGCCTACGAACAGCCCTGTATATCTGGCCGTTCCGAAAGGCACCTCTGACTTTCCTGTCGAAGACCTGCCTAATGTTTTGTTCAAGATCACCGCAGGAATTGACAATTTTTGTCGTAGATTGCAGACCTTGATCCATTGCGGTACTCTCCTCTGATGGCTAGTAAAAAGGAAATTCGTGTATTCATCTCCTCGACCTTTAAGGACCTGGACGAAGAGCGCGCGTACCTTTCGAAGCACACCTTTCCCCTGCTCCGAACTTACTGCAACCGAAAGGGCGTGCATTTCTCCGAGATCGATCTGCGCTGGGGACTGACCGAGGAGGACTCGAAGAACGGCCGTGTCCTCAGGCTCTGCCTCGATCAGATCCGCGACTGCCAACCCTTCTTCATCGGCATCCTAGGAGGTCGCTACGGCTGGATCCCCACCCTCGCCGATCTTCAAAAAGACCGTCAGTTAAAGGAGAACTACCCTGAGGTATTCGAATCAGTTAGCGAAAGCCGTAGTGTAGTAGAGATCGAGTTCGAGCAGGGCATGCTGAACGAGCCACGGCCCGAATATCAGTTCGTGTACACTAAGCAACAGGAGAAGCGACATCCTCGCGTGCAGGAGCTGATCGATAAAGTGAAGAGGCAGGATCTCACGATATCAGAGTTCAGCTCGCTCGAGCAGTTGCACGGCGCAGTCCTTCTTGACTTGCAGAATGCGGTCGATCGCTATCTCGAGAAGACGGAGACTGTGTGGTCAGATGCCGATCAGCTCGCATTCATGACCGAGCGCCTTCGCTCCTACATCGAGCACAGCTCGTACTCTTCGAAGATCGATGACCAGCTTGCGCAGGAGCGATCGATGACGATCATCACTGGCGACTCTGGCTCCGGAAAGAGCGCACTGATGGCGCACACGATCGAGAGGCTTCGTCAGGACAGTAAGAAGATCGTGCTTGGGCATTTCATTGGTGCAAGTCCTGCATCGAGAAATTCGCAAGGTATCTTCGATCATCTCGGTGAGCAGCTAAAGAATAACTATCAGATCGATCTTGGCAGCACGTCGACGTTCAGCTCGCTGCAAGATGAATTCGCCTTTCTCCTTTCGAAGATCAATGACCGAGGTGCAGTCATCGTGCTCGATGCGCTCGATCAGCTTGATGAAGACTCGCAGCCGCTGGACTGGCTGCCAGAGTATCTGCCGGAGAATGTGCATCTGATCGTGAGCACCACCTCAGGACCGATACTTAAGCGATTGCGTCAGAGAGAGTGGGATGAGTTTGCGATGGAGCCATTCGATCGTGAGGAGCGCGAGGCTTTCGTTGTGCGCTATCTATCGGACTATGGCAAGAGCTTGACATCGGATCATGTCACTGCTATCGCTTCGAACCCGAAGTGCCGCAATCCACTGTTCCTCAAGATGCTGCTCGAGGAGATCCGCCTCTCCGCGCACTTCGTCAATCTCGATGAGACGATCGATCATTATCTTTCGGTGAAGGATCTCGATGGCTTGTTCCAGTTGATGCTCGAACGGATGGAGACGCAGCTTGGCCGCGAGTTCATCAAGAAGATCTGTGCGTCGCTATCGGCCTCGCATACCGGGCTAAATGTGACTGAGCTCGGCTGGATCTCCGAGACGCACGTTCAGGTGGTGCAGCACTTTCTACAAACGCATTCGCATCTGCTTTTTCACATTGCCGATCGGTTCACCCTGTTCCACAAAGCGCTTGATCAAGCTGTAACTAAACGCTATCTTTCTGATGATCAGGCACGCACCACTTCTGCCGCTACGATCATGGAAGCTCTTCTTCGTCTTATGGACACATCACGACTCTCGACCGAGGGTGTTTGGCTCGCTCTTGAACTCGCCGACGACAAGAAGCTGATCGAGTTGTTCTCGATCCCCGAAGTATTCCTGCAAGTCACAGACAAATGGGATATCTCTCGACCTACACAACTCGGATCACAATTGCTAAAGAATTGCGACGTCGTGAACATGGCACACGCGCTCGAAGCGGAGTGGATCAGACTCAATATCGATGAGAAGAAGACGGTTCAACTCTATACCAGTCTTGCAAAGGTGCTCATCACGGCCGGCCACTTCGAACAAAGTCTCGGTCTGTTAACGAAGATCAACATCTCCACGCTCACAACCCTCGAAGAGATCGTCGAGTATCATAACTTACAGGGGACGGCGTATCAGGAGCTAGGGAAGAATGATGAGGCAATGAGTCACTACCAAAGCGCGTTGAGTCTCATTGAAAATCACAATGACATCGATCCGCTAATAGCAATTGAGATCCTTCAGAATTTAGGAATTGCAGAGTATTGGTCCGGTCATTTAACTGAAGCCAGCAAGCACTTCGATGAGATATTAAAATTATGTGAAGACACGTCAAAATATCTAGACGAGAGGCTGGGTGCCCTCTCGAACATCGGCGCAGTGTACTACTCAAACAGACAGCTCCTGCAAGCCGAAATATACTACAGTAAAGCTCTAGCAAGTGCGTTAAATGCATACTCACCAGATGACCCGAGGCTCATCAAGAAGTTAAACAATTTGGGAATTGTTGAAGTGATGCTTGCAAGATTTCCTCAAGCAACAAAACATCTGGAGGAAGGTCTAAAGATTGCACGACAAACTTATGGCAATCAGCATCTAGATGTAAGTCTTGCCACGGTAAACCTTGGAAGATTGCGCGAAGCCCAGCAACAATACAGCGTTGCCGCACAACTCTATTCAAATGCCTTAGTTATTAGCCGGAAGATTCTCGTTTCTGACCACCCGATTATCAAGCATACCGAAGCCCTTCTCCAGCGAGTACAGGACCTCGGTTAATGCTCACATCAGTACGCGATTAGTAATCCCCTTTTTGCCTCTAGTGTCATTGACAATTACTTTCCGGTTCTTGTTATGCTAATCCATCAATAAGCAATCAGCATAATCTCCCTCACCCCGCCTGTGCACAGCGCCGTACTAATATGGTAACTCGAACTGCGTGGACCGGGGACCGCCAGGCGCAATGGCGGCGTAGGATCGTCGAGTCTCGCTGAGGTCGTTGTACAGTTGTGATTGTTAATCATGTACCATAGCCCTGTAGACATGTCAACCTGCTCGGTCACCCAACGATCTGCGGAAGTGGTGCCGCTCGTTACCGGTCTGTGTGTAACCTCGAAGCCCGTGACTCCAGGACCAGGGTTTAATGTGAGGGTTTCATAGTCACCCATCGTAAGGATGATCGTATCTTTCACATTCAGCGTGACTGCAGATACGCGCGTTGTTGGAAGCAATCGGGTAAACCGACCTGGTACACCGCCTGCCTGCGCACTAACGGAATTCGGTACAAACAACGCGAATAGGCTAAGCCCGAAAATCAGGATTGAGATCTTTTTCATTGTTAGGAAGTATGGTCTACAGTCAGCGGCGAGAAGAAGTGACTGCAAACATACGAAATTAGAAGAGCTTTGTCAATAGCTGAGTCAGTATTTTTTGCGTAGACTTCTCTGCCAGAATAGCAATGCGTCTAAAACACAAAACCCCGGCGATCGCCAGGGTTTTGATTTTAAAGGCTAGCTTAGAGCTGTAGCCGCTGCGCAAAATCCGGCTTTAGAATGGAGTGCAGCTCCGTCCACGGCACAAACAATTGGATCTCCCCTTGCGCATAAGCCGCGATGTCATAAGGCCAAAAGCTGAACGTGATGCCTTTGTGCGTGACGAAGTAATTCTGCGGGATGTAGAGCTTGCTGTTGAACACGTTCGGCATGAGCGGCACGCCGTCGGGGATGTTGAATTGTGCTCGTGCTGCGGTGTCGAGCAATGCGATGATCTTCGCGCTATCGACGCGCATCATATCGTCAAGCATCCAGCGCTTCGAGCTACGAAGATCGTAGTTCAGGTAGTTCGTCCCGCCATTGCCATGCGCACCTCCGGTGTACTCGTAGTTGGCGAAGCTTAGGACAACAAAGTCATCGCGATCGAAGTAAACCTCCGACGCGTGGCCAAGCGTGTAGTTATGAGTGCCCGAGCCGAGGTCAGCATCCTTCAGTTCAGCCGTAGCCTCGCGATAGAACCTGAAGAAGCGCTCGCGCGAACGCTCCCAGAATTCGTTGATGTCCTTGGCTGGCGGAGCGCTCTCCTCCTCGCCCATTACGAACCCTGACGAACCTAGAAGCTTAACGATCTCCTGCTCCAGCGGCCCAGAGCCCGCGGCAGGAAGCAGGAAATCCACGCCCACCATCGCCTCCGGCTCTGCTAGATGCGGTCTTGCCCGTAGCGAATCCATCCGCACCCACGGCGCTAAGCTCGCGCCCTGCGCCTCGCTCAGACTAATGTCGAATGCCTGGCTTCCGCTCGACCACGTGCCCTGCAGCGTGCCTGGCAGCACAGCTACCTTCCATATCTGCGACTCCCCTGTCGTCCGCTCGTGAAGCTCGTAGCGGCCACTCGCCTTGTCCATGCCGCCCGGCCACAGCATGATCGGAATGCCGATGCGATCGTAGTAGTAAGTGCCTGCAAGCCTCCCCGATTTCATCGACAAATGCGCCGTTACGTTCTGCCCAGCAAGCACACCAGTGTACTTGCGGTAGAAGTCGGGGGAATTTGGAGTGCTCACAACAGATGCGGAGTCGGCGGCCGTATCAGCCTCACGAATATTGGAAGAGCACGAAGCGAGCAGGAGGAAAAGAAGAACGTAGGGATATCGCATGTGCGAAAATAACAGATAGCTATCGCCATGATGCAAAACCGAGGGTACCGAGAGAAATTGCGTATGTTTGCATCATGACGTTCAGGCGCAAATTTGCTAAGACTCCATGGCTCGCGAAGTCGAGCATGATGATGCTCATACTGGTTTCTACCTCGTGCGCGGGGTCCATGGATCACTTGGACAATCCATCAGTGAAGGAGGACCCGATTTCCACTCAATTCCAGTTGAGCTCGCCATATTATGACGGATTCGGATTCGGGTTTGGTGGACAGGCGAACCGTCGACTAAACAGCGACCATTTCTTGTCTGGCGGTCTTGCAGTGAACTTCAAGATTGTGAATGTTGGCAGGAGCCCTGGTTTTGCTCAGGCCGACTCTACTGATTGAGTGATCTTCACTACACTAAGCTTGCCCATCATTCATCGATACAGGTTGGATTCTAGCCGGCTCACGCCTTACACCATCGTTGGCATCACCCCATCGATTGGTGGACCTTCGGGATTGAGCGATGTCGGTTATGGCCGCTTTGTCACTGGCTTTGAGCTTGACGCCGTGATCGGCGCTGGGTTTTGGTACGGAGGGATGAGCGTAGAACTTCGAGGACACCTACCGATGGTTGATCCGTTTGAAAGGCCGATCAATCCATCGGAGTTCAGGTCTCATCCATTTGTGTCGCTCGTTGTCGGATTCTGAGTAAATTGCCGGTGTGGAATGAGAAAAAATCGCAGCGGAATCTGGTTGTGCTTTACTTTACTCGCGACCCTCAACTCCTGCGGAGTGCACTACGCTACCGTTGCGCCGTCTGCGCCGTTGCTCAAGAGCTCCGGTGACATTGCTGTTAACGCAAACGTGAGCACTGCCACAGGCTGGGCGGGCAGCATCTCCTATGCAGTCTTGGACCAACTCTCGCTAATGGTCGAAGGCTCACTTCTTGGTGGCGATAGCGATTCGGTCAACCACATGTCCCAGCATTATCGCAGCTTTGGGGCCGGACTCGGTACACAGGTACGGGATGCTGAATCGCTCCATGCTGATCTTTTCTTTGGTTATGCGAGAGGCACGTCGCTGTTCGACGGTCACAGCGGAGCGATTGGCACCGGCGCAGATTCTGGCAAAGCCAGCTTTACGAGTTACTTCGCGCAGTCAGCTATCGCACTAGGCATCGATCAGGATGACGCCACAGATGTTATTGGATATCAGTTGCGCCTTTCCTGTCTCACTTTCGTTGATTACTTCTCGCTGCTGCAGTACCGCAATGGCGATACCAATGACCGCGAGATATTCATCGGTCATTCAGATGTCTTAATGTCAGAGCATTCTTTTATCATTCGCGTGGGTCCGCCGAGTGTGAAGATGACCGGCTTCATCACATTCCCATTGATGCTCCATGGCGCTTCCGAAGATCTGTTTACCACAGGTGGGTTCGGCCTCGGTCTTGAGTTCAGGCACAACTTCTTCGGCGCACCGTAAACAATAAAAACTTCGGCGTGAACCGGTGTTTTGCAGAGTTGCTAACGAGCTCTGGTGTCGACTGTGACTCGGCTTGCCGGCTGAAGCCAGCGCTACATTTTTGATTTGGCTTAAACAACAAAACCCCGGGTTGCCCCGGGGTTTTGTTTTTTTCGCACAAGCCGGATGATCGCTCATCCGAAGCGTGTGCTACACTTTCGTGTATTGGGCGCCGGCCTTAAGCGGAGACGCTCTTGGCGCGGCGGATGATCGCGTCGATGTCGTTGTCGACTTCGATCGCGCCACCGATGGAGCCACTGCTGCCGTAGGTTGTGTCCTGATCCTTCGGTACCACGATGAGATCGCGGAACTTCGGAAGACCCGTACCTGCCGGGATAAGATGACCGACGATAACATTCTCCTTGAGTCCGAGAAGCTTGTCCTTCTTGGCCTGGATCGATGCATCTGTCAGTACCTTTGTCGTCTCCTGGAAGCTTGCAGCAGAGATGAAGCTCTCTGTTGTCAGAGCTGCCTGCGTGATACCGAGCAGAACCGGCTCGCCCATGACAGGCTCTGCAGGACGCGCTTCTGGCGCGGCCTTACCCTTCTTCTTCAGATCGGCTGCGGCCTCCTTGAACTTCTTCTTATCAACGAGCTGCGCCATCTTGAACTTCGAATCACCACGCTTCGTGATGAAGACCGAGTTCATGAGCAGATCATTCTCTTCAGCGACCTTTGCCTTATCCACTTCATCATTCTCGAGGAGCAACGAATCGCCCGACGATGTGACGCGGATCTTGCCGAGCATCTGGCGTACCATGATCTCGATGTGCTTGTCACTGATCTTTACACCCTGCATGCGATAGACTTCCTGGATCTCGTTTACGAGATACTGCTGTACCTCGGCAACGCCCTTGATCGCAAGAATGTCATGCGCATCGATCGAGCCATCGGACAAACGCTCACCTGAACGGACGGCATCGCCTTCCTGAACAAGAATGTGCTTACCAAATGGGATCGTGTACTCGCGGCGGTCGGTACCATCATGCGATGTTACAACAACAACGCGCGAACCACGGCGTGGCTTCTCGAAGTGAACGACACCATCGATCTCGGATACCGTCGCAGGATCGCTCGGTGAGCGGGCCTCGAAGAGCTCCGTAACGCGTGGAAGACCGCCCGTGATATCTCGTGTCTTACCGCCCGTACGAGCGATCTTCACGAGTACCGTACCGGCTTCGATCTCCTGACCATTCGTCACCTGCATCACAGCCTGTGAAGGAATGATGTAGTTGATGATCGTGTGGCCATCAGCAGCGACAATGTCGATCGTTGGAGACTTTGAACGCTCGCGAGAGTCGATCGTACGCACAAGGTCATTGCCTGTGAGTTCGTCAGTCTCTGTGCGATACGTAATGTTATCGATGAAGTCCTTGAAGCGAAGCGTACCAGGATGCTCCGAGAGGATGACCGCGTTATACGGATCCCACTCATACAACATCTGACCCTTCGCGATCTTCTCGCCTTCCTGCACGCGGATCTGCGAGCCGTAAGGAACGTCGAACTTACCGATGACACGGTTATCCTCATCGAGGATATGCACCTGTCCCGAACGCGACATGACGATCTTGTTTCCTTCCGGATCCGTGATGACCTTCATGCCCTCGTACTGCAACGTACCTTCGAACTTCGAAGTAACCTGCGACTGCGAAGCCACGAGCAATGCAGCACCACCGGTATGGAATGTACGAAGCGTAAGCTGCGTACCAGGCTCACCGATCGACTGCGCTGCTACGATACCGACTGCTTCACCGATCTCGACGAGCTTGTGGTTCGTGAGATTACGACCGTAGCAGAGTGCGCACACGCCGCGGCGTGTTTCGCATGTCAGCACCGAGCGAATGAGTACGGTCTCGATCGAGGTCGAAGTAATTTTGTGAGCAACTTCTTCGTCGATCATGCCGCCAGCTTCGACGAGCACTTCCTGTGAGATCGGATCGATGATCATGTCGAGCGATACGCGGCCAAGGATACGCTCCGAAAGCGGCTCCTTCACATCTTCGCCCTCCTTCAGTGCCGATGTAGGTATACCACGGATGGTACCGCAATCGTAACCGGAGATAATAGCATCTTGCGCAGCATCAACGAGGCGGCGTGTGAGGTAACCTGCGTCAGCCGTCTTCAGAGCGGTATCTGCAAGTCCCTTACGGGCACCGTGCGTCGAGATGAAGTACTCAAGGATCGAAAGACCTTCGCGGAAGTTCGAGATGATCGGATTCTCAATGAGCTCACCCGTCTGTCCCGATAGCGACTTCTGCGGCTTAGCCATCAGTCCGCGCATACCAGCGAGCTGACGAACCTGCTCCTTCGAACCTCTAGCACCCGAGTCAACCATCATGTAGAGAGGGTTGAAACCATCGAGATCGTGCTGGAGTGTATCGAACAGCTTATCTGCCACGCGGTTTGTTGCGCGCGTCCAGATATCGATGACCTTGTTGTAACGCTCACCAGAAGTGATGAAGCCGTTCAGGTACTTGTCCTGAACATCATCGACCTGCTTCTGCGCCTTGATGATAATTTCGTCCTTCTCCTTCGGCACAACGATATCATAGAGCGATACCGAAAGTCCACCGCGAGTAGCGTAACCGAAACCGAGCTCCTTCAAACGATCGAGGAACTGCACGGTCTTGAGATTACCGACCTGACGGAAGGTGATCGAGATGATCTGACGCAAGCGCTTCTTCGTGAGAAGCTCGTTCAGATAACCCATCTCCTTCGGTACGATCTCATTGAAGATCACACGACCTGTCGTCGTCTCGACCAACTTGCCGTCGATACGCACCTTGAACTTCGCATGAAGATCAAGACGTCCGAGGTTATACGCAATGATCACTTCCTTCGCGCTCGAGAAGTTCATACCCTCACCGAGCACGCCCTTGCGGTGCTTCGTGAGATAATATGCACCGAGAACCATGTCCTGCGACGGAACAGCGATCGGCTCGCCGTTCTGTGGAGAGATGATGTTGTGCGAAGAGAGCAAGAGTACCGAGCACTCGAGCTGCGCTTCGTAGGAAAGCGGAACGTGCACAGCCATCTGATCGCCGTCGAAG
>JBKJTP010000313.1:0-8032 GCA_046590195.1 Kapaibacterium sp. (SeqCode) | reverse complement strand
ACTTGGTACGCTGAAGGTGGATTCAATTCTCCAGGCGGAATCGGGGGCGGTTCTGGCGGTGGCGAGAAGTCGGCGCCTGATAGTAGCTTTGGTGGTGGCGGCGGCGCCTATGCGACGGCAGGCGGACATTCGGGTCCGTGGAATGGACTGAATGGCGGCCGTCCTTACGGCAACGCACTCATCGTACCATTTGCTGGCGGATCAGGTGGCGCGGCAGGTAATCAGTTTGGCGATGGCCGCGCTGGCAGCGGCGGCGCAGGCGGCGGTGCGGTCCACATCTTTTCCAACCTGATGGTTGAAGTCAAGGGCAGGATAAGTGCTGATGGCGCCGACGGCGAATCAACGCAAGGTGTTCATAAGTCCGGCGGCGGCGGCGCAGGCTCGGGAGGTGCAATCGCTATAACGGCTCCGATCATCAAGATGTGCGGCGAGCTCTCTGTGCAGGGTGGCCTCGGGGGCGCAGCCATCCTCAAGCCAGTTGAAGGCGGATTGTTCGGCGGCGATGGTGGCAATGGCCGCATCAGACTTGCTGGCTTCCAGACGGATTGTGAATGCGAAGACATTCAGACGATCGCTGCTACAAGCGCAACACTCAAGGATCATGTGCTGCGCGGCACAACGGTTCGTGGCGACCTTGTCAAAGTGTTCATACAGGGACCAAATGGCCTCTTTGACTTTGAGAACGGCGTCACGGTTACTGCTGATGCGAGCGGAAGTTGGTCTGTCCCGATGCCGGAGTACATCAATGCTCCTGAACAGCTAAGCGTGATGCAGCGCGTTAGCACGGATGCAATGGAGTCAGAAGAAGGCTCACTGTGGGTGCTTGCACCTGTGAACGTTGTGCCCTTGGGTACCGCTAGCGTTGTATCATCATTCAGTTCTGCATTGAGTATTAGCAGCGCAATTCAGATCGGCGAGCATGTTCGCGTTACGATCGCTGGTGTCGCGAACTCAAATGTGGCATTGAAGCTGGTTGACGTACTCGGTAGAGAACTCACCACTGGCTCAACGTACATCACGGACGGTGGGTCAGCGATCGCAGTACTCTCTGCTTCTCAGTTGCCAGCGGGTCACTACTTCGTAGTAGCGTCAACGGCTAGCACCACGAGCACAAAGAGCGTACAGATCACTCGATAATTTGCTCTATATAAGTTAAAAAGCCCGGACCTTGGTCCGGGCTTTTTTGCTTTATCAGAAACTTTGAGAAAACTTATCGGTAGATACTTGTTAGTGTCGCTTGCAATGACGAACAACTAAACTGAAATTCAGCCAACACATCGGCAAGGGGATCTGGGGGCTCGCGGGGCGAGGACTCCCGATGCTGCATGCCGTGGCGCTGATCCTGCTTGTTGTCAACGCATTGCCGCAAACAGAGTTCGGCGCATATAACGTGTTTCAGAATTTCTATATTATTCTGTTCATGTTCACCGACAACTTCGCCCTCCAGGCGATCGTCAAACATGGCGTCGAACCGGACATCGATCTTACCGCGCTGCTGACGACTACCTTCTCTCTCTACGCGGCATTCCTCATCGCTGCCGTTCTCGCGCTCGTTGCTTTCCCCGATTTTTGGGGCCGCCTCGTCAACTCCCCTACGCTGCCTTCGCTCATGCCGTGGCTTGCGGCATTCATCATCGTGACGATCCCGCGTACGTTCATCAGCAAGATCCTGCAGATGCGCTTTCATGTTAAGGAAATCTTCTTTATTGACATGGCAAACTTTGGGCTCTCTGCCATCCTGCTGACCGCCTTTGTGTTATCGGGCAAGATCCACACGGCGGAAGATGTCATTCGCATCACTGTTCTTTGCGGACTTCTCTCCTCGCTCATCGCGCTGTGGTTTGGTCGCAAGGATGTCTTCGTACGTCCGCGATACTCTGGAGATATGACGAAGCGGATCGTAGAATTTGGTAAGTATCAGTCGGGTACGGGCATCGCGTCATCGCTGATGAACTCGCTTGATTCGCTGATGGTCTCGAAGTTCACGGGGCCCGTTGGCGTGGCGGTCTATGGTTCGGCGAAGCAGCTCTATCGTTTGTTCGATGTCTTTCGTGATACACAGACGATGTTCGTCTTTCCAGCTTCGAGCAAGTATTATTCGCGTGGGGAGTTCGATACGCTTCGCACGATCATCGAAAAGGCCGTGAGCTTCCTCTATCTCATGATGGTGCCACTTGCATTACTTCTCATCATCTTCGCGCCGGAGCTCTTCACGCTGTTGTATAAGGGTAAGTACGATGAGGCGGTACCTGTCTTCCGCATCCTGATGTGTGCTGCGCTGATCCTGCCGATCCAGATGGTGCTCAGCACGAGCATGGTCGGCTTCGGCAAGATGAAGCAGTTCTTCCGCGTCATGATTGTGTCGTTCGTCATTAATATCATTGCGGCTTTCGCCTTGCTGCTGACGATCGGCGTCGAGGGGGCTGCGATCGCGTTCGTTGTTGGTTTGGCAGTCCAGGCTGTACAATTCTTCGTGATCGTGAAGAAGGAGATTGGGTTTGATACGAAGCAGATGTTCACGCGTGGATGGAGAGATGGGATGGGGTATTTGAGGGGGAAATCTTAGGGCTGTCATCCTGAGCGAAGCTGCCTGTCTATCCGATAGAGTCAGGGAGATCCTTCGACTTCGCCGCCCCTCGCTCGTGCCTGCGGCACTCGGCTTCGGGGTCGGCTCCGCTCAGGATGACATCTCTTGGGCCCTCGGGAACGCCAGAACGTTCTATCTCCTATCATGACTACTACCAGGGCGCTCACCACCCTAATCTGACAGAACCTTGCTCTTAGGATTCATTCTCGCCGTTATTGCCGCGCTGGCCCAGCTTGCTGGGGGGATGCTCGTGCTATCGAAAAAGCAGTGGCCGATGCGCTGGGAGCGCACGCTGCTTTCGCTCTCCGCCGGATTCATACTGGCACTTTGCTTTATTGAGCTGATCCCGGCTAGCTTTGCGCTGACGCACTCAGCCGACTACACCGCGATCGTTCTTCTGGCCGGATTCTCAGCGCTTCACTTCTTCGAGCATACTGTCGTCGAGCACATGCACTTCGGCGAAGAGGTACACCACGATCCGGGTGTCTCGCATTCGTCGGTCTTCGGCGCTATTGGTGGGCTCGGCCTGCATGCCTTCTTCGATGGCATGGCGATCAGCTCTGCGGCAACGGCTAGCACCGAGCTTGGTCTGCTCGCATTCGTCGCCGTGCTTCTGCACAAGATACCTGAGGGCTTGACCGTCGCGAGCATCATGATGATCGGTAAAAAACCGATCGCTGAGGCACGAAAAGCAAGTTTGCTCATGGCGCTGGCCACGATCGTAGGTGCGCTATCGGTGCTCGTTTTCGTCGAGATCGATGAGACGCTCGTTGGATTTCTCTTTGCGTTCAGCGCGGGTAGCTCCGTCTATATTGGTGCCTGCGACTTGATCCCGGAGATCAATAAGACTCGTGGACGCAAAGCGCCACTTCTTGTGTTCATCGGAATGCTACTCTTTTATGCGGTCGAGCAGCTTATGGTGCTCTTCCTCGGTCATCATCACTAGTTCACTTCAGTCTTACTTTCGAGATCTTATGTTGAAGCGCTCTCTTGTTCTCGGATTTTCACTCTTGATGCTCGGCTCCTGCCGCGATGGCAATCGCCAGGTTGAGACCACCGACTCGACCACAGTGTCGCGCACCGAGACGCCAAAGACTGGCAGCGATGATCCGATCGAGGTCAGTACTCCAGCGCCGGATACCTCTTCGCGTGTCGCAACCGCGCCCCTGACTCCTGTCGACCCGCTCGAACCCGATCGCCTTGCATCTTTCCTTCCATCCCTCGATGGATATACGGCTGAAGACATTCAGAAGGAAACTCGCATCCGCAGCAACATGAAGTTCGCGAAGGCTTCGCGCGTTTACAAGAATGGCGACAAGAAGATCACCGTGACGATCAACGATTACGCTTACGTGCCTTCGAATTATTTGCAGTACGAGCAGTATCGCGGCCAGTATCTGCAGGATGATAACATCGAGCGGACGGAGTCGACTCGCATCTCGGGTTACGAAGCTGTGCAGACGTGGCTGAAGAAAGAGAATCGCGCTGAGATCACGCTCTTTCCCGGTAACCGCTATATCGTGCAGTTGGCGGCTGATGGGATGAACGATGTGTCCGAGGCGAGAAGAGTGATTGACGGGATGGATCTGAGTGGGTTGGAGGGATTGAAGTAGTCCATTGTGCAGGCAGTCATTTGTCCGTATATTCCCCTGCTCTTATTAAATACATACCCATATGAGACAGAATAGATGGTTCGCATTTGTGCTCGTTGGTGGAATGCTCCTCGCTAGCTGCGGCGGCAAGGACGAGGCAACGACCGAAGAGACCGCGACCGAGCAGACGGCCGCAAGTTCTATGGAGAATAATGTTAGCGCTGCAAACGTAGAGTCGGCAACGAAGACGACCGGCCCTGTCATCGCTGCCTCAACGCTCAAAGGGTACATGCCCAGCGTAAGTGGCTACACGGCTGAAGGCGAGGCCGAGACCGTCCAGACAAAGATGGGCGAGATGGAATATTCTGTTGCGACGCAGTCGTATAGGAATGGCGACAAGTCGATCAAACTCGTTATTGCCGACTACAATGGCGTCGCGGGACTAACGCAAGCCTACTCGATGATGATGAACATGAGCGTCGAGACCAATACCGAAGTTTCGAAAGGCGAGAAGTTCAACGGCCACAGCGGTTGGATCAGCTATAAGAAGGATAACTCTGATGCGCAGATCGGCGTTGCGGTTAGCGATCGTATCTGGCTTATTGCTGAAGGCGATAACGGCACGACGATCGATGAGCTCCGTTCGGTTGTCAATTCGATGGATCTTTCAAAGCTTGCAAACGCACGATAAGCATTGCAGGCATTGCGCAGCACGATCGCTACCGTTCTCTTTGTTCTTGTGACGATCGTACTATCGATAGTTTCTATTCCGGCCGCTCTTATCGATAGGAGCGGCCGTTCTTATTTGTGGTGCGCGAGAACGTGGTCGCAAATATTCCTTTGGCTGTATGGTATCAAGGTGCGTGTTGATGGCATCGAGAAAGTGAAGCCGAACGAGCACTATGTGTTCGTCTCGAATCATGCGAGCTACACCGACATCCCTGTCGTGCTTGCATCGGTGCCGGCGCAGATCAGGATCATTCTGCGTCATGAGCTAACGCGCGTCCCGATCTGGGGCTGGGCGTTGCTCACGAGTCCCTTTCTCATCGTCGATCGGAGCAATGCATCGAAAGCACGTGAGACATTAGCCAAAGCTGCTGAGACCATTAAGGCTGGCGCGTCCGTCCTCCTCTTCCCCGAAGGCACGCGCACACATGATGGCAAACTGCAGGAGTTCAAGCGCGGTGCATTCAAGCTAGCATTCGATAGTCAGACAACCATCCTCCCTATCGCGCTCGACGGTACCTTCGATGCGTTGCCGCGCACCGAGAAGCTCCCGCGTGCTGGCTCTCACGTTATTGTTCGCATTGGCGAGCCGATACCATTCGTTGTTGATCCTGATATTCCGACTCGAACGCAAGAGATCGCTTTGATGAAGCAAAGCGAGGAGCAAGTGCGGGAGATGCTAAATAAAAGGTCGTAAACAAGACATGCCAAAGACATCCATCAAGAAGCCGACGCTAAGGTCCACCGAGAGCGAATCGATCATCGACGTCTTACGCGAGCGCTTCGAAGCGAACATGGCTCGGCACAAAGGCATGAAGTGGGCAGATGTTGCAGCGCGCCTTGATGCCAAGAAGCTTCACTCACTTGGTGAGATGGAAGCGACTGGCGGCGAGCCTGATGTAATCGGACAAGACAAGAAGACTAGCAAGTATCTGTTTTGCGATTGCTCGGAAGAGAGTCCGAAGGGGCGCAGAAGCACCTGCTTCGATCGCGAAGCAAGGACGACGAGAAAAGAGCACCCGCCAAAAGAGAGTGCTGTCGAGATGGCAGAGGCTATGGGGATCGAGTTATTATCGGAAGATGAGTATCGAGCGCTGCAAAAACTTGGCGAGTTCGATACGAAGACATCGAGCTGGGTGCAATCTCCGATCGAGATCAGAGAACTCGGCGGTGCGCTCTTTTGCGATCGACGTTACAACGAGGTCTTCGTCTATCACAACGGGGCACAGTCATATTATGCTGCACGAGGCTTCCGCGGTATGCTCAGAGTTTAAGCACAGAATATTTTATAGAGCCTCCGGGCTCCATTTTTGTACGACCCCGGTTAAACGAGCGCCTGCGTGGCCAATGCGCCACGCATCGCAACCCAGGTATTGCCAGCTCGTCAGATCTTACGACGACAGCATACTTTGATCGATCCGCCTGCAGCTGAATACGAATTCAATGCAGTTAATCACAACTCTGTAAACTCACGAGTGTAGGCTCGCAAGGAGACTGCTATGAAAAAGGAGGGCGATAGTAATGCTCGGCCAGCTCCTCAAGCCAGAGATCGCGGAGATCATCGAGTCGCGCAACTTTACAGCGCTTCGTGAGATCCTCATCGGGTGGAATCCACCTGATATAGCCGATATCCTGCACGACCTCACACCTGAGGACCGTGCGATCATCTTCAGAATTCTGCCGCGCGATCTTGCCGGCGACGTCTTCGAGTATCTCGAGGTCGAGCCGCAAGAAGAACTCCTCACGGCCATGCGCAAGGAGGAGGTCGCCGCGGTTCTTAACGACATGTCGCCCGATGATCGAACGACATTGCTCGAAGAGCTACCCGGTGCGGTAGCGCAGAAATTCATCAGCTTCCTCTCCCCTCGCGAGCGCACGATCGCGCTGGCGTTGCTCAACTATCCAGAAGAAAGTATCGGCCGTCTGATGACGCCGTACTACCTCGCGGTGCGTGAGCATTGGACGGTGCAACAGGTGCTCGATCATATCCGTAGACGCGGACACGACTCCGATTCGTTCGATGTGATCTACGTCGTAGATCGTCTAGGTATCCTCATCGATCACGTTTCCATTCGCGAGATCCTTCTCTCGGAGCCTGAGCAGATCGTCGGCGAGATGAACAACCGCAACATCGTCTCGCTCTCAGCATTCGATGATCAGGAGACGGCGATCGAGACGTTCAAAAAGCACGATCTGAACACGCTGCCTGTGACCGACTCGACGGGCCACATCGTCGGTATCGTGACGATCGATGACATCCTCGACGTCGAGGAAGAAGAGACTACGGAAGATATCCAGAAGCTCGGCGGTATGCAGGCTCTTGAGGAGCCATACATCACTGCAACTGTCGGCAGGATGATCAAGAAGCGTGCAGGTTGGCTGATGATCTTGTTCCTAGGAGAACTTCTCACGACAACTGCCCTCGGATACTTCGAGCATGTACTTTCCAAGGCGATCATTCTTGTATCTTTCGTGCCGCTCATTATGGCGAGCGGTGGTAATTCAGGATCGCAGGCGGCAACACTTGTTATCCGCGCTATCTCTCTGGGCGAGGTATCGCTTCGTGATTGGTGGCGGATCATGAGGCGCGAGATCTTCTCTGGACTTGCGCTCGGCGGTATCCTCGGTGCGATGGGATTTGCCTGGACGTTTGCCGCGCATTCGGATAACTCGCACACGCTGCTTGTTGCGATCACGATCTCGCTCACTCTGCTTAGCATCGTGCTCTGGGGAACGCTCGCAGGCTCGATGCTTCCGCTCATCATGAAGAAGCTGAAGTTCGATCCAGCCACATCCTCCACGCCGCTGGTCGCAACGCTCGTCGATGTCACAGGCATCATCATTTATTTCTCGATCGCATTGGCGTTGCTGACCGGGACGCTGTTGTAGATTAAGACGTAATCCCCCGCCTCGGTAGCAGGCTTTAGCCAGCGTGCTGAGCTTGGGGCGGACACCGCAATGTCGGAATTACGCGGAAGGTAAAGACGCCACTCCCCAAGCTCAGCACGCGGGCTAAAGCCTGCGCCTACAGGGGAGTGGCGTCTTTACCTTCCGCGTAATTCCGAGATTCCGGTGGCTGCCCCGCGTTCGGCACGCGGGCTAAAGCCTGCGCCTACCGGGGAGTCGA
>JBKJTP010000092.1:0-13075 GCA_046590195.1 Kapaibacterium sp. (SeqCode) | reverse complement strand
GCAATGACAGGCTGGGCGTGTGTGTGAATTGGGAAGTGACGAGGTTTGAGGACAGGGCTGAGTGTGTGTGTATTCGCGGGTGTGATTTGGCGAGATGGCGAAATTGGGCTGTTTTGAGGAGCGTGTGTGTGAATTGTGGAGTGATGATGACTGAGGACTGAGTGGGGAGTGTGTGTAAATTGTGCTTGGCCGCGGGAGATTGCTTCGTCGTGCCTCCTCGCAATGACAGGCTGGGCGTGTGTAAATAGAAAAAGCCACGGTTGGCCGTGGCTTTTATTGCGCGATTTTATGTCACGTGCTATGCTTTTTGAATAGCTTTCATAAACTTATCGAATGCTTTTCTGGCTGGCTCGTCCTGTTGCTCGGTGAAAACTATAATGAGATTCCGGATCATCCTCAACAGGATCGCCCGAGGGGATGCCGGCCTCAAAAAGGCCTCGTCAAACGGCAGTTTGCTGAGCTCTAAAAAGCGCTTGATATCGCGCTGCTTGAGGATCAATCCGCCATTGAAGGCATCGATGAAGAGCGGCTCGTCCTCCACCCCATCATACCTTATAAGGAAGTGCCCGGGCGTACTGGCTCCGGAGAACGGGAGCCCAACACGGTCGCGAGCGACAAGGATATAGACCACCGCGAGCGAGATCGGAATGCCCAATCTGCGGTCAATAACGTCAGTTATGTAGCTGTTCTGGGCTTCGAGGAACGTGCCCTCGTTGCCCTTGAACTTCTCTTCGTCGAAGAAGAAGCTGTTGGCTGCAAGCAACATCTCAAGCGGGGAATCGATGCCGAAGAGGAAGTCCGAAAGCTTGCCGCCAAGCTCTTCGAGCTTCGCCCGGTATTGCTGCTGATTGAGCCTCGGCGAGCCGTAGCGAGCGATGAGGAATGCGCCGTCTTCGAGGGTCTTGGGATCACCCTGATCCAGCCGCACTGCCAGCTTCTTGAACTCCGCTAGCAAAAGCTCTTCATTGAACTCACGGGCCAGAACCTCGGCTCGTTCTCTGGCAAGTTGATCCGGTGCGAGGTCGATGAACTCGAGCAGCGGCGAGAGGACGTCGCGGCCGCGCGAGCGGATGCGGTCTGTCACGGCTGTTGCAACCGAATGATCGGGATCATCCAGCAGGCTAAACAACGATCTCAGCTCTTGATCGACTAACACTTCGTTATGCGGCTAGGTAAAGTACTCTTGGGTTCAAGAGTAACCGCACGTTGCTCCGCAGTATTCCAATCCACAGAAGGCAAGTTCTCCACAAACTCTGTGAAAACTATTGATAATTGGCTGAGAATTACAAGTTATCGGTCTGGAAGGTATTGCCTTGATCAGGATCGCCTGAATCAAAGCCCTTCTTGAACCAGCGGTAGCGCTGCTCGCTCGTGCCATGCGTGAAGCCATCTGGCACCACATATCCTTGGGATTGCTGCTGAAGCTTGTCATCACCAATGGCCGATGCTGCGTTCAATGCTTCTTCGAGATCTCCAACTTCCAGGATACCTTTCTTCTGAGCATGATGCGCCCAGACTCCGGCGAAGAAATCAGCCTGCAACTCTGTACGGACCGATAGCTCGTTCGCTTCTTTCTCGCTGCTTCGCTGCTGCGCAGCCTGGACTTGCTCCGAGATGCCTAGCAGATTCTGCACGTGGTGCCCAACCTCATGCGCGATGACATAGGCCTGGGCAAAATCGCCAGGTGCTCCCAGCTTCTCCTTGAGCGCTCGATAGAATGAGAGGTCGATATAGACCTGCTTGTCGCCGGGGCAATAGAACGGCCCGACTGCGGCGCCCGCAATACCGCACGCCGACTGCACTCGGCCATTGAAGAGCACGAGTTTGGGCTCCTGATACGTACGGCCCTTTTGCTGGAAGAGCGGATTCCATACGTCCTCGGTCTCCTTCAGCACGACGCTGACGAATTGCGCGAGGGTGTCGTTGGCTGGGATCTGCTGCTCCTGCGCTTGTCCGCCGCCGGTAATCTCGGGCGGAAGCGATTCTGGATCTACACCGAGGAAGTAGGCGAGCAATCCGAGCACCAGCGCTCCGATGCCGCCGCCCATTGCCATGCCTCCGCCACCGCCTCGGCGATCGACGATATTACCACTACCTGATCTACCTCTCCACTGCATAGTACGCTGAGCTAGTTATTTCCGAATAGAACTCGGCAGATTATCATGAAAAGTAGTGCCAGTCATCCCTGCCGAACCTGGGAATCGCAATGATTCTCCCCTGCCATTGTTGAGATTCCGTTGTGTTTTTGACGCGTCCCACCGGTAGCTCCGTTGAGTAGCGCACACCTGAATCTCTCCACTTAGCGATCCTATGTTGTCTCGCCTAACTATTCTCTTCCTCGCAGTTCTGGTAATCTCGTCCGTAGCGCACGCGCAGGACACCGTGATCGTGCAAACGCTCACACTCGATTCCGTCGGCCGTAACGGCTACTTTAGCTTCCCCGGAAAGAGCGATGCCTCGCTCTTTGAGAAGGTGATCATGCAGTACCGTATGCGGTGCATCAATGGAGATGTGCGCACGAACCGCACTATGGCAACCGGATGCGGCGAGTGGGATTACAATTGCGAAACCTACATCACCGATTCGAGTCGCATCGATTCGCTCCGCAGTGAGTGGCCTTCGGCTATCATCTCGGGATTCAACGGCACCTCCTTCCCCTACACCGATCAGCCCACACAGAGTTACATCAAGCGCGCACAGTATGATGCGAAGTATCCTGGCGCAGCGTTTACCGAGCACTCGTTCGGCAAGAACGAGACGCATGGACTGACGATACCGCTGCATCCGGCTGGACGAAGCGCACGGATCATCTCGCTGTTTAAGGAGTGGGAGTTGAAGGATGCTGGTCTCGCGCCAGGTCTTGTCTATTCGCTGAAGCTATCAGCTGCGAGTAACTCTGCGACGCACAAAGATTTTCGTATCCGCATGAGGCGCGCTGTTACGGGGACTGATCTGGTCGACAGTGGTTGGACGGAAGTATACAGCAATGCGCATAGCGTGCAGACTTCGTCCGAGAATCGATTCTATTTCTATAAGCCGTACAATTGGGTCAGCGGTGATCTCGAAGTGGAGTTAAGCTATACCGGATCGCCAGCGGACGTGTCGCAGATCCAGGCTGATACCACTGGCTTTGCATCGTCGCGGACCTCTTCTACCTTTGGATACGCGCTGGAGTTCAATGGCTCAGAATATTTCGACATCTCGAATGAGCGATTGCCGGAGATCACCGACGAGATCTCCGTTGGTATGTGGATCTTCGGTGCACCATCGACGAACAACCCGAGCAGCACCATCATGGAAGGCACCGATGGCAAGGGCCGCCGAACATTCAACCTGCATTTGCCTTGGGATGATGGCCAGGTCTATTTCGATTGCGGTGATGAGACTGGTTATGACCGCATCAACACGGGCATTCAGGCCCACGCTGTTCGCGGCAAGTGGAATCACTGGATGTTCACGAAGAATGCGAAGACGGGCGTGATGTCGATGTATCTGAACGGCACCCCGATCCGCACGGATACTGGCCGACGCCGTTCGATCAAGCTCCATGATCTTCGGTTCGGCTCCGCGATACTTTCGACGAACGCCTGGAAGGGCCAGGCAACGAAGCTCACGATCCACAAAAAGGCGCTGGACTCTGTCGAGATCAATAGGATCATTGACGAGAACCAGTATTATAGTGCTGCTCCGGACCGTGTTGCCATCTATCCGATGTCGGTCGGCAGCGGGCAGCAGATGCAAAATACTGAGGGTTCATCCTCCGTATTGCGTGGCACTGCGGTTTGGCTCGAGAGGCAAGGCTTTCAGTTACAGCGCGAGCACGTTGTTGCGGATCTGAGACCGGCGATCACCTTGTATCAGAGTGCTGCGACACATGCCCCGACCACCATCACTACATTTGCGATGGATACCATCGCCGGACATTCACGATTTGTTCGATATTATCAGATCTTCCGCACCGATTCGATCATGACGATCGATAGCGGTCTCGTCTGGCCCGCAGGCAAGCAGTATGTCGTAAATGAGTTCGGCGTTGTCGTTGACTCGATCATCATTGCGTCGACGGGCACGATCGACATCACGCTCATGCCGTACTACTCGAAGTCGGCGCAGAAGTTCGAGATCATGTCGTTCGTTACGCCTTATGGTATCGGACTCGATCTCGGCAAAGACGGTAAGATGTGGGAGTTCGATGTGACCGATTATCTTCCGATCCTCAACGGCAGCAAGCGCCTAAGCGTCGAGCGCGGAGCATGGCAAGAAGAGCTTGATATTCGTTTCCTCTTCATTAAGGGTACGCCAACGCGAAGTGTTCTGGATATTCAGCAACTCTGGCCTGCGACTGAGGAGAACTACCAAAGCATACAGGCTGATAGACGTTTCGAGCCGCTTGACATTGCGCTAGACCCGAATGCAAAGGGGTACAAGATCCGCTCAATGATCACTGGGCACGGACAAGAAGGCGAGTTCATTCCTCGCGAGCACGTCATCTCGGTCAACGGCGAAGATTTCTCACGTGATGTATGGAAGCAGTGCTCAGACAATCCTGTCTATCCGCAGGGCGGCACATGGATCTATCCACGCGCAGGATGGTGCCCAGGCATGGCTACGGATCTAGCTGAGTTCGATGTCACTGCGCAGATGCAATCAGCGAATGTCTTTGATTACACTGTTGCTGCAGGCTCAGGCGATTCACGCTATCTCGTGAACAATCAGCTTGTTAGCTATGGCGCGCCGAACTTCACTGTTGATGCTGAAGTGCTCGATGTGCGTCGACCAAGCGAGCGTGTTGAGTTCGCACGATTTAATCCAGCAGGGACACGGCCGGTGATCACGCTTCGCAACAATGGATCGGAGACGCTGACATCGCTTACGATCAACTACGGAGTCCAGGGTGAGCCAACGAATACATTCCGGTGGACAGGCAGTCTTGCTTTCCTCGATACTACACACGTGACGCTGCCGACTCCATCCACATGGGGGACACTCACGAGCAATGTGTTCAACGTGCAGGTATCGCAGCCCAACGGAAAGGCCGATCAATATGCGAAGAATGATGGCTATGCTTCGTCATTCGTGAAGCCCCCGGTCTATTCGGGTGGTATAGTCATTCGTTATCGCACGAACAAAGTGCCGGAGCAAAACTACTATCAGATCACAGACAAGAACGGCAACATCGTGCTCGAGAACACCGATGCGACCGATCCATCGACGAATTACTTCGATTCCCTGACACTTGCCCCGGGCAATTACACTTTCTCCTTCTATGATGAGGGCGAGAACGGTATCAACTTCTGGGCAACGCCTAACGATGGCGCAGGCACACTTGCCTTCCGCAAGAACCGCCTCGCTACCGGCACGGCACACAAGACGTTCAATCCTGACTTCGGTAAGTTCGTCCGCTTTGACTTCACGATCGCGGGATCGTCATCAGTTGGCAGCGCAAATGAAAAACTTAAGCTGCTGCGCGTTTATCCGAACCCTGCATCTGAGTTATTGAAGATCGATCTTGCAGGTTATGAGAGCGAGCGATTCACGTACTCGATCGTGAACGTGACTGGCAAGCGTATGACCAACGGTGAGTTGCGCAATGGTCAGGTGAATATTGCGTCACTCGTTGCGGGACATTACACGCTCGTGCTCCGAAGCAAGGATGGAATGAGCAGCATCCCATTCGTGAAGCAATAGGACGGGACAAGAAGTGTGGTAGTAGGCTTTAGCCTACTACAAAGCGCCGATCTGCATCTAGTAGGCTAAAGCCTACTACCACACTACTCAGACATAAAGCTCTTGCTTACACATACCCCTCTTCCGATGGCTTCGTATCATCTGGTGTGAGATATTCATGCTCCGCGCCGAAGGCCTGACGAAGTGCATCGATCAGACGAAAGCGTTTGTGCATCTCGTTGCCTTCGTGCTTTGTAACGAGATAGCCCGTCTGCTTGCGCGAGACGAGACCTATCGGCTCATCTGATCCTTCTGCGCGCACAACCCATTCGCGATCAGCTTGCTTTTGCAGAGTGATCTTCATAGCTCGTCAAGGGTGCGGCGTCCGGAGAACCCACCTGTGATCGTGTGCCATGACATGATCTGAGGTTCGCCGAGCAGATAGCAAAGATAGACCTCTTCTCCGTTGGTACGCACGTGTGGGAAATCGATCAGGCCTTTGTTCAGGTCTTTGATCTCGATCTGCCGCTCGCCAAGATCTTTGACGATGGCAACCAGCCGCTCCAGCTGCAGTGGGAATGCCTTCATGCCGTTCGGGCCCATGCCGCCGAAATACTGATGCTTGAAGACATCGTAGCCCTTTTCATCCATCAGCTTTTTCAAGCCAACAAGTTCTTCGATCATCGGCTTTATCTCGATTAGCGCGTGCTGCGCTTCGGCTAGCGTGTAGTGTTTGGTATAAAGCAAGTGCGTGATGCTATTTCCATTTCGCCTTCTCGGCGTCGTAGTTCTTGAACATCATCGATTCGACCGGCTTGATCGTGCGGGTGTTGTACTTCGCTGACTTCTTAGAGTTGTACGGCTGCAGGCACTCTCCCTGCACTACAAAGTAGATCAACTGACCGATCGGCATTCCGGCATAGATACGCACCGGCTGCTTGACCGAGATCTCAAGCGTCCAGGTATTGCAGAACCCGACATCACCCTTGCCTGCGGTAGCATGAATATCGATGCCGAGTCGGCCAACGCTGGACTTGCCTTCGAGGAACGGCACGTGCTTGTGGGTCTCGGTATATTCTTCGGTCACGCCGAGATACAGCGTATCGGGATGCAGGATATAGCCTTCCTCCGGTATCGTAAAATGCTCGACCAGGTTGTGGCCGCGGGCATCCAGGACCTGGTTCGTGTAGGTCGCCAGGTGCTTGCCAAGGTGAACATCATAGCTGTTGGAGCCGAGGTTGTCACGGTTGTAGGGCTCAATGACGATGGAGCCGTCCGCGATGCTGTCGAGTATCTCTTTGTCGGTAAGGATCATGCTGGAGGATCAAGCTGGATTTGTTGCGAGAATGCAAAAATACGGATAGATAGCGGCAGTGCTCTGGGAGAGTGTGCCCGATCCGTGAATTTGGCTCAAAATTCCCTCCTTCATCCGTTCGCAAGGTTTTTCCGTAATGTGTGCATGAGTGAGAAGATATGGGATCATGTCGTGATCGGAGCCGGGCTTGGCGGGCTGATGTCCGCCACGCTCGTGAAGTCCCGATATCCCTTTCGCTCGGTACTCGTCCTCGAGTCTCATACCGATGTCGGTGGCTGCGCAGGGTGCTTCGAACGCACAATCAAGCTGCCTCGATACGACGCAAAGCAGCGAGTCCGATTCGATGTTGGCGCGACGACGCTGAGCGCTCTTGGCGAGGGCCAAAGCCTGCATCGTCTGATCAATGAGCTAGGCATCACACTCCCTGCCACGCAAGCCGACCCCGGACTCCGTGTTGTCCTAAACGACGGCACCGTCATCACGAGGCACGCGGAAAACAAGCGGTGGTGCGATGAATCGGCTAAACACTTTGGCGCAGATTCGATCAAGCTGTGGCAGAAGCTCGAAGCGATCGAAAGTGCATCGTGGAAATTGCTCACGCATTTCCCACGCTTCCCTCCTGCTTCGCTTGCTGATGCAGTCTCACTTATAAAGCCACAAGCAGTGCTAGGTCTTTCGGCATTGCGCAACATGCACGCGCCATTCGAGAAGATGCTGGTTGATCTTGGGCTTGAAGAAAATGCGAAGCTTCGCTCTTTCCTCGATCAACTTCTTCTTGTCTCTACCCAGACAACGAGCGACCTCGTTTCCATCCTTGCCGCCGCGCTGGGCTTGATCTATCCATCGCAGACATACTCTCTCGATGGCGGTGCTTATACGTTAAGCAGCGAGTTGCTCAAGCGCTTTCTGCAATTGGGTGGGGAGATCAAATTCAAGCAGCGAGTCGAGAGCATCGACCCGAAGACATTGACGGTCACGACATCACGCGGAAGCTTTGCAACGCGTCATGTCGTATCGAACGCACCGCTTTGGAATACGGCAGCGATGCTTGGCAACCCAAGGCAAAAGTATTTTCACAAGTGGGATGCCGGGATCGAAGGCGATGACGTCTGGGGTGCCAATGCATATTATGCGGTGATCGATGACAGAGTCGGGCGCTCGGCGCTCTTTCATCAGTTGCATGTAGATGATGCATCAGTCTTCGTCTCGCTCTCGCGAATTGGTGACACCATGAAAGCCCCAGCAGGCTATCGAACTATATCAGTCTCGACACACGAAGCTGACCCCGCTCGCTGGTTCAGATATTCAGAAGAGGATTATCTCGCTCACAAGGCAGAACTACATACATGGTTTGAGCGAGTGATGACCGAGAAGCTGGAGGGCTTTGATCCAGGGAAAGTGCATTTCGCCCTCGTCAGCACTCCGAGAAGCTTCGAGTTCTACACGAAGCGCAAGCTTGGCCTCGTCGGTGGGTTGGCGTACAAGGCCGGTCGGCTACCCTGGCATTGGCCATCTCTGGTGAGTCCGATCATCGGGCTCCACCTCGTCGGTGACACCATCTTCCCCGGCCAAAGCGCCGGAGCGGTGGCTCAATGTGCGCTCTCTTTGGTTTCCCGGCTGTGACGCAAGGGTTTCCCTGAGATACCATTGTGCCGCTTTTCGTGGTTGGGCAGGCATTTGTAGTGTATAATTGTAGCTAGAATTACAGCATTGAAAGCGAGGTCGCCCATCCGTCCTTCCATTTCCCGAAAGCCGGGGAGTTAGGGATCAGGGCACACTATGGACATTGCCTTACAACTTTTACTCGTCGCCTTTCTCGTAGCCTTAAATGGCTTTTTTGTTGCGGCTGAGTTCGCCATCGTCAAGCTCCGGCCCTCTCAGCTGGAAGAGCTGATCGCTCAAGGCGATCCAAAGGCGATCAAGGTCAAGTGGATCGTCGGCCATCTTGACGCGTACCTCAGCGCCGTGCAGGTCGGTATCACACTCGCGAGTCTTGCACTCGGTTGGGTCGGTGAGCCTGCAACTGCTGCGCTGTTGCAGCCGGTCTTTACATGGCTGGAGGTTTCTCCTTCGCTCGCTCATTCGATCAGCATCGGTGTCGGTTTCTTCGTCATCACGATCTTGCATATTGTGCTAGGCGAATTGCTGCCGAAGTCGATCGCAATCTCGTACGAGAAGTCGGTGTCGCTTTGGGTCTCGACTCCGCTCGACTGGTTCTACAAGCTTTTCAAGCCGCTGATCTGGACGCTCAACAAGCTGGTTGGTCGCTTGCTTCGCGCGTTCAATATGCCGGTTGTCCTTGAGTCACACGTGCATTCGCGCGAAGAGCTGCGCTCGGTGCTTGCTGAGTCTGCGAAGCATGGCGTGATGGAGCGCAGTGAGTCGGAGATCATTGCGTCGATCTTTGAATTCAAAGGCACGACTGCGCGCGAGATCATGGTGCACCGCACCGAGATGGTCGCGATGGATCTTGAATGCGAGCCACGCGAAGCGATGCGGGTCATTCAGGAAGAGGGCTTCTCTCGTATCCCGGTCTTTCGCACATCGGTCGATGAGATCATCGGTATCCTCTATGTGCGTGATCTCCTGCCCGTCTTCTCGCAGCTTGAGCGCTTGAGCGTACCGAGCCAGAATGCGGAGAAGGATTTCTTCGCGATGATCGAGCGCGTGCTCAGGCCCGCGCTGTTCGTCAGTGAGACACAAACGCTCGAGCGCTTGCTTCTCGAATTCCAGAAAGAGCGGATGCATCTTGGCGTTGTCGTCAGCGAGCATGGCGGCGTTGAAGGACTCGTGACGCTCGAGGATATTCTCGAAGAGCTTGTTGGTGAGATCCGCGATGAATCCGATGGCAATGAAGAGCGCGACGTGATCGAGATCGCAGACACGCTTTACATCGATCCGATGATGCCGGTCGCTGATTTCAACGATCGCTTTGGCGACAAATTTGGCAAGCTCGAAGAGAGTAATGAGTACTCGACCCTCAGCGGCTTCGTACAGAAGATGAGTGGCCGCATTCCGAACGTGGGTGATGTCATTGAGTCCAACGGACTTGCTTGGACGATCACACGCAAGGTTCGCCATCGCCTGCAACAGATCAAGATCGAACGAGCACCGGTACACGAGCCCGCACAAGAAGATGATACCAGCGCTACGTGAGGAGTTCGATCATAAGTTCTCTCAGGCGAAGTACGATGAAGTTCGACGCCGTATTGAAGCTCAGTGCGAATGCAGCGTTGACTTCAGGCTGGCCGAATCGCCGATCTTCATTCCGAAAGCACTAGCCGCGAAGGCCGGTAGGCTTGCGGAGGAGATGTTGCTCGTTGCCACATCAGCAGGGCTGCAACAGGGTGCTGTGCGCGCGATACCGCGTGAGTTCAATGTCGCGAATGAATCTGCGCACCCGAACTTGGCTGCTGTCGATTTCGCGATCACGGGGAGTGCGGAGGCTCCTGATCTCAAGCTGATCGAGCTGCAGGGCTTTCCCTCCCTCTTCTACTTTCAGGCCCTGTATAGCCAGGTTGTTCGCGATGTGTATGAATTTCCATCGCACCTTACCGGCTTAATGTTTACGGATGATACGTACGATGATTACTACGCGATGCTTCGCAACGTGATCGTAGGTGATGAAGATCCGAAGCACGTTGTGCTGCTGGAGCTTGATCCTTTGCAGCAAAAGACAGCCGCAGATTTTACGCTAACAGCGAAGGCACTCGGTATTCACATCTGCAACATCCGCGATCTGGTGCAGCAAGGTGACAAGCTGTACTATCCATTGAATGGAGAGCTTGTCGAGATACGCCGCATCTACAATCGTGCGATCTATGATGAGTTAAAGGTGAAGAACGTAACACTGCCGGTTGATCTCACGCAGCCGATCGATGTAACGTGGGCTGGACACCCGAACTGGTATTACCGCATCAGCAAGGTGTTGCTGCCGGAGCTTGCGAAGCACTTCGATGCGATCCCGAAAGGATGGTTGTTGAGTGAGTTACCGCTGGATATCAATGCATTCGATCTCGAACAGTATGTACTCAAGCCGCTCTTCTCGTTTGCGGGAAGCGGTGTTGTTGTTGGGCCGACTGTTGAAGAGATCGAGAACGTGCCGCACGATCAACATGACGCGTGGATGCTGCAAGAGCGCGTGACCTATGCGAACGCGTTACACACCCCGGACGGGCATCCGGTGAAAGCCGAGATGCGTGTGCTATTGCTTTGGCCGGATGGAAACAGCAGACCACATGCAACGCACACACTTGTTCGCTTTACGCGCGGCAAGATGGTCGGTGTCGATTTTAACAAGGGCCTTGACTGGGTTGGGTCAAGCTGCGCGCTGATCGCTTAGATCACGATGTCAAAGTCTTAGCGATGATCCGAACCTGAGATGTTTCTCAGATGCGCGACGATGTCGTTCAGATCCTTTTCGCTGAACTGCGGGAATGCCGGCATTGTCGGCTTGCCGACCAAGCCACCACCCATCTTAACGATATTCGAGAGCTCTTCATCCGAGCGATTGCCGATCGTGGCCTTGTTCGTGTGATCCGCTGGCTTTGGGTTCAGTGCAGCCGAAGCAGCACCATCGCCTTTACCGCCCGCGCCATGGCATGCTGCGCAGTTCATCGCATACAACTGCTGTCCGTGTGCCGCATCGCCCTTTGGAATGCTTGCAGCTGGCTTCTTCTCTCCGCCGCAACCGAA
The DNA here is from genome assembly GCA_046590195.1 of Kapaibacterium sp. (SeqCode). Classification (GTDB taxonomy): domain Bacteria; phylum Bacteroidota; class Ignavibacteria; order Palsa-1295; family Palsa-1295; genus JBKJTP01. The sequence continues at coordinate 1,398 of JBKJTP010000092.1, read as the reverse complement.
CATGAGTGAACCGATCGCAAGTACTGCGACGACCGATAGAAGGTTTTGTCTTGTGCTCTTCATTGAGGGAAAGGATCTGTTTAACCTAGCTCGTGTGATGTGATGCCAACACCCCTGGAGCTCCATTAACTTCCACTTCAGCTAGAGTTTAGTGATGAGCAGACCATGCTGATGCGCCCATGCGATTGCTTCCTGCCGATTGCTGAGATTGAGCTTGCTGTAAATGTTCGTGATATGATTCTTTACAGTCCCCTCGGAGAGAAAGAGCTTTGCCGCGATCAGTGCGTTGGAGAGCTCGATCAATTCAAGCACGCGAAGTTCGGTCTTCGTTAACTCGGACTTCTCAATCGCGACGTTCGATTGGATCCACTCGGACGCCGCAGCCGGACTCAGCCATGTACCAGTCTCCCCGCTCGCTGCCCATCGAACCGCATCAGTGATCCTGTCGCGATTTTCTTCCTTGTTTAAGAATCCGTTCGCACCGGCAAGCAGCACAGCGCGTGCTCGTTGCTTCTCGTAGCCAGTCATGACGAGGATCGGAGTCTGCACACCTGCTGCACGCAGATCCTTGATGACATCCAGGCCATGCTTGTCCGGCAAATGCAGATCGAGCATGAGGACGTCGGGTGAATGTAGCTGGATGAGATCCGGCACTGCCTTGCCTGTCGAGCCTTCCGCGACGACGCTGATATCCTGCTCAGCAACAAGCCACGCCTTCAATCCTTTGCGGACCATCTCGTGGTCGTCCGCGATGACAACCCTTATCGGCCTTTCCATGTGAGTACTGTGTTGATTTCGTTGCGTGTGATCCGCTTTGTCTTGTTGCCTGATTGCAGCTTCCATTGTATCTGTATCATCGTGCCCTCGCCGGGGCGCGAGATCACTTCGAGCTTTGCACCGATCTCTGCGGCGTAATGCCGCATGAGAAAGAGACCGCAATGCTCTGTTGCGTCGTGTGCCTGGTCGCTGGTGTCGAAGCCACAGCCATTGTCCTTGATGACAAGCGTTAGCACGTCTCGATCTACGATGCACGCAAGATCGACCGACGTTGCCTGGCTATGTTTGTACACGTTCGCAACCGCAGTGCGGGCCATGCGAAATAGCGTAAGCGATACATCGGCTGGTACTGCGTCATCGCATCCGATCGAGATAAAGCGGAAGCTTGGGCTCGCACTCTTCTCTTCGTACCAGTCGAGCAGTTCGCGAAGCGCTTCGCTTAGCCCGTTCTCGAGTTTCGGTGATTCGAGCCGCATCGTGATCTCGCGGAGTTCGCTTCTCACTTTCGCCAGCAGGCGTTCGAGTTGTTCGTTGGGACCCGTGAGAAGGAAGCGCGTTGCATAGAGATCTTGCAGCGGGCCGTCGTGGATATCGCTTGCAAGATCAATGCGCTCCTTCTCA
>JBKJTP010000086.1:0-6130 GCA_046590195.1 Kapaibacterium sp. (SeqCode) | reverse complement strand
TTGCACAGCCTCGATGTTGGCTGGCGTGTTCAGCGTAGGCTCGCCCTTAATGTTGAACGGCTCCCCGCCATTGGACCACATGTATGGCAGGATCTTCTTATACAGGCGGTGCGCATCCGAGCCATTGACGCCGATGCCCTTCGCACCCGTCGCCTGGATCTTCGCACCAAGCGCCATCATTGCCTGCCAGTCAGTGAGCAGGTTGTTTGTGACCTCGACCCCTGCCGCCGCAACAAGGCTGTCATTGATGAACATCACGCGCGTATCGAGCAGCCATGGCGCCGCGTAAACCTTGCCCTGATAGAGGCCTGGCTCGAGCGCGTACGCTGGACCGGAGTTCAGGCTCTGTTGCAATTCGGCCACTGCGCCCATCTCCAGCAGCACACCGCTGCTGGCGAACTGTGGGACCCAGTCACTGCCGAGCTCGAGCACATCGGGCGCTGTCTTCGAGTTAAAGCCGATCATCAGCTTGGTCTTGCCGTTGGACCAGCTCAGCTCCTCGACATGTACCTTTGCTCCGGGATTCTCCGCAATGTACCCCTGGATCAGCGAATCCATCAGCGCTCGTTGTGCGGGCTCCGACCAGAAATGCCAGAAACGGAGCACTCCAGGCTCGACGCCGCGGTTGCAGCTGAGTCCGGCAAATGATACCAAAAGCAGAAAAACGAGGTGAGTGATGCTTCGCAAATGCATAGATGAGTTTATCTGCGCGAAATTATGGTATATTTATGCCAGCACATTGATTTGTATCCAATGAGAAAGACACTACATCATCTCGCAATCCTTACAATCACTTTTGGCGTGAGCACCGCCAGCGCCCAGATCTACGATCCACGAACCTGGACGAATATCCGGGTGACGAGGCTGCCGGATGAAGTTCAGTCCTACCAAATGGAGTATGCGTGCACTTTCACACCAACAGGAGATACCCTGTACTTTACTTCTAAGCGCAAAGGTGGAACAGATCAGCTTTGGTTGGTCGAATACCGTGGTGGTGAATACTACAATGTAAAGCGAGTCGCTTATCCGAGCAACCATCCCACGGGTGCTGTCACGATCGATGCGAAGGGAGTCACCTACCTTGCTATGCAAAATCCAAAAGCTCCACAGGGGAATACTCGCGATGTGAATATTTACAGGAGCGAGGCCAGCGGACTAGTTGGTTTGCCAGCGACAATAAATACGAGTGACTGGGAATCGCAACCCTTCATCAACCCAGCGGGCGATACCCTTTACTTCTCTAGCGTTAAGAGCGGTGGAAGCGATGTTGACATATACCGCTCGACGACGTACATTGGGCCTTGGGATCATGCTGTCTCAGTAGGCAGTGGGGTCAACACCGGTGCTTATGAAGGTTTTCCTACTCTTTCCCGAGATAGCAAACACCTGTTCTTCACAAGAATGTATCGTGGCAAGTACGCTTTGTTCTACAGTACTTGGATGGATTCTAGCTGGTCAGAGGCGAGGCCAGTGCCAGCTCCTATCAACACCGGCAAGGAGAAGAGCATTGTCTTTCACCCTACAGAGCGCTTGTTCATTATAGCTTCTGGAAGAGAATCCCTGTCCGACAAGAATTACGATCTCTACGAAGTGCGCTACGATATTAAGGAGTGATCGCTACTTCGTCGAGAACGAGATGAAGTTCACCAGTGCTGTGACGATGACCAGGATGTTGCTGACGATGCTGATCGTCTGAAAAAACACATCGAGCGCTCGGCCGCTGACGACGATCGTGTCGCCCGGAGTAAGTAGCGGATTCTGACTGAGATCGACTCCCTCCTTCCAGTCTTCAAGGTTGAAGACCTCAACCCGGTTCTCGAACGAGGTATCGGCGTGGATGATGCGGATATCGACAAGACGCGCAGATGGCGTCGGTCCGCCAGCAAAACTGAGAAGTTCGGTGAGCGTCGTCGACGTAGGCACTTCGTATTTCCCAGGCCCCCCGACGAATCCCCAGAGGTTCACCGAGATCGTGAACTCGTTGCCCTTCGCAATGCGATAGAGCGGTACATTCGGGCTTGCCGTCATCCCACCGCCGCCGCCCGTTGGCTGAGCCTGGACGTCAGGAGTGAAGCACGAAAGCGTAAAGAAGAAAAGAGCGAACAGTAAGAGATATTTCATCCGACACAAAGAGAACAGAAATGCCTCGGAGCCCATAGGCTCTCGCTGAGATCATTCAAAAATAACGCTTTTACGCCAGCCGAACGCAAGATACTACTTGACCGAGAATTGCTGCCAGTAACTGGACGCACCACCATCGGAAGTGATCCGCTTGACACGCCAGCGATAGAGCACGTTCGAAAGCAACTGTGGCGCGCTTTCCGGATAGCGCTCAATGATCACATCACCCACCTGCGGCAGCATCAGCGAAGACCAGATCACCTGAGGCGGATTCACACGCTCGAGCACAACCTGAAAAAAGCCGCCCTCCGTCTGATCGCCATAGCTCCAGGAGAATTCCAGTCCTGAGGCTGGAACATCGACGCCATTCGTTGACGGACGAAGCGGTGTTGGCCCCGTAAGTAGTCGGTAATTCCTGACCGGGCTCGGCTTGCTGAATGTGTACTGATTCGTTGCCGAGCGATTGAACGCGCGAACCTGATAGTAATAACGCTTGCCGTACTTTATGTCGATCGTATCGCGATGCGTTGTGTCGATCTGCTGCACGAGGTCGTTCGATGGTTCTTTGCGGCCAACAAGCAACTTGCCGATGAGCAGACTATCCCCACCCTGCTCACCAGTCTCGGAGCGATAGATCTCGTATCCGCTTGTCTTGCGCTCTAGATCTGAATTCCATTCGATCCAGATCGCTGGAATTTCAGCACTCACATCTGCGAAGACTCCGTGATCTGCGGGATCAGGTGGCAACGTCTTCGGATAGATCACAGGCTGCGGCGGCATGATGCCGGGCTCAACATCGGCGCCACACGCGCATAGCACGAAAGCTAGAAGCACAAGTATGATCCTCATTGCGCTACCTCCGCTGAATCGAGATTGAACATCTTGTTGATATTAACGCCGAAGCTCAGGCGATGAACGGCACCGAGATCGTTATGCAACAGTAACGAGTAATCACACTTGACCTTCTTTTGCCAGTTGAATCCCGCGCCTGTTGTGAAGAGGCTGCGATCGAGACCTGCGCGAATGCTCACTTCATCGCGATAGACAGCATCAAATCCTATCCGGACTTTACGCTTGTCGCTGAAATCCAGATCGGTCGTCATCGTAGCAACAAGATTGATGCTCGGGATCTCATGTGTATAAGCCAGCCCGCCGATAAACTTGCGCGGAATAACATGCTGGCGCTCGGTGCTCCAGTTGAGCTTTGTGTCTAACAGGTCGGTCACGTTCAAGCCAATTCCCATCTTACCGATCTCAGGGATCAGCAGGAATTGTCCGAGTGAGAACTTCACCATCATGCCGGCATCAATGCCGATACCGCTCGACGAGCCATACTCACCGATCTTCTGCGAAATGTACTTGAAGTTCACGCCGATCGGGATCTCGATCATCTGCTTGAAGTAGAACCAGCCCCAGTCGATCTCAAATTTGTTGTTGCGAGCAACCGAGAGCACAAGCGCATCCTCGTTGTCGCTGAACATCGAAGCATTACCGCCATAGTACTCGCGCACCAGACGCTGGCGTTCCTGGGTGATGTTGATGTTCGTGAGATCGGGACCAAAGCGCATATCGCCAACCGAGAGGCGCACCCAGTTCACCGCGATGCTTGTCGATTCCATCGGAAGCGTAAATCCGGCATGATAGAACTGCGCGAGCGATGAGCCGAGTCCACCGAACTCCGACGAGTACATGAAGCCGAATGTCATGTTCGGCAGCAGCGACACGCCCGCAGGATTCCAGTAGAATGCCGATTCATCGTTCGCAAGCGCCGTGAATGCTCCGCCCATCGATAGAGGCTTTGCGCCGACAGGAATGTTGAGGAAGTCGGCTGCGTATCTCGATTGCGCAGTGAGAACACCTGGCAATGCAAGCACGAGCAGAACTAGCGATATGTAGAGTGTTCTCTTCACGCTATCTGATCCTCGCAAGTTTGCCGGTGATCTCTTTCGTCTCGCGCTCGGTCTTCACCTTGAGGCGATAGTAATAAACACCGTTTGCGACGTCGAAGCCATCGTTGTCGCGGCCATCCCACCACACTTCATGGTAGCCAAGACTCGTCGGGGTGCCTGTGCCACCTTTGACGAATCCGAACGTCTGCTCGGGATTGTCCGACGGGAAGCGGTGCGTCTTGATCAGCTTGCCACTGACGGTATAGAGATTCCACTCCACTTCATCGGCGAACGGGATGCCCTTGATCTCGTACGCGATGAACATGACGGTAGCAAATGGATTCGGATACGAGCCGAGTTCTTGGATCACAAACTCATTCGAGACATTCACTTCGAGTTGCTTCTCTGCACTCAAGCCGTTGTTATCAACAGCAGTGACCGAGATCGTGTGTCGGCCGTTGCTGAGCTTCGGCTCGAGTTTCATGTTGATCGTCGTCTGCGTGCGTTGCGTGTCGAGGGATGAGACGATGTTTGCATCGACCGGCTGTCCATCGATCTTCACAACAGTCTTCCCCGTCGTGATATCGATACCATTCGCGTCCTGAATAATAACACTTAAGCGTGGCTTCTCCGGCACATCGCCCTTATCTACAAAGACTTGTCCTTCGACCGTCATCTCTACGACTGGCGGCGTCTTATCATTATGATACCCGATAGCGAAAGTGCCGAGATGGCTGATCGTCGCTGTAAGCACGTTGCCATTGCGCGTAGTAGTCAGGATCGTCCAAAGCTTCGAGCGGTCATCCTGGCGATAGATCGCCAGATCGGAGCGAGTGCTTTCAGTCCGGATGGAGACAGTCCGAGGCGAAGCGGCTTGATCGAGTGCCACAGCACCGAGCGAATCAGTAACGATACGCACAGCATGTGTGCGGATCTTATTGCTCGAGTCAAGCTCGATCAACTGGACATCCGGCTGCATATTTCGCGGAGCCTGGTTGAAGCGCTCGACCCGGATCGGCGTTGCCGCAACATCACCGATGGCATTCGCACCAAGATCGAGCGTAACGAAGCCGCCATCGAACGATGCAGCGCTGTGTCCACCCGTGAGTGTCGTGCCCACATTCTGCAGATAGGCTGCTGCACCGAGCGTCGTGAGCTTTGGGAGCGTCTCGTTATTTGTTCGTGAGCTATCTATGTAGTTATACGGAACGTTGCCAGACGAATCGGGTCCAACTCGAAGCGTAAGTGCTGCTGAGTCAAGCGTCGTGCTCACAAACGGCAATAACACATTCACGTTCGAGTGCGCAAGGATCGTGGGGACGGTAACAGAGCTGATCACGCTCGAGACGTTCTTGATCTTCGCAACCAACTCCACGCGCACGCGCGATGCATCGACTGATCCGAGATTGTGCACGGTCTGTTGCCATGCAAGACCCGATGGCGTAGCTACAAGCTTCGCTCGGAAGCTGTTGTGATGGCTTTGGCTAAAGATCGCTGGATCGGATGAACCGCCAACGATCGTCGAGAGCGGATCGCTTACGATCTTCCCGCCACCGTTTGTCGTCGCCTCGACCACGATCGAGATGCGCGTCGATGCGATGCCTGGTGCGGTTGCGTTGCCAACGAACTTGTCGCCAGACGCGGAGAGATTCACGGTCTGCGAGCCACTCTGTGTTTCGACTCCGCTCTTGTCCGTGACATACTCCGTCACTATCGCGGTGACAGCTGACAAAGTCTGCGTGATCTGCACTGCCGCGCTGATGGCATATGGAACATTCGGCACAAGATATCTCGGCGTCACTTCAACTTGGGTAATACGATCTTTTGTGAACGTGATATCAGTGCTAGCGCGTGCGAAGCTCTTCCCTGCGGTGTTCGCAACCGTGAGTTTGTAACTACCCGCGTCGTCGCCGATCGATGCTGGCAAGTTATCAGTGACCGAGAAGCGACCGTTTGTGACTGGGATATTTTCGATGATATGCTCTTTGGCGGGAAGCGGGCTATTGCCTTCGGTCACGAGCTCGATCCGTGCAGTACCGTTCTGGACACTTGTCTCACCCTCGATCGTGACTTGCGACGATGGCGCTCCGGTGCGAGTCGAAAGCTTCAGCGTAGCCTGT
>JBKJTP010000326.1:0-17744 GCA_046590195.1 Kapaibacterium sp. (SeqCode) | reverse complement strand
GATACTTTTTCCGGCTTGCCGCTTGCGCCCTTCCAGAGCTCAAGCTCCGTGAAGTTCTTCATGATCGCGGTGCGCCCGGCGGAGAAGACTTGCATCTCTTCCTTCGGCAGTCCCTTGTCGCCATTCGCGAGATACATGAGCGTCACGACAGACCCATCTTCGTAATCGACTGTGATCGAGACGGTATCGTGATCATTCTGGTCGCTGCGGCCCGACGAGATCGAGCGTGCATAAACGCTCTTCGGCAGCTTGTCGCCAATGATATATGCCGCAGTATCGATGAAGTGACATCCCTCGCCGATGATGCGGCCACCGCCTTCCTGGAGATCCTGCGTCCAGTGCGATGCCGGAAGCGGACCAGCATTGACGCGATAGAAGATCATCTTCGGATCGGTCGAGCCTGCGTAGAAATCTTTCGTCTTGCGTACAAGCTGCGAGAAGCGACGATTGAATCCGACCATGTACTTCAGGCCAGCACGCTCGCTTGCATTCGCAAAACTCTGCGCGACGAGCGCCATCTCGCTCTCGCTCAAAGCTGCAGGCTTCTCAACGAATACATGCTTTCCTGCGTCGAGCGCCTTCGCTGCGAGCTCAGCGTGATTACCATGACGCGTCGCGATAAAGACGACATCTATATCTGGCGACATGATGACATCCATCGGATCGGTCGTCATCGTTTTAAATCCAAACTTTGTCTGCGCGTCAGATGCGCTAGCACCCGATTGATTCGCAACGATCACCAGCTCCGCACTCTGCTGTAACGTCGGCAGCAAGAATCCTTGCGCGAAATTTCCTGCGCCGACGAATCCAACACGTGGCTTGCCGGTGATCTTGCGTGGTTCTGTCCGTGCGATCTCGCCAGAGCTAACTCGTGACTTCTTGTCCTCGTTCGGCGGATAAGTGAGCACGATGCCGACGTATCGCTCCTTGCGCTCACCTGCGATCATGCCGTATGCTGTGTCAGCCTGATCTATCGTGAAGGTGTGCGTCGTAAGAACTGATGGACGGATGTGCCCTTCGCTTACGAGGCGGACGAACTCGCCGAGATTGCGGCGCTCGGTCCAGCGCACATAGCCGATCGGATAATCGATGCCACGTTCTTCGTAATCATACTCGTACCGGCCCGGACCATACGAGCGGGAAAGCTTGAACTCTAACTCCTTTACGAAGAAGGCGTCACGCGGTATGTTCATGCCAGTGACGCCGACCATGATCAGCTTGCCGCGATCACGAGCGATACGTGTGCTGAAGTCGATCGGATCGTTTGAATCTGTTGCAGCACAGATCAAAATTGCATCAACACCAAATCCACCGGTGATCGACTTGATCTTCTCTTCAAGCAGATCCTCTTTACGGTTGTATGCGTGCTGAGCGGTATGTTGCTCCGCGAGTGCTACATGCTGATCGTCGAGATCGATACCTATTACTACACAACCAGCAGCTTTTGCAATGGCGCAAGAGAGCTGACCGACGACACCAAGACCAATAACGACAACGGTCTCACCAAATCGAAGATCGGCTTGGCGAACGCCTTGCATCGCGATGGCACCGAGCGTGGTGTAGCAGGCTTCTTCATACGGTACGTTCTCAGGCAGTTTGACACATAGATTGCGCTGGACGGAGACGACCTCGCTGTGATACGCGCCTTGTCCGCCGCACGCAACTCTGTCGCCCGGCTTGAGGTCAGTGATGTCTTCGCTAACTGCGATCACTTCGCCCGCGCAGCTATATCCAAGCGGACCTGGCGTGTCGAGTTTCCGCATAACGCGCTGATACGTCGACCAAAAACCCTGCTGCTTAATTTCTGCGATGACCTTCTTTACATCATCCGGACGCTTGCGCGCTTTATCGATCAAGCTTGCGCGCGCAAGATCGACTTTCATCTTCTCGGTACCCGCGGAGATAAGGCTCGCATGTACACGCACGATCACTCCAGCGCGCTTCGGTTCGGTTGGTGCCGGCACGTCCTTTACGGTGATCGTACCCGAGCGCATGGATTGTAAAAGCTGCTTCACGTAATGTTGTTTGTTCTCTTATGCGGGTACGGCGTCTTCAGCGAGTACTGCTTTCCGGAAATATTTCAGCGTGCGTTCGAGGCCTATCTTGCGATCGATCGTCGGCTGCCATCCGAGCAACTTCTTCGCGAGCGTGATATCGGGCTGACGCACCTTCGGATCGTCCTGCGGTAATTCCTTGAACACGATCTCGCTCTTGCTTTCTGGGATCATCGCAAGGATCTCCTCGGCCAGTTGCAACATCGTTACTTCATCGGGATTGCCGATGTTGACTGGCTCTGCATAATCCGAGAGCAGCAACCGATAAATGCCTTCAACAAGATCGGAGACGTAGCATACCGAACGAGTCTGTGAGCCATCACCAAACACAGTGATCGGCTCATTGCGCAATGCCTGCGACATGAAGGCGGGGATTGCGCGTCCGTCGTTCACACGCATACGCTCGCCGTATGTGTTGAAGATGCGGATGATCCGAGTCTCCAGGCCATGATAGCGGTGATACGCCATCGTGATCGCTTCCGCAAAACGCTTTGCCTCATCATACACGCCGCGGATACCGATCGGGTTAACATTACCCCAGTAGCTCTCGCGCTGCGGATGTTCTTCTGGATCGCCATAGGTCTCGCTCGTTGACGCAAGCAGGAATCGTGCGTTCTTTGCCTTTGCAAGCCCAAGAGCTTTGTGCGTGCCGAGCGATCCGACCTTGAGCGTCTGGATCGGCAACTTCAGATAATCGATCGGAGAAGCAGGAGAGGCGAAGTGCAGAATGTAATCGAGATCACCATCCACGTACATGTAATCGGTAACATTGTAGTGGATAAATTTGAACTTCGGGTTTGGCAATAGGTGCGCGATGTTCTCCATCGAGCCTGTCACCAGGTTGTCCATACAGATCACTTCGTGACCTTCAGCGATGAATCGCTCGCAAAGATGGCTTCCCAAAAAACCTGCGCCGCCTGTGATGAGTGTACGTGGCATAAGAGCTTTTATTCGCGAAGATTAGCGGCGACCGATACCGTAATACGTGAAGCCGTGCTCGCGCATGCGGTCCGGATCGTAGATGTTTCGTCCATCGAAGATCACCTTATCGGCGAGGGCCTCTGCCATCGCATCGAAGTCTGGATTTCTAAATTCATTCCATTCGGTCACGATGAGCAGTGCATCTGCACCCTTGATCGCATCGTAATTCTTGCGATGATACGACACACTATCGCTTTCTGGTATGATTGTCTTGATCGCTGCGATCGCTGCTGGATCGCTTGCGCTTATCTTTGCGCCATGCGATAGTAAACCCTGTATAATATCGATCGATGGCGCGTCACGAATATCATCCGTTCTCGGCTTGAATGAGATTCCCCAGATCGCAAAGGTCTTGCCTTTAATATCGCCGTTGTAATGCTTTAGTATCTTGTCGATCAGAATTTTCTTCTGACGGTCATTGACTTTCTCAACCGACTCGAGAATATCGAAATTATGACCAAGCTCCTCTGAGGTCTTGATCAACGCCTTCACATCCTTCGGAAAACAGCTTCCGCCATAACCCACACCAGGGAAGAGGAATTGAGGTCCAATGCGATTATCTGATCCAATACCGATTCTGATCTGATCGACATCTGCACCTACGCGATCACACAAATTTGCGATCTCATTCATAAACGAGATCTTGAGCGCCAGGAAAGAATTCGCGGCGTATTTTGTCAACTCGGACGACTTCTCGTCCATGATGTAGATCGGATTCCCTGTGCGGACGAATGGCTCGTAAAGCTCTTTCATCACGAGTATAGCACCCGGATCCTGCGTACCGATCACGATACGATCGGGCTTCATAAAATCCTGAACTGCAGCTCCCTCTTTCAGGAATTCTGGATTCGATACAACCTCAACAGGTACCTCGGTATTATCTTCAAAGATCTTGCGGACACGATCCGCGGTGCCTACCGGCACGGTCGATTTATTTACGACGACCTTTGGCTCAGTGATGATCCCAGCGATCTTCTTCGACGTGTTCAGCACATACGAGAGATCTGCAGCTCCATCACCACCCGGAGGGGTAGGAAGCGCCAGAAAGATAACCTCAGCATGGTTTACTGCCTCAGCCAGATCGAGCGTGAACTTCAAGCGACCTTCCTGGAGGTTGAACTTGACCATTTCCTCGAGGCCGGGCTCGAAGATGGGGATGATCCCTTGCTTAAGCTTTTCGATCTTCTCAGGCACCACGTCCATGCAGATGACGTGATTACCGGTCTCAGCAAAGCCGGCGCCGGAGACAAGTCCAACATAGCCGGTACCGATGATTGCAATATTCACTCTAGATTCGAGATGAGTTAGGTCGAGGGATCAGAACAGTGCTGTCATGAATGATCCGATGGCTTTTAGCAACGGGCTTTTTGCCAAGGGGCTCTTAAGGGCAAAGGTTTAACAACGAACCGGATTGATAGTTTTCGCTTCCCAGGGCATTTCAACATGTAGCAGCCCTTCCAGTCTTTCCCCACACTCTTCTTAAATACTAGTTTTTTTAAATACATTTAAATACATTAGATACGTATTTAAAGGCAGTGGATATGTGGGTAAGTGGAAGTGATGTGTGATGAGAGCCGCATCAGTATTGGTCGAAGTGCGACTTCACAAGTTATACAGTCCGGGGAAGATATGTTGATAGACGAGATGCTATCCACGGGATAACTTATTACCAACGCTCTATACAACTATCCACATTTCTGCGAAGGATAAGTAAGTGCCAGTTCAAGATATCATCCAGATGTGAGTATGGAAAAGATATGGCGCTCGACACGCTATACAGTGAGAGTTATCAAGAGTTGTTGATCTCTTTCTGATAACTTCATCATGTGATCGCGAACGAAAACAGTTGTCGTTGATCATTGAGATGGTAATGAACGTAGAACTGGGATAAAGACTAGATAAACGAAAAGCGGGCCAGAGGCCCGCTTTATAGTTACAGCTATTTTGTGTTGATATTACTGCACCGAATGCGATCACGAAGTGCTATTGCATCAACTCAAATTGTCTGCGTAGTTCTTCGACCTTCGTTGCTAGGCCTGTATTGTGGCGCATATCGTCGTAGATCGTCTGGCATGCATGAATGACCGTCGAGTGATCGCGACCACCGAAGTGCAGGCCGATCGTCTTAAGCGAACTGCTGGTCAACTCCTTCGAGAGATACATTGCAACCTGACGTGCTTGAACAACTTCCTGCTTTCGCGTCTTTGCACGAAGTAATTCTTCGTCTACGTTAAACTTCTTCGCAACCGTGCGCTGGATCGTCTCAATAGAAAGGATCGGCGCAGAACGCTTCGCAACCTTACGCAAGACATCGCGTGCGAGCTCAAGATTTGGATCGCGTCCTTCGAGCGATGCTGTTGCAAGAAGCGAGATCAGGCAGCCTTCAAGCTCGCGAATATTCGTCGTGACGTTCGTCGCGATGAACTCGATGACGTCCGAATGGAGGTCAATGCCGTCCGTGATCGCCTTATGACGCAGGATCGCGATCCTGGTCTCGAGGTCCGGAGCCTGCATATCGGCGGTCAGTCCCCACTGGAGGCGGTTGAGGAGGCGGTCATCTATATCCTTTAGCTCCTTCGGCGGTCGGTCGCAGGTCAGGATGATCTGCTTGCCGAGCTCACGAAGGGCATTAAAGGTATGGAAGAAAATATCCTGGGTCTTTTCCTTGCCGGCGAAGAACTGCACGTCATCGATGATCAAAAGATCGATCGAGCGGTACATGTTCGTGAACTCATTAATACGGTCGTTCTGGATCGCATCGACGAATTCTACCGTGAAGCGGTCCGACGAGGTATAGAGCACGCGAGCGCCCGAATACTTCTGGATGACCAGATTACCGACAGCCTGAATGAGGTGGGTCTTACCCAAACCTACGTTTCCATAGATGACAAGCGGATTGTAGCTCGTACCACCTGGATTGTTCGCAACAGCGACAGCCGCGGCATACGCCAACTTGTTCGACTCACCTCGAATAAAGGTATCAAACGTGTAGCGCGGGTTCAGGTTGGAATCGATCTGAGGCTTGCGGCCAGCCGGGATCGGAGCAGAATATTGCTGCTGCTGCTGGGGTTGCTGCTGCTGCCCGAACGACGGCACACCCATCTGGCGGACCTGCGGGGCCATCGCATTAGGTGGTGCAGCCTGACCGATGAGCTGGTGCGTCGCTTGCATGCCGCCTTGTGCGTGCCCATTGTTCGAGCTCGCCTGATGAGAATTCTGGCTTGGGCTATAAAGCGCGCTTGGTCCGCCGCCGTAGGTCATGCCTGTCGGCTGCTGCGGCGCTTGCTGCACGGGTGGCGGAGGTGCTTGATCGGACGAGACGAGTGAGGTATTGACCGACTCGATCTCGTTGACGATATTAAACTTGAAGCGGGCGCTCGGGCCCAGGACTTCCTTCAGCGAATTTTCCAGGGTCTCCTGAAAGTGTTCGCTGATCCACTCATAGAAGAAATTACTAGGAGCTTTGAGCGTCAACTGCGAGCCTTCGAGGTCGACCGCGGTTAGCGGCTCGAACCAGGTGCGAAAGCTTTGCGCACTAACTTTTGTGCGGATGGACTCGAGGCACATCTTCCAGATGGCAATAGCAGCCGAGCGCAATTCTGTCGATTGCACGGGCTGTCCACTGGCTGACCCATTGGAAGCATTAGCGCCAGCTGCATTCGAAGCATTTGCTGAGGTGCTAGCATCCAAGGATCCGGAGGAAGTGAGTTCGGGGTCCAAGAGACGTTCAGAACGATTGATGATTCTACCGGTGATAGCGCCGCCAAGGGTGGCGGATGGGGCTACGTCGGCCTGGTCTAATTGAGGCACAGGTCAGAACTACGATTTGGTACGACAACACTCGACTCTATAAACAGCGTTCTAGTTTTCCACAATTAGAGCAAACGGTTACCGAGCCAGTGAATACGGACACTTGCTTCGATATCAATTTAACCTAATGAGGTTGTAAGAACGGACAAGGATCTTATGAGAACAGATCGAAGAACAGGTTGCTCTGCTAGGACGGATCGCTCATGATGACAGCGTAATGTCATACAAGAAAGAGCTGGGCAGATCGTCGTAGCGTTGCAGATCAGCGATTAAGAGCTTGATCGAATGTTGGTTTAGTTGCGCGCACATTCTGGATGTTATCCACAACATGCGAACAGTTAACATTCGCTTGAGCCTAATGCTATATACAAAATTGAGAGGGGGTTATGCAACTGTTTCGCGAAGATTTTTCAAACTATTTTTTTAGAGAACATCTCGCAAACGCCATTAGCTGGCTTTTGCAACGGAACCTAAAAGAATTTGTCTGGAAGCACCAGTAGTTTTGGGCAAATGTATCAGTTGTTCTTCGATGCGCGCCTTTGCGAAGAACGCAAACGCGATGCTCTCTTTCGCTTGCGCATCGATACCGAGTTCATGTGACAGCACAACACTTGACCCAGGATGCAGCAATGCGTTGATGCGCTCCACAAGGAATTCATTCTTCGCGCCGCCACCACTGAGCACAAGTTCGACACTTGTTCCAACATTATTCGCGGCAGTCGAAAGCGTTCGTGCAGTTAGTTCTGTCGCTGTCGCTAACAGGTCTTCTGGCAAAAATCGGTTTAGAAACGCGCTGAATCTTGGAAGAAAGTCTGAGTTGATCAGCTCGCGTCCTGTCGATTTTGGAGGATCAAGTACGAAATAGGGATGCGAGAGAAAGCTTTGTAAGATCTCTTCATCGATCTTGCCGCTACGAGCAATGTCACCGTTGCTATCGTATGGTCTGTTGAACCAACGCTGGGCGAGTGCGTCAATGATCATGTTGCCCGGACCAGTATCATAGGCGATCACTTTAGCTGCATCGCCAGTTCTCGGCACGTACGTGACGTTCGTGATCCCGCCAATATTTGTCACAAGCCGATCCTTCTCCGCGGAGTGCAGGAAGATAAGATCGAACATCGGCACGAGAGGTGCGCCTTGTCCGCCTAACGCGACGTCAGCGCTGCGAAAGTCATGAACTGTGTCAATGTAGGTCAAGGCGGCGAGCGCAGTCCCGGATCCAAGTTGCCAGGTTGCCGAGCCGGGTAGATGCCTGATCGTCTGGCCATGGAGTCCTATCGCGCAGACATCCTTGCGAGCGGTGCCGCTGTCTTCTAATAATTGCTCGACTGCCGCGGCATACGCGTGGGCGAGATCGAAATTCAGCGATGTCAGTTCATCCACCGAGAACTCCTGAGCGCTGACGAGCACCGAGAGCCTGTTTCGAAGTTCGATCGGCCAGTCGTAGGTCTTGTGATAGAGCATCTCAACCTTTCCCGGGCAAGGAAAGCGGCAGAGCGCGACATCAATGCCGTCGAGGCTGGTGCCCGACATGATGCCAATATAGCGGTCGGAAGACACTTTGGAGTTAGATGGTATCGCGCGGGGCAGCGCTGTCGGAGACGAAGCCGCCCGTGCGTCCGGTGGTATCTACCTGCAGGATCGGCTTGACTGGCTGGCGCTTATCTGTGACCGATAAGAAGAGCAAGAAACTTGCGCACATCACGAGGAACACCGCAACCCTGACAGAGAGGGAGTTACCCCTCATCACGCCGCGCATTCCTCCCGATTGTTCGCGAGAGTTGCGGATCTTCTGATTCAGACTCTTAGCCACGGTAGACTAGCTGTAGATGGGGAATAAAGAAAAAGCGAAAGGTTTGCCCTACTTCGGCTACCTTCCGCTTTTTAACATCAACTCAGATCTAAACTGTTCGTCTCTACAAGTTCGTGGCTTAGTACTTAAGGTACTCGTCCATTTCCTGCTGAGCCATTACCGAGCGGTATCTCCCGTTCTTGTGATCGACACCGGGTAGCTTGCCGTCCTTGATCCAGCTGCCGTAAGTATCGGATCTTTCGATCAGCTGCAGGCTTCCAATTTCTGTCGCGCCACCGATCATCTTGCGCTCGTTGATCAGGCCGAAGTTCTTTGCATAGTAACGGAGCGTATAGTCAGAGAGCTCTTTTCCCTCCTGCCAGTACTTCACAGCGATGACATCGTTGAACGCGATATCATTCGAAGTCACATACTGATCATACACGTTGAATACCTGCGCATAGACGCGTGGCGATTCCTGCGCGATCCACGGATTGCCACCTTTCTCCAGATTTCCGGCGAGTGCGAAGAACTCTGAGGTGTCCTTCAGGATCGCAGCCTGCTGGCCGAACTGATCGTTCTTGTAGGAGAAATAGTAGAGTACCTTTGGAACGCGGTTATTCGAATCGATGCGATCCAGGTAATTCATGTCGCCGCGCTTCTCGCCAAGACGGACCTGGTAGGTCACGGTGTCATAGCTATTATTATTGAAACGGACGTAGGTGTACTTGCTGCCGTTGACGATCGGGTAGAAGTGGCTCTTGACTGAAAGATCATCTTCGGTAACCATCGGATTATCCGCCGAGCAGCCCGAAAGCAGCGAGGTCGCGATGAAACCTGTTGTGAGCAAGCAAACAGCGATGAGCTTTTTCATACGCGTAACTGCCGAGAGTAAAGTATAAATGTCCTCGATCGAATCGGATCAGAAGTGGAAGAAGAGACCAGTAGCAACTTCCAGATTGTAGCTCGGGGTCGCGTCTGATACGCCGCGAGGTACAGAAAGACTACCCTTGCGGTTCTCCATTAGTTCGGTCATCTCGCCCTTGAGGTCATAGCTCAACCGTGTGCCGCGAAGGCCGACGGTGAAGCCGACATCCTTTGTGACATCGACGTGTGCACCGATCTCACCGATCGCCATCTGGCCTGCTGTCGCGAAGCCGTAACCGGCAGTCGTCGTCAGATCCCAGCTAGCAGAGACTGGAATGCGGTACTGTAGGAAGCCACCCATCCAATTTGTCTGCACGTGGATATACTCGCCGACAACTTCTTCTTCGGTTGGGTCCGGAGAGTTCGTCTGGTTCGTGGTCGTTAATGTCTTACGTGTCACGTTCGCCGTGCCGAGGCTGGCTCCAAACCATAGCTTCTCCGAACGAGGCAACACCTGCCAGAACACCGACAGTGCGCTGTTCGTGATCAAAGGCAGCGTTGTGTTCGTCGCCTCGGTGTTCGGAAATTGTCTTCCGAAGCTTTCATTGAATGAGAATTCGAAGCGCTCGATAAAGCTCTTCTCAGGCGCGTCCTCGCGTGTAGATGCGTGACTGACGAAGACCGGCTTGTTATGCTCGCCACCAACATTGATCTGCATCTCCGCTGGCTGGATCGGCGTAGCAAACGAGATCAACTCCTCGGCTGGAGTGGCGTTTGGAGTAGCGATTGCGCTGAGATCCGTTGTGCTTGTTATCACATCAGCGTTAGCACTCTCAGTGTTCAGGACTGCAACATCGCTAGCACCAACTGGTACATTCACGTAACGAGTGATGTATCGTGTGACGACGCGCTCCTTCGTGATGATCTGTGGCTCTGCATCACGATAGATGATCTGCGGTGCGAGGGCTGCTGTGTTAGCTATAGTGTTGTTAGCTGAAGTGTTATTCGATAGGCCTGCGAGTTCTGTAGTGTTGTCCTGTCCGTTGTTTGCGAAATAGCCTCCGCCGAAACCGACGAAGAGCAGAAGACCTGCAACGAGCGCTGCGCTCGAAGCAGAAAGCTTAGTGAAGAAACCGGCCGTGGATGCGGCGGTCATCGATGTGGCAGAAGGCATCATTGCAGCGGGAGCCATCGCGGCGACTGGCGGCATAACGCGATCAAGCTTGGCCCACAAGCCTTGCTCTGCATCATATGGTACGTTGATCGACGACTTATCCTGTGCGATCAGCGACTGCTGCTGGAAGTAACTCCGGAGCAAACCTCGGCGCTCCGGGGAGACGGACATCCTGTGCAACAGCTCTGCCTCGGCATCGGCCGGCAGAGTGCCATCAAGGAATCCTAATATTTCTTCGTGGACTGACATTGTACTACTACGTCTGGGCTTCGATTAAATGAACGGCGATTATTCTTTGTCTCTATTGGTCGGAGATGCTTTGGCTTCACCATCTCTATAATATGGCTCGAGAAGCACGCGGAGCCGCTCTTTCGAACGGTAGATCCTCGACTTCACAGCGGGGAGGGTTGTCTTCAGTATTTCGGCTATTTCCTGATAACTCAATCCTTCGTATTCACGGAGGACGAATGCTTCGCGGTAATCGACCGGGATCTGCTCCAATGCCCACGCGATGCGCTCTTTCCAGCTATCGCCATAATCATCCGAAGGCGAGGTATACATCTGGAGATCGTCGAGACCTTCATTCGGCTTGCGGTCGCGGATCCTGTTGAGGCAAAGATTATGGGCGATCGTGAAGATCCAGCCACCGAGGCTGCGCTCTTCCTGGAATTGGTGACTGCGCTCGTACACGCGGACGAATACCTCCTGGAAGAGGTCCTTCGCCTCATCTTCATCACAAAGGACACGCAAACAGTAGGCATAGACCCGCTGGCGGTACTTCAGATAAAGCTGGGTGTAGGCGTCACGGCTGCCGGCTGTGAATTCGCGGAAAAGTCTTAAGTCCTCCGCGTTCTCGCGATCCCGCTCGGCCTTCGCTGCCTGGTCCGCTTTAGAGCGGGCCGACTGCTGGGGCTCATTAAGCCCGGCCTCGTTGGGGTCGTTAATCTCCGGCTGGTCGTGCATCACTAATTCTGCACTTACCATAATTTGTGGATAAGAGTATCTATTGGGTGAACACCGGGTAAGGGGAGAAGTTGCTGAGCATTAAGGGGGAGTGCTGAACTTCTAGATTTGTCATCCCGAGCATAGCGGAAGTGGCTTTAGCCACGACGCGGAGTCGAGGGACCTCTCGGCTGAGAGAATGGTGGCGCATGGAGAGAGTTTCTCATCTGAGAGATCCCTCGACTTCGCTCGGGATGACACCTTTAAGGAACAGGATCGTACCCACCCGGATGCAACGGGTGGCACTTGCTGATCCGTTTTATACCCATCCATACCCCTTTGATCGCCCCATATTTCTTCACCGCTTCCAGCGTATACTGCGAGCAGGTCGGCAAGAACCGGCAGGACGGTGGGAAAAGCGGCGATATGAGCCGCTGGTAGCCACGGATCAGGAAGGCGATGAGGTACTTCATGGGGTTGCCTCCGTCGTCGGCGTGGGAATTCTGAGTTCTGAGTTCTGAATTCTGAGTTTTTCGGGGATAGCCTCTACTGAGCGCAAGATGCTTTCCCAATTTACACCCTTTGAGGGGGCTACGGATGGTGAGATCAATAGAATGAGTTCGAGGCTTGTGTCTCTGGCTTGGTGGTCGAGTTCAGCAAATTGAGGGATCTGGCTGATGGCAGCTTTGACCCAGCGCTTGAGCTGGTTGCGATCATGCGCCCGCTTGGCGATGCGCTTTGAGACGACTATGATGAACTTGAGGCCGGGATCCGGTGAGGGTTGTGAGGTAACGGCGGTTCTCAATACACACCCATTTGGCAACCGAATATTGCGTTTTTGTGCAAAGAACGCAGCAATTGCCTCGCGGCCGCGAAGTGTATTTGCCCGGTTCACCGATATGGGAGAGAGTGTCACTGGCACAAAGAACAAAAAGCATCCGAACTTAAGCCCTTTGAGAGGCGGTCCGGATGCTTGGTGAAAACAGAAAATCAATAGGCTAGATGCCTAGATCCGATCTTAGCGCTTGCTCTCGTCGGAAGTAGTCAACTTATGACGGCCCTTTGCGCGGCGAGATGCGAGTACGCGGCGGCCGTTCTTGGTAGCCATACGTGCGCGAAAACCGTGCTTATTTGCACGCTTGCGGCGGCTGGGCTGAAATGTACGCTTCATTGTCTATCGTAAAAAGGTCTGTGATTCAGGCGCGCACAACACCCTGTTTGTTGAGTTTGGTTCATCGCTTTGACCGCTTTTGTGGATAAGAGGGTGTTGGGGGAAGGGTCTAGGGTTTCCCGATCACTGCTCTTGCGATCACAAACTTCTGGATGTATGCAGTGCCTTCATAGATCTGCATGCCCTTGATATCGCGGTAGTAACGCTCTACGGGATACTCGTTCGAGTAACCGCGTCCGCCATGAATGAGCACTGCTTCGCTCGCGGCTTTAATGGCTGATTCCACTGCGAAGTACTTCGCAGTCGAGATCGCAAGTGATGGTGACGCAGAGTTATCCTTCTCCCACGCAGCTTTGTACACGAGCTGGCGCGATGCCTCAAGCGTGGCATGCATCTCAGCGATCGCTGATTGCACCATGCCGAAATCACCGATGCGCTGACCGAACTGCTTGCGCTCGCGCACGAAATCAACTGATGCATCGAGGCATGCCTGGTGTACGCCTACAGCACCTGCAGCTACGCCGAGCCTGCCGTGATCTAGTCCTGACATTGCGACCTTGAATCCCTCGCCTATCTTGCCGAGAACATTCTCTTGAGGTACAAAGCAATCGCTAAATGTTATGTGCGCATGATCGCTCGCGCGATGGCCAAGCTCTTTACCAGGCATTGGCTTGCGATCAAAGCCCTTGGTCTTCGTCTCTACGATGAATGCTGTGATCTTCTGGTGCGGCTTTAGCTCTTCACCAGTGTCGTACTTCGCAAAGACGATCGCGAGATCAGCAATATTCGCGTTCGTGATCCAGATCTTTTCGCCATTCAGCTTGTACCCGCCATCCACTTTCGTCGCTGTTGTCTGAATGCTCGCCGCATCGCTACCGGCCTCGGGCTCTGTCAGGCAATAGCATCCTATGTTCTTGCCAGTTGTAAGCAGAGGCAACCACTTTGTCTTCTGTTCATCGCTTGCCCATGCGTTGATGCACTGCGAGACGAGCGAAGAATGCACAGTGAGAAAGCCTCGAACGCTTGAACATGCACGGCCAAGCTCCTCATAGACGAGTGCAAGCGACATCGAATCCATCTCACTGCCGCCCAACTGCTTTGATAGCGTCGCACCGAGAAGCCCAAGTTCAGCCATTCGTGCAACGAGAGTGATAGGCATCTCGCCTTTCTCATCCATCTCGCGCGCGAGCGGGACGACTTCGTTCTGCGCGAAGTCACGCGCGGTCTGCTGCCAATGCTTTTGTTGCTCGGTTAGTGAGAAGTCCATTATTGTATGACTGCAATACCTTCGATCTCGAGCAGCACTTCGTCTTCGAAGAGTGAGGTTACTTCTACAAGCGTCATCGCCATGAAGTGTTTGCCAAAGTATTCTCGATAGACCCTGCCGATCTCCTTCAGGTTATCGCGATACATATCGCGACTCTTTACAAAGAGATTGAGCTTCACGATGTCGGTCATCTCACCACCTGCTGCACGCATCGTGATCTGCAGGTTCTTCAATGCCTGATCGAACTGCTTGACCATATCGCCTGGATGAACCACGTTGCCCTGACCATCGAATGAGACTTGGCCAGCCAGGTAAACGGTCTTGCCGCCTGTCGTGGCTACTGCGTGAGCGTAGCCAATAGGCTTGACTAGTTCGGGCGGATTGATGATCTCGTTGGGCATAGAGTGGGCTGAGAGAGTGTAGAGACGCGCTATAGCGCGTCTCTACGGAGTTTCAAACGTTAACGTCCTTTGAATACTGGCTTGCGCTTTTCGCTGAACGCTGCGTGATACTCGCGGTGATCTTCTGATTGCAGCATCAGTGCTTGGGCTGTGGCCTCTTGTTCGATGGCAGAGGTCAGATCCATATGCCACTCGTTGTTGATCAAACGCTTTGTGAGTCCGAGCGACATTGTGGCGCTTTCAGCAAGGCGGGTCGCGAGCCGTATCGATTCTTCATCGAGCGATTCGAGCGGGACAACTTTCGTAGCTAACCCAATGCGGTAAGCCTCTTCGCTAGTGATCGTATCACCAAGCATGAGAATCTCTGTTGCACGAGCTAGACCCACGACCTTGGGAAGCAGGAAGACTGCGCCCATGTCGGCACCTGTAAGTCCAACTTTTTGAAAGAGGAAGGCGATCCTTGCATTCTCGGCGAAGACGCGAAAATCGCTGGCGAGTGCAATGACTGCTCCGGCACCTGCTGCGATGCCATTGATCGATGAGATAATTGGCTTCTCGAGCAAGCGCATGTTCGTGACAAGCTCGCCCGTCATGCGGGTGAACTCGAGCAAGCCCTTGACGTCGCGCTTAAGCAGATCACCGATGATCTCGTGAACATCACCACCTGAGCAAAAGCCACGGCCGTTGCCTTCGATCACAACAACGCGTACACTCTCGTCAAAGCGAAGGTTGTACATCAGATCGGTGAGATCGCGGTAGACCTTAAAGGTTAGCGAATTGAGCTTGTCGGGCCGCGCAAACTTGACGCGGGCTATGTAATTCTCTACGGAGTATTGGAAAGAGTCGGTCTGCATGACCGTAAAATTACGAAGGGAATCGTTGAGAGGGCTAAACTTAAGGGGAATAGCGCATACAGGTCGTACGTGACCAATATGTCCCATAATAGGACTTTGCTTAATGCTCGGCCACAGCCACGAACGCCGGTGACGTCTTAGGCTTGCTGGCAACATACTTGTCGATGACCCTCATCATGATGGCGCAGATGATCATTGATACTACAGCTATCCAGCCCAGTGTATCGAAATGCTCGATTCTTCCATCCGCTGCACGGGAGACGATCATGCCACCAACCGTTGCAGCGATACCGCCGGAAATTTGCTGCAACGATGAATTCACACCCATGAAGGCGCCGCGGTCTTTCAGCTCAGGCACGGCTGTCATCAGGGCTGATGCCGAGATCATTCGTGATGTGATGCCGAAGAAGAGAAGCACGTTGATCGTGATCACGTACCACAGCGCATGGACTCCCATCGTGGTGTAGAGCACGATCATGATCATCGCCAAGATCGATCCACCAACGAAGAGATTGAACTTACCAAACCTGTCACTCAGCTTGCCGATGATGGGACCGGCGATCATGGAGAAGATACCTGTCACAAGGAAGATCATCGGTAGCTGGGCCTCAGAGATGCCCACATTCTCGACGAGAAACGCACTGGAGAAGGGCATCAGCAGGAAGCCACCAGTTGCCAGCAAGGCAGTTGCACCGAACGCCCTGATGTAGGCAGGGTTCGAAACGGTCTTGAACAAGTGCTTGAGTGGATGCACATCCACTCGGCCTTCTAAATGCTTTACGATCGGCTTCATTTTAACCATCACCAGCACAACAACGATCATGCTCATCGCGACGATGAATAAGAATGGCGATTGCCAACCGTAGTCATGTGCGAGATAGAGCGAGAAGGGAATACCGACGATCTGACTCACGGAGAATGACATCATTACGAAGCCCATCACGCGGCCGCGAACTTCCATTGGGAAGAGATCGGTAATGATCGCAAAGCCTATCGAGCCCATCACACCGCCAAAGATCCCTGTGATGATACGAGCGGCTAGAAGAAGCGGATAAGTATCGGCCAGTCCGCAGAACAGCGTACCAAGGATGAATCCGAGGTAAAAGAAGACCAGCAGTTTTTTGCGGTCGAAGCGATCGGCGAAGCCTGCCGCAAGCAATCCCGATGCACCCGCACTAAAGGCATAAGCGGAGACCACGAGCCCGAACTGTGCCGTCGTAATGTCGAGCTTTCGCATGAGCTGTGCGCCCAAAGGCGAAAGCACCATGAAATCGAGCACTACCGTGAACTGCACGATAGCTATAATGGCGATGATGAAGATCTGATACTTGTCGAAGAGCTTTGGCTTCTTCTGCTTATCGATCTGAGTGTTCTGTGAAGGTGTAGTATCGGGCATAATTCAGAGATCGGAGCTACTCAAACAGGGAAGAAGCCTCTTACGGGCTGTTTTGTGATATGTTTTCAGAAAAAGATCAGAATCTCGTAAGAAATGCTACGGCAACGTGCGCGCAAATTTGAGGGTGGTCTTGCGACACGATATGCTTCGTATCAGGGAAGACAAATAGCTCGGAGTTAGGGATCACGCGCTTCATGTCGATCGCGATGTCGACGGTAAAAAAGAAGTCGCGGTCTCCGCTCATGACCAAAGTGGGAGCTGTGATGTCTCGGAGGGTCTCCACGGGGACGTTAATATCACACTCTGGCAAGCGGAAGTCATAAAAGGTCTGAGCCAGAAACTGGCCATATTCAGGCCCCAGCACCTCATTGGCCTCACGATAGTACCGCTTGAGCTTAGGACTTAGCTCTTCGGGCGGCTTATAGAATCGGCGGGCCTCACGTGGCACACGGTATGTGGCTGAGTCCAACACCATTGCACGGACGAGTTCAGGCGTATACCTGGCAACTCTTAGCATTGTCATTCCGCCGGAGCTTGCAGCAAAGAAGTAGGCTGATCGTAGCCCGATCTTCTGGCAGAAGCCGATGATGTCTCTCGAACTCTGCTCGTGCGTCCAATTGGGGCTCGGGTTGTTCGAGCGGCCGTGCCCTCGAAGATCGACGAGATAACAATCGTAATGCTTCATGAGCCATGGCAAGAGCGGAGTGAAGAGCTTTCTTGAGTTGGAGCTGAAGTTGTGCAGGCAGATGAGTGGCGGATTTCCATGGCCATGACGCTCGTAATAGAGATCGACATCGCCAACACGCACGGTCTCGCCAAGCCATTGAGCTCTGCTGTATTCGTGTGCTATAGGTCTTTTCTCGTCGGTCAAAATTTGCAGTCGGTCAAAGTTTTCAGTTAGAGCATGTAAGAATATCGTCCGATCCTACGTTGTACCGTGCGATGTAGCGACGCCAGTTTTATCTCATCCAATTCACTATCCACTGTGTCGGAAAAAGCAGGACAGCAGGCAGGGCACGACCCAGCCCCACAACC
>JBKJTP010000043.1:0-6588 GCA_046590195.1 Kapaibacterium sp. (SeqCode) | reverse complement strand
GAAAAATAAGGACTTGCAGGTGCGGGAGGTGCGCTCGCGGGGTCTTGACTAGGATCGTCTAATGTGGCTTGGCCAAAATCCGTTGGTCGGTGTGTGTGAATTCGTGCTAGACCTCAGGGGATTGCTTCGTCGTACCTCCTCGCAATGACAGGTACCCCTCAGTCAGTCCACATCGTTCAGTCCTCCCGAAGCTCCCAGGCTTGCCGGCTAAAGCCAGCGCCACAGGGGATACGAACCTTTTACCGCGAAAAGCCCGTTTGTGTCCCGTTCTAAGAGGTTTCGTAAAGGAAAACCTCCGCTTTGGGCTTCAATAGCACGCGGCTACAAAGTGATCTTCAGGTGCTATGATATCAACGAATACATGCCAGTTTCAGTAGAACGTACGAAAGAGCTCGTCGCCAAGTTCGGCAAGCACGAGAATGACACCGGTGCAACCGAGGTCCAGATCGCTCTCCTTACAGAGAACATCAACTCGCTCACACCACACTTCCAGAAGAACGCAAAGGACCATCATGGTAAGCGCGGACTTTTGAAGATGGTAGGTCAGCGCCGCCGCCTTCTCGATTATCTCACGAAGAAGAACGTCACACGTTACCGCTCGCTCATTCTAGAGCTCGGAATTCGTAAGTAAGTTTGATAAGAGGCCGTCCGAAAGGATGGCCTCTGTATTTTAGATTCACTAAGTGTTAGTAGGGCAGCGGCAGAGTGCCGACCCACAGCAAACGGACTACCGTTTGCGCTTTTGAAAATCGATCGCGCTAGGAAGCGCCGGTGACTCACCAGTCATAGCTTCATCTCATCCAACAATGAGAGCTTCGATACGGGCATCCGTATTCTTAGCACACTTCAGAGGCAAATGCATTGGCGCGCGGCCTATTACGATCGAACTTTCCAACATCCCGCTTGAGGCTTATCAGCTTGGTATTTTGAATGAAGAGGAGTCCGCTTGCAAAAGCAGACTTCGTTTCGTGCATTGAACTAAGGTTAGTAGGCTAAAGCAATTTCGATAATCGCATCTATGATATATGAATTAGAGATCCCCGGTGGGAAGAGGATGAGCTTTGAGCTCGGCCACTACGCTAAGCAGGCGAGCGGCTCCGTCATGGTCCGCCAGGGTGATACAATGGTACTCGTAACGGCTGTAGCCGCCGAGCTGCCGAAAGAAGGCATCGACTTCATGCCGCTTCAGGTCGAATTCCGCGAGCGTACTGCTGCAGCTGGAAAGATCCCTGGTGGTTATTTCAAGCGCGAAGCACGTCCATCGGAGAAGGAAATTCTCTCTGCACGTTTGGTCGATCGCCCGATCCGGCCGATGTTCCCAAAGACATGGAGAACAGAGACACAGATCGTCGCATTTGTTATGTGTTCCGATCAGGAGCACGATGCCGACGTACTCGCCGCCACTGGCGCGTCGCTCGCATTATTGATCTCTGACATTCCATTCGCAGAGCCGATCGCAGAAGTGCGCGTAGCTCGCGTAGCTGGTGAGATCATCGTTAACCCAACGTTCACTCAGCTCAAGGAAGCAGACTATGAATTTACGGTTGCTGGCCCGAAGGGCGCGATCGTCATGGTCGAAGGTGAAGGTAAAGAGATCGACGAAGCAGAAATGGTCGAGGCACTTCGCGTAGCTGCAAAGGCTATCGACGTGATCTGTGACGAGCAGCTCCGCATCCGCGATATGTTCGAGAAGTCGATGAAGAAGCGCGACATCGTTGTGCCTGTTCTCGATGAAGCAGTCGCAAAGGCTGTTGCAGAACTCGCGACAACAGATCTTCGCACTCTTGCAGGCACAGTCCTGACGAAGGAAGAGCGTTCAGCGCAGACCAAGGCCGTAAAGGAGAAGGTCAAGGCAGCAATGCTCGAGAAGATCGGCGAAGAGAATTATCCGAAGGTCGCTGGTTTCGTATCGAGCCAGTTGAATGACATCGAGAAGTACGAGATGCGCAACACGATCCTGACGAGCGATCTTCGCCTCGATGGACGTAACTCAACGCAGATCCGCCCGATCACTTGCGAAGTCGGTATGCTTCCTCGCGTACACGGTTCAGCACTCTTCACACGCGGTGAGACGCAGTCACTTACGACCGTAACACTCGGCACGAAGAGCGATGAGCAGTACATCGAAGGTCTTCAGCCTGAGTCGAAGAAGCGTTTCATGCTTCACTATAACTTCCCGCCGTTCTCGGTCGGTGAAGTTGGTCGTATGACCGGCACGGGCCGCCGCGAGATCGGGCATGGTAATCTTGCAGAGCGCTCGCTCCGTATCCTGATGCCAGACGCTAAGGAATTCCCTTACACAGTTCGTATCGTAAGCGATATCCTCGAGTCGAACGGTTCGTCTTCAATGGCGACTGTTTGCGCAGGTACGCTCGCGCTGTATGATGCTGGTGTGCCGTTGAAGAAGCCAGTTGCAGGTATTGCAATGGGCTTGATCAAGGAAGGCGATCGCGTTGCGATCCTTTCTGATATCCTCGGCAACGAAGATCATCTTGGTGACATGGACTTCAAGGTAACTGGTACCAAGGATGGTATCACGTCTTGCCAGATGGACATGAAGATCAAGGGTATCAGTTTCGAGGTCATGGAGAAGGCGCTGATGCAGGCAAAGGACGGACGTTTGCACATTCTCGAAAAGATGAATGCGTCACTCGCTCAGCCTCGTGAAGAGCTCTCGATGTTTGCTCCGAGACTCACGACGATCCAGGTACCTGTCGAGTCGATCGGTATGATCATCGGACCTGGCGGTAAGATGATCCGTAGCATCCAGGCTGAGACTGGTGCGGAGATCAACATCGAGGAAGATGGTACACTGACGATTGCAGCAGTCGATGGAAACGCTGCAGCGAAAGCGAAGGAAATCATCGAAGGCTTGCTCAAGGAGCCGGAAGAAGGCGCAACGTACTCAGGAAAAGTCACGCAAGTTCGTGAAGGCTTGGGTGCTATCGTCGAGTTCTTGCCGAAGAAGGAAGGCTTGTTGCACATCTCGGAGGTTGATTACCAGCGAGTTGAGAATATCAGTGACATCATTCAGGTCGGCGATGTCTTCGACGTAAAGCTTATTGCTGTCAAGGGTGATGGCAAGTTCTCGTTGTCGCGTCGTGCGTTGCTCGAGAAGCCTGAGGGCTGGGAAGAGCGCCCACCTCGCCGTGATGACCGTGGCGGCGATCGCCGTGGTGGTGGTGGCGGACGCTTCGGCGACCGTGACCGCGGTGGAGATCGTGGCGGTGACCGTCGTGGCGGTGGTGGCGGACGCTTCGGCGATCGCGACCGTCGTGATGACCGTCCAAGAGACGATCGTCCTCGTGACGACCGCGGCCCGCGCGACGATCGTCCTCGTGACGACCGTCCTCGCGATGACCGTGGCGGCCCAAGCCGCGGCAGCGATCGTGATGATCGCCGTCCGCGCGAAGAGCGTCCGCGCGAAGAGCGCAGCGGCGACCGCCCAGAGCGCACCGATCGCCCAGAAGGCGATCGTCAGCCAGCCGAGAACTTCTAAGTTCTATCTAAAACCAGAAGAGGCCAGTCGTAATGACTGGCCTCTTTCTGATTGTAGTAAGATCATGTGTTCTACTTCGGATCGAGACGGATCTTCGTAAAGCCACCGTCGCTCTTCGACTGAGTGATAGCGAGCTTCGTCTTCTTGAAGCGCTGGCTATAGGTTGCCCGGCCGAGGATCGCTTGATACCCTTGCGTTGGCTTTGCTGGTAATTCAGGTGCATCGCCGAGCACGTGGTGATTCTTGTCTTCCGTGCGGTATTCAGCTTCTGTTGCCAATGCCTTGATCGCTGCTGTATCTGCGAGTGGCATTTGTGTCAGCAGAAACCACGCAGCATATCGCTTCGCAGCAGATGGATCTTCTTTTTGGAATGCATGAGAGATGACTATCTCGATGTTCGTTAGTCGCTCCTGAGCATCGAACTGCAATCGCATTTTGATCTGATCCACGACTTTGGTACCGAGCGGCGTCAGCTCGTATACGCGGGCCTGCGATGCAGCATCTTTGATCAAGGCACGAATCCCGAAATGTGTCATGATTGGCTCGGCTCGTAATTCCGAAAGCTTCGCGCCGAGGCGTGCTTCAGCGGATCCAGGCATGAAGCCCAATGCTGACGAAAGACCGAGAGCTAGTAGAAATCTCTTCACGAGGAATAATGGATTGAGTGGACCGCAGCAAGCCGGGGCACTGCTGCTGGGCGGATACGAAGTTGATGCAATAATGACCCTTCTTCTAATGCAAAGAACGCATGAGCGATTCCGGGTTACGCAAATTTCAGCATGAGCTTACATTCATGCAATCTGGTGGCTTCGCTTTTATCGCAAAGAAAAGGGGAGAAGTTGTCTTCTCCCCTCATCGCTTACCTTGCCAACTTGATCTTATCCTGTCTACCCTAAATCTTATCTACCCTAAATCTTGTATTTGGCGCCCTTGCTCAATTGCGAAATGTTTGGTGCATTCTGATCGAGGACGATCATCCTGACCCATTGCTTGCCCGCGATCTCGGTGTTCTCTATTCGGAATGTTGCCTCTGCAAGCGGCTGCTCATAACTGCGAACGTCACCCTTGAAGGCCTGGTAGGCTCTTGATGACTCCTTCGGCACGTCGGAAGGGATGGTCATGTCCTTATAGAAAATGTCTTTGTCCTGTGGATACTCCAACTCGAGTCTGAAGAGCCGGACGTCCTCAGAATTCGACTCAGGTACAGCGGCACCCAAGAACCAGGTGGCCAGATCATAAGCACGAACCCACTCATCCTTCATAAACTCCGAGTCCATCCAGAGCTCCATTCGCTCAACCTTGCCTTGGCCATTGACACGCAAGCGAAGCTGAGTGACCTCTGAAAGATATGGCGTCTCTGGACGCAAGACTAAGCGAGTCTCAGCTTGAAGAGCAGGATCATCCGCCTGAAGTCCGAAAAACCTGAAGAGCTGCTGCTCTGTGGTCTTTTGAAGGTGATCACCGACACCAGCATGGGCCGTTGAAGGAGAGATACTGAGGCTACCCAAGCTAAGCGATACGCCCAGCAGGCCGAGTAGCAGAGTCCTTTTTAGTCGAGAAATAATAGACAACATAGATAAGGGTGTCAAGTATACTGACGATCTTTTCAGCGATATTGCAAAAGTATTTTAGGAGCTGCCTTTTCATATTTAGGCTGCAGCACTCGATAAATTAGCTGTGCTTGGCTTCGACGTTTATATGGCAAGTGAAGATAAAATACTGTGCCAGTCATTGGGATAAACCCGCGTTTTCAGTCCAAAGGAATGTACATTTATTCATTGCCTGCAGAACAATACTTCGCCACGCTGTCCTGTTATCCAATCCGTCGAAGCTAGGAATTTGTATCCTATCAACATCTCCATATTGTTTTGCCGCTTAGGTGTGAGGCGTGATGGAGGAGGGGCAGGATCCGGTAACCTTCCTGCTCTTGCCGCGTAGGCTTTATTGTTGGCCCTTGGATAGCATACGTAAAATGGCGGCCGATGCCTCCAATAGCGACAGAGCGCGGCTCGCTCTAAGAACTTTCGGTATTGCCGGGTGTTGATTTTGTGACAGTCTGGTGTCGTAGCTCTGCCTCCCGCAAGCCCAGGGACCCTCTCGGTCTACATTACCAAGGTGATTGGATTTCTCAGGTTTGGCACATTTGATCAGGATAAGCGAAAAGCATGTTAAGATCGGTATATAATCCCCGCCGCCTAGCCCTCTCGGCTGCGATGCTCGTCATCGTAAGTGGGCTCCTCGGCTCACGAATCGATAAGGCGTTCAGCGACGACAACGTCATGGCGCAGATCGAGAAGTACAATGAAGTTCTCATGATGGCGCAGAAGTACTATGTCGACAAGGTCGATATCAGTGACTTGAATGACGCCGCGATCAACGGGATGCTTTCAAAGCTCGACCCGCATTCGGTCTATATGCCACCGAAGAATGTGAAGGAATCTGCGGAGCAGTTCGAAGGCAAGTTCGAGGGTATTGGTATCACCTTCACGATCATCAAGGACACGATCACAGTCGATGCACCGATCCCTGGGGGTCCTAGCGATCAGCTCGGCATTATGGCAGGCGACAAGATAGTGACGATCGAAGGCAAGCCAGCAGTTGGCTTCAAGAACGAGGATGTATCGAAGGCCCTTCGTGGACCGAAGGGTACGAAAGTCGGCGTAGGTGTCGCTCGTGTTGGCCAGACAAAGTTGATCGACTTCCAGATCACCCGCGATATTATTCCGATCGTATCGGTCATGGCAAGTTTCATGGTCGACCAGAACACCGGCTACATCGACGTAGGCCGATTCGCTAACAGTACACATGACGAGCTTCGCACTGCACTTGAGAAGTTGAGCGGCGAAGGCATGCAGCGTCTCGTGCTCGATCTTCGTGGCAATCCTGGCGGTTATCTCGAGCAGGCTGTTCGCATCGCTGACGAATTCATCGGCGGCAACAAGGTGATCGTAAAGACCAAGGGACGCATCTCTGCATTCGACGATGTCGATCTCTCGACTCCGGGCCAAAAGTATGAGAACATGCCGCGCGTCGATCTTATCGACGGTGGTTCGGCTTCAGCCTCAGAGATCGTATCTGGCGCAATGCAG
>JBKJTP010000179.1:0-7429 GCA_046590195.1 Kapaibacterium sp. (SeqCode) | reverse complement strand
CGATGAGATGGAGCGAGCCAGGGCCGAGATAGATATCGGCTACGCGGCTTGTATCACTGCCGATTTGAAGCACATTGTCCTCGACTGGCTCGATATCACCACTCGTGATAACGCCACCCGTGGTCGTGCTACCCGTTACAGTCACGTCCCCCGTTGGCGCTATGCGCAGGAGATCCTCACCTGATTCACGGAACACAAGGTCGCCATTGCCATCGCCATCTGTCACATCAACCTGCTGTGCATAGTCGACATCTTCAGCGACACCGTCATCTACCGATGCGATGAGATGGAGCGAGCCAGGGCCGAGATAGATATCGGCAACGCGGCTTGTATCACTGCCGATCTGAAGGACGTTGTCCTCGACTGGCTCGATGTCACCGCTCGTGATAACGCCACCCGTTGTCGTGCTACCCGTTACAGTCACGTCACCCGTTGGTGCTATGCGCAGGAGATCTTCACCTGATTCACGGAACACGAGGTCGCCATTGCCATCGCCATCCGTCACATCAACCTGCTGAGCATAGTCGACATCTTCAGCGACACCGTCATCAACAGATGCGATCAAATGCAAAGAGCTCGGACCGAGATAAATATCGGCTACGCGGTTGACCGAGTCACCGATCTGAAGCACGTTGTCTTCGGTTGCCACAATGTTTCCACTGGTAACGATACCATCGGTGTTCGTCGAACCTGTAACAGTTACGTCGCCTGTCACTGAGACGCGCAATAGATCGGTTCCTGACTCACGGAATACGAGATCGCCATTTCCATCACCTGGATTTACATCGATCTGCTGAGCATAATCCACTTCATCGGTTACGCCATCGTCGACTGAAGCGATCAAGTGAAGTGAGCCAGGACCCATATAGATATCGCGGTAGCGAAGCTCTGGATCGCCCAAAGCATACGAATTATCGTTGCTCGGCATCATGATGTTCGTGAAGAGGATCGTATCGATCGTCTGAAGGCCGCTCGTCATTAGAAAGCGAGAGTCCTCACCAACATCAGGGATCGTGTACGTCCGGCTTGCCGCAGCAGAATCGGCTTTGATCGTGACCTTATAATTCTTATCGTGAGTGACCATTTGCACTACACCACGATGCGATCCGACCTTGCCTAGGTTGAGCGAGTCACCATGATTAATGCTGTATCCATTCATATCAAGGTCACTCGCCGACTTAGCCTTAAAGTTGACCGTTTTGGATGCAG
Source organism: Kapaibacterium sp. (SeqCode) (assembly GCA_046590195.1). GTDB lineage: Bacteria > Bacteroidota > Ignavibacteria > Palsa-1295 > Palsa-1295 > JBKJTP01. The sequence goes on along the minus strand of JBKJTP010000179.1, from coordinate 6,220 downwards.
AGCCGCCAATAATTACGTTACCCCTCATGTCAGTGCTGCCACTATCGACGTTAAAGGTTGCATTACCGTCGACGACTATATCGGCCTTAGCATAGAGACTCACCGTAAGAACTTCTGCATCTCCCTTTGTGCCAGTACTGCGAGTGCCCATGATCATCAGTTGATTGCTGATGCTATCATACGCGAGCTTTACACCGTTACCTGCATAGAGATCGATCTTACCACCTTTGCCTGTGATCTGTTGGCCATTGATCGAGAATGAAGCAACATAATCGGTCGCGAGCTTAGACGCGGTGATCGAGTTGTTTGCAACATTCAATGCATACGGGACGGCAGCGAATGGAAGCAACGGACGCATTTCTTCCGCGCCGTTGACCGAGATGCCGAACCACAACGACCGTGAGAGCTGAGAAGATGGCGGCAATGCGTTATCACCACTTCCAAGCAGTAGGTCCATGACGCCGTTCTTCGTATTCACAAGATAGGTGTCGCCCCAGATCAGCTCGTCACCGTCCGCATCGGCATAGAGCTTTGCTGTGACAGCGTGTTCGCCGTCGATGACGATCTTACCTTCTTTGTCAAGAAGTTGCGCCTGATAGGTGAGAAGACGAGGGATCTCGTTCTTGGGCGATTGCGCGAAAGTTTGGCTAACCGAAACGCCAAGCAGTGCGATAGCAAGTAATGCTCTCTTTAGAGACATGATCTATTGAGTTAGGAAGCGGATCCGACGATCCGAATGATAACAGAGACGACCGTATATCGAATAAACTCAGACCAGCACGCAGGTCTAAGGCCATGCGAATATACGGTGATTCCTGGATGAAACCAAGAAGCAACAAGACATTTAACATAGACACAAGAAGCCCCGAAATTATTCGGGGCTCACGATAAAATGCATGTCTGATATTAGTACAGAGACTGCCGCCAATACTCCAACTGCTTGCTTACTTCGGAGGACGAAGTACTGCCTGCAGTTGCCTTGTTGCGTATACTTGCTACAGGTGCAAGGCACTCATAAAGGTCAGTATCGAAGAATCCGCTAAAGCTCAGCAAAGTATTGATGTCCTGTTGATCGAGGGTCTCACCTCTTGCAGCGCAGTGCGCAACGACTTGTCCAGTAATGGAGTGTGCAGTCCTAAATGCGACACCCTTACGGACAAGGTAGTCAGCCACTTCAGTAGCGTTCAAAAAACCCTCCTCGACCGCCGCGCGCATGCGAACAAGATTGAATCGCGACTCCCTCAGCAGCAAGTCCATGATCTGCAGCGATGAGCTCACTGTGTCCGCCACCTCGAACATCGGCTGCTTATCTTCCTGCATGTCACGATTATACGCAAGGGGCAAGCCCTTCATCGTTGTGAGCAGATTCACAAGCGCACCATAGACGCGGCCGGTCTTCCCGCGTACGAGTTCCGCCATGTCCGGATTCTTCTTCTGTGGCATGATGCTGCTGCCTGTCGTTACGGCATCCGACATCTCCACAAAACCGAATTCAGTTGTCGTCCACAGGATCAGCTCTTCTGCCATTCGGCTAAGATGCATCATGATCATACTGCCGATCGAAGCAAACTCGATCAGGTAATCCCGATCGCTGACTGCGTCGATGCTGTTGCGAGTGATGCCTGCAAACCCCAATTCATTTGCGACCGCGACTCTATCGAGAGGGAATGGACTACCGCCAAAGGCTGCCGAGCCAAGTGGCGAGCGGTCTAAACGCTCGTAGCATTGCGTCATCCGGTCGTGGTCACGATCGAACATCTCGACGTACGCAAGCATGTGATGCGCAAGCAAGACAGGCTGCGCACGCTGCATGTGTGTGTACCCGGGCATGATCGTCTCTTCATGCTCCCTTGCGAGCCTGACAAGCGTACGCTGAAGTTCGCGGAGCGACAACCGGATCATCGGAATGACTCGCTTCATGTATAGCCGCTCGTCGAGTGCGACCTGGTCATTCCTACTTCGGCCTGTGTGCAACTTGCCGCCGGCCTCACCGATGGCCTCCACCAACCTCTTCTCAATGGCCATGTGGATGTCCTCTTCGTCGGCTGACAAGACGAATTCACCACTCTCGATCTTATCCTGTATCGACTTCAGCCCTTCAATGATCAGCTCTGACTCGTCGTCAGTAAGCACGCCAATAGTCCCGAGCATTCTTGCGTGCGCGATACTACCCGCGATGTCTTCACGATACAGCTTGCCATCTTGCGCGATCGATGATGAAAATCGATGCGCAAGATCAGCAAGGGACTCAGTGAATCGTCCGGACCACAATGCCACTGGCTTAGATTCAGTCAATTGTATTAGAGTGTTTCGGTCGTAGTAAGCGATGCTGCATTTGCGGCCACACGCGCATTCGTACGCAACGGAAGCGAGAAAAGCTTGGAGAAGCCTTCACCTGCAGCGTGATCGAAAGTATCCTCGGAAGTGTACGATGCCAATGCGCGATCGTACAGAGAATTCGGAGACCAGCGCGAGAGCACGCGAAGATTACCCTTGTACATCTCGACTGTCACGAACCCGTTCACGTTCTTCTGCGACTCCGTGACGAATGCCTCTAGCGACTTACGCAATGGCGAAAACCACATGCCGTTATAGATCAACTCAGCATAGTCTTGTGCAACTCTCGTCTTGAAGTGCGCTGTCGCCTTGTCTAGTGTCAGTCTCTCTAACTCTTTATGCGCGAAGTGCAGTGTCTGTGCTGCTGGCGCTTCGTAGATCTCACGCGACTTTATACCGACCAGCCGATTCTCGATCATGTCAAGGCGCCCGATGCCGTTGTCACCAGCCAATTTATTGAGAGTACGGATAAGCTCGACTCCATCGATCTTCACTTGATCGAGTGACACAGGGATTCCCTGTTCGAATCCGATCGTGATCGTCACACCCTGCTCTGGCGCACTCTGCGGCGAAACCGTCCGCTGATACGCATCCTGCGGAGGGGCAGCAGTTGGATCTTCGAGGATACCACATTCGATGCTCGTACCCCAGATGTTCTCGTCGATCGAATATGGCTTCTCTCTAGTTGCGTTCACTGGAATTCCCTGAGCTTCGCAGTAGGCGATCTCGTCTTCGCGAGACTTGAATTCCCAGTGACGCACTGGGGCGATGACCCGTAGCTCCGGCGCAAGAGCCCACACAGACGCATCAAAGCGCACCTGGTCGTTACCCTTGCCTGTGCAGCCGTGCGCAACGACAGTGCAATTCTCTTTCAGTGCGACTTCGACCAACGCCTTTGCGAGCAACGGACGTCCAAGTGCTGTTGCCAACGGGTACACCTCCTCATACAGAGCACCCGCCTGCAAAGCCTTGAAGACGTAGTTGTGCACGAATTCCTCTTTCAGATCAACATGGTAAGCTGCCTTAGCACCGAGTGCAAATGCACGCCCGTTGATATCTACAAGCTCTTTCTCCTGACCGAGATCGCCAGAGACCGTAACGATCTCTGCGCCATATCTCTCCTGGAGCCAGTGAGCCATGACTGAGGTATCGAGTCCACCAGAAAATGCCAGCGCAATGCGCGCGCCCTTCAATCCTTCCAATCCCATTGCCTTATCTAGTCGTTGCTAATCCGTTGTGATAAATTCTTTCAGTGCTTCAACCACCTTATCGAGCGAGCCGACGGAGCGTGGTGCGATGAAGATAGTATTATCGCCAGCTAGTGTGGCGAGGATCTCAGGGTGTTTCATGCTATCGATCAGCTCTGCCACGCCCTGAGCTCTCCCTGCAAGCGTCTTGACGATCACCATTGATTCGTTACAAGCGATGTTCTTGACTTCATACGCTAGCAGAGCTCTGAGTCGTGCATCATCCGTATCCGTGACGAAGCTATATTTTGATCCCGTCGCGGTTGGGAGCCTGACGATGCCCATCTCACGCAGATCGCGCGAAAGCGTTGCTTGATTTACGTCGAAGCCTGCCCGTGTCAAGACCTGAGCAAGATCCTCCTGACTGGTGATCTCCTGCTCCGTGATGATCTGCTTAATGCTGAACTGTCTGTTCGCTTTGCTCATAGTTTGGTGGTGTCGCTGCTGATCGTAGTCGATCAATACCCGGCGAATTTACACTCGCCTTTGGCTCATGCAGTGGGCCAGGGTTCAAGAGCGTGGCCAGAACTGCTTTCTGAATGTGCAAGCGGTTCTCTGCCTGGTCAAAAATGACAGATTGCTTTGCGTCGATCATCTCACCCGTGATCTCCTCATTGCGGTGCGCTGGCAGGCAGTGCATGATGAGGCAATCAAGATTAGCGAGTCGCAAGAGCTCTCGATTGATCTGATACTTCGCGAAGACCTCCCGGCGCAATACTGCCTCTTCCTCCTGGCCCATGCTGGTCCAGACATCTGAGTAAAGCACATCTGCACTATCGGCGGCGATGCGAGGATCGTCAAGGATCTCGATCATGCTGATGCCAGCGTCGATCGCGTATTGAAGAATGTTCTTGTCTGGCTCGAAACCCTTCGGACATGCCAGCACAAAGTGCATCGGATAGATCGCCGCAGCTTCAAGCCACGAATTGACTACGTTGTTACCGTCACCGATGAAAACGACCTTCAGCCCAGGCTCCAGTTTCCCATGCTGATGGATCGTATAGAGATCAGCCAGGATCTGACACGGATGCGATAGATCTGTCAACGCGTTTACAACAGGCACACCCCCATTTGCAGCGAGTTGCTCTAAAGTCGAATGCTTGAAGAGTCGCGCAACGATGGCATCTGAGTATCTGCCTAGAACCTTCGCTATATCGGCTACTGCCTCGCGTGAACCAAGACCGATCGCTTCGTTCGTAAGGCACACCGATGTACCGCCAAGCTCTGCGATACCGATCTCGAACGAGACGCGTGTTCGCAGCGATGGCTTCTCGAAGATCATCGCGACACTCTTCCCCTTTAGTGGTTGAACATCTGGATTCGACTTGAGATGATCTGCCAATGCGAAAAGATCTTCCAGATCTTGCTTGGACAATCCCTTCAAGTCAAGGAGGTGCTCTTGCGTCTTCTTCTCACCGCTATTGTTGACCGATGAACCGAAGTTCGAGTTGCCAAATACTTTTTCCTCGCGGATGATCTGCGTGCCGACACCCTCGTTTGTAAAGATCTCGAGAAGCAGCGAATGCTTCGACGAACCATTGATCAAATGGATCTTCTTCACGCCCTTTGCAAGGGCGTTGAATGCCGACTGCACCTTCGGGATCATCCCGCCGGAGATCACTTCGTTATGGATCAACTGTTGCGCACGGGCATTCGTGAGTGTTGGGATCAGCTCTCCATCGACCATGATACCGTCGGTATCGGTCAGATAGAACAGCTTCTCAGCCTTCAGCTCAGCGGCGATCGCAGCAGCGGCCACATCAGCATTGATGTTATGCACTTCCCCATTCTCACCTACGCCGAGTGGTGCGATAACAGGCATCGCCCCCGATGCCATCATCGACTCGAGGAATGCTGTGTTCACTGTCTGCACTTCTCCCACCAAGCCAATGTCCTTACCATCTGGCAGGAAGCGCTTTGATGTGATGAGTGTATGATCCACGCCGGTCAAACCCACCGCACGTCCACCAAAGAGGTTGATCAACCCGACGATCTCCTTATTGACCGAGCCGCTCAATGACATCACTACGATCTCGAGCAATTCCGGCGTCGTGTAGCGGTGGCCACCAACGAATCGTGATTCGATGCCGAGTTTGTTCGCGATGTCCGTGATCTGCTTCCCACCGCCATGCACGATCACGACGTTGATTCCAAGCTTCTTCAGCAAGGTAACATCTTTCGCGAATGCTTCTTTTGAATGCTGGTCGGTCATTGCCGCACCACCATACTTAATAACGAAGGTCTTGCCCTCGTATTTCGAGATATATGGTAACGCCTCTACGAGTACTGCTTCTTTCATTGATTGACTGAATAACGACCGGTGATAATAATAAAAGTTCTAAGAGCGATAGCTCGCATTGATGTGCACGTATTCCTTCGAGAGATCGCACGTCCAGAATTTTGCGCTCTTCTCTCCCTGATTGAGGTCGATTCGGACCGTGATATTTTCTTCTGACAGTGCCTTCTTAGCAAGCGCCTCGTCAAGAACGATACCATAATTCTTGTTAAGGAATGGCAGATCGTTGATCGCAAGCTCGACATCGTTCGGCTGGAAGTTGATACCCGAGTAGCCGATCGCGGCCAGGATACGTCCCCAATTCGCATCTTCACCGTGCATTGCCGTCTTGACCAGGTTT
>JBKJTP010000027.1:0-10627 GCA_046590195.1 Kapaibacterium sp. (SeqCode) | reverse complement strand
GGGAGGACTGAGCACTGAGTAACCTCGACCGCGAAGCGCTCACCTTTACTAGCCGTGGGTGAAACCCACGAGCCGACAAAGCCCCGAATTTTATGAGCCGCGTAGCGGCACTGTGTGAGACATCCGTAGATTTGTAGAAACAGAGAGACATTGAGCGATAATAACGGAATCAAGCCGACAGAAAGAAAGAGCGCAAAACTGGTGCTCGAGAACGGAGTCGTCTTCAACGGATGCGCATTCGGTGCGCTGGATGTTGAACGCACGACCGGAGAGGTCGTCTTCACGACCAGCATCACCGGCTATCAGGAGATCCTGACCGATCCATCGTACGCCGGACAGATCGTCACGATGACGAATCCGCTGATCGGCAACTACGGTGCAACAGGCGAGGACCTCGAAAGCGCACATCCGTTCGTCTCTGGCTTTGTCGTCCGCGAGCTCTCGAAGATGTATTCGAACTGGCGCGCAGAAGAATCGCTCGATCGCTTTCTTGCACGTCACGGCATTCTCGGGATCGAGGAGATCGACACACGCAAGCTTGTTCGCATGATTCGCGATCAGGGAGCCATGCGCGGCGTCGTCAGCACAGAGAAGTTGTCCGATAAGGATCTGCAGGACATAGCGCTTGCGAGTCCGCAGATGGCTGGTCTTGACCTGACGAAAGGCGTGACCACGAAAGAGGTTTACGCATTCGACGCTCCGGAGGCGAAGAACGCACCGCATATTGTCGTGCTAGATTATGGCATCAAGCGCAACATCCTTGTGAAGCTGCGCGATCATGGTGCGCGCTTGACCGTGCTGCCATCAACTGCATCGATCGAGCAAGTGCTTGAGCACAAACCTGACGGCATCTTCCTCTCGAATGGCCCTGGCGATCCGGATGCAGTGACAGATACGATCAAGATGCTACAGCAACTGATCAAGCGCGAGGAGCATCCGCTGTTCGGTATTTGTCTCGGCAATCAGTTGCTTTCGCTGGCGCTAGGAGGGGAGACCTACAAGCTGAAGTTCGGACATCGCGGCGCGAATCATCCGGTAAAAAATCTGCTGACAAACAAGATCGAGATCACGAGCCAGAACCATGGTTTCGTCGTCGATATGAAGTCGCTGCCGAATGATGTCGAACTTACTCACATCAACTTGAACGACCAGACGGTCGAGGGCTTCCGTCACAAGAAGCTGCCGCTCTTCGCCGTTCAGTATCACCCCGAGGCCTCACCCGGCCCGCACGAAAGCGATTATCTTTTCGATGACTTTATGAAGTCGATCCGAGGGAATTGATTGACTTTCTCGAGCAGAATCCTTGGGCAACCGTGGCACGGGCATCCTGCCCGTGACCCCTTCTCAAAAGGCTAGATGCTCGTCGGCATGTCACCCATCCCCACATGCCACAGCCATTTGTATTCTCCAATACTAGTGGCGAGCCCAGCTTCAAGAGGATTGTTCTCGATGTATCGGATCTGTTCGTAGTACTCTGCTTCAGTACGAATGATGTGGTCAAAGTGCTCATCTTGCCAAGCGACACCCTTAACTTTGGTCAGTTTATTCGATGTAAAACTTTTGATAGAGTGGAAGATCCTTGGCAATGAGACGCTCGCGCCTTGCTCATTCATTATCGGTTGAATGATCATGTGAAAATGGTCGGGCATAACAACTGATGCGAACAGGTCATAATGCTTGCCATGAAGGAATAATATCGAGTTAAATACGATTGATCGTTCGCTCTCGCTCAATAACTTCCCTGGAGTTGTTCTACTGTTGCACGAATATGTTGAGCCAGAGCTCTGAATGTGTGGCATGTTCCGGGTTCGCCGGATGGAGCCTACGACCGGATCGAAAGGCGAGATAGGAGTTTTCTTTTGGATCATCCTATAAAGATAAGTCTAACATTAGGCATTGCCAGTGAACGAAGAGCAGGGGTCACGGGCAGGATGCCCGTGCCACGAAAGCCAGAGATACCCTCCCGCGAAGCGTCTCGGCATTTCTGCCTTCCCCAACTCATCTCAATCTTTTCCCCACCAAATCTGTTTTGCGAAGTCTATTTGGAGGACAGAGTTGTCGGGCTGCCGTATGTTTGCACGGAGTTTGGTCAACGTTGCATTTGGTACGCAATGGAGCCGTACCCGCTGCCTATATTTCTCCGGGCAGCATATAACTATTAGATGGCAAAAGGTAAGAATGGCGCTCGTTTGGACGAGCTTGATGAGTTGAGTGATGGCCGGGCGGATGACCGCACGGACGACGGCAATCAGCCGGAAGCAGAGCCGCGTGAAGTAGAGCCGCGCGAAGTCCGGGAGATGCCGGGGACTCCAGCGGGCGAGGAATCGACGGACGAGCGGATCGTGATGTCGCAGGATAACGCCGATCTCTCGAATGTCCCGACGACAGTGCCAGTGCTTGCGCTACGCGATGTCGTTATCTTCCCATTCATGATCTTCCCTGTGCTTGTTGGCCGCGAGAGCTCTCTCTCCGCAACGAGTGCAGCGGTCGCGCGTGACAACAAGTACATCTTCCTCGTCGCTCAGAAGAACTCGAACATCGATGAGCCAGCAACCGAAGATCTCTATCGCTCAGGCACCCTCGCTAAGATCGTCCGCATCATTCGCTTGCCGAATGGACTGATGAAGGTACTGGTCGATGGACTCGAGCAGGCCGAGGCGATCGAATTCCGTCAGGCTGGTCCGCATCTCGAAGCCGATATCTCGATCACGCGTCCGTCGGTCGCGAACTCTCCAGAGCTTGAAGCGCTCACGCGCCACACCGCCGATCTTTTCCGCGAGTATGTAAAGGAGTCGCGCCAGCTTCCACAGGAAGTGTTACTCAGCTTCGATAACATCACTGATCCTCGCCGCCGCTTGTTCTATATCGCCGCTCACATGGCGAAGGATGTAGAGTCGAAGCAACGCATTCTCGAGATCGTTGACGTGCGCGAGCAGTATCTTCATGTTACTGCACTCCTAGCAAGCGAGATCGATATCCTCCGGATAGAGCAGGAGATCGATCAGAAGGTGCAGTCGACGATCCAGAAATCGCAACGCAAGTATTTCCTGCACGAGCAGATCAAGATACTCCAGCAGGAGCTGGGTGAAGATGCCGATGAACAGCATCCTGAGCTTGGCAAGTTGGTCGAAGCGATCAACAATGCAGGCATGCCTGAGGCGATCCGCACGCGTGCCGATGAAGAGATCCAGCGTTTGCGCAAGACGCCTGCCATGTCACCAGAGGCTGGTGTTATCCGCACCTATCTGGAGTGGATGTCGCAGGTGCCTTGGAATAAGAAGACTGCCGATCATCTCGATATTTCGCATGTCAAGCGTACGCTTGATGCAGATCACTACGGCTTAGAAAAGCCGAAGGAAAGAATTTTGGAGTACATCGCTGTACTCAATCTTGTCGAGAAGATGAAGGGGCAGATCCTCTGTCTCGTCGGTCCCCCGGGTGTTGGTAAGACCTCGCTCGCGAAGTCGATCTCGCATGCGCTCGGCCGCGAGTTCGTTCGCATCTCGCTTGGCGGAGTTCGCGATGAAGCAGAGATCCGCGGACATCGCCGAACCTATATCGGCGCGATGCCGGGCAAGATCATTCAGTCGATGAAGCGTGCGAACGTTGTCAATCCGTTGATCCTGCTGGATGAGATCGACAAAATGTCGATGGATTTCCGCGGCGACCCAAGCAGCGCGTTGCTCGAGGTGCTCGATCCTGAGCAGAACCATACGTTCGTCGATCACTATCTCGAAGTAGAGTACGATCTCTCGAACGTGTTCTTCGTTGCTACGGCGAACGTACGCTATAATATTCCGCTGCCATTGCTCGATCGCATGGAAGTGATCGAGATCCCTGGTTATCTCGAACACGATAAGATCGAGATCGCAAAACGACACATCATTCCTGAGCAACTGCGCCTGCATGGAATGAAGGAAGATAACGTGAACTTCCAGGACGATGCGGTCATGCGCATCATCCGCCAGTACACGGAAGAAGCCGGCGTTCGTAATCTCGTGCGTCAGATCGCACGGATATCGCGCAAGGTTGCTCACACGATCGTTGCCGATGCCTACAAGGCTGAAGCTCCAAAGTCTGAACTCGCGATAGACGAAACGCCGAAGAAGAGCCGCAAAAAGAAGGACGTTACGTCTGAAGAGATCACGGAGACGCCGAGCCTGAATGGCCATGCTAATGGTCAGGTGAATGGCGAAGCGAGCGAGCTTTCGATCACTCGCCGTGTCACACTTGATCCGGCATTCCGCGCGACGATCTCTCCAGAGAAGATCGAGGATTATCTCGGCATTCCCCGCTTCCAGACGACACGCAATGAGCTAAGCCCGAAGATCGGCGCAGTTATGGGTCTCGCATGGACCAGCACCGGTGGCGATGTACTGCCTGTCGAAGTGCTGATGATGGATGGCGTCGAACGTTTCACCCTCACCGGTCAGCTTGGCGATGTCATGAAGGAATCCGCAACTGCAGCGCTTTCCTACATACGCGCACGACATAAGGAGCTCGATGTACCATCGGACTTCGCAAAGAACCGCGAGATACATATCCACTTGCCGGAAGGCGCGATCCCGAAGGATGGCCCGTCTGCAGGTATCACATTGATCATTGCGATGATATCGGCGATCTCAGGCAAGCCAGTACGAGGTGATATTGCTATGACTGGTGAGATCACGTTGCGCGGTCAGGTGCTTGCTATCGGCGGATTGCAGGAAAAGCTGCTTGCTGCAAAGCGCATCGGTATCACGACAGTACTCATTCCAGAAGATAATCGCCGCACACTCGCAGAGATACCTGTGCGCATTAAGGAAGGCCTGAACATCATACCGATCGAGTCGGTAGGGCAGGGCATTCCGATCGCGTTCGATCTTACAACTCCATCGGCAGAACTTGGCAAGAGCCTCGAGATCCCTGAGGATATCAAGGATGTCGCGATGGCACTGATCGATCAGGGCATCGATCCAGAGGATGTGCAGGTCGGTAATCGTCCAGGCTCACGCAAACGCCAGCGCGCTATCGTCAAAGCGACGCCTGCAAAAAAGCCAAAAGCAGCGATCACTCGCGCAAAGGCAAAGAAACCTACAGTAAAGAAGCTTGCAGTGAAGAAGCCTGCGGCAAAGAAATCAGCGGTCAAACCAAAACGCCGCAAGTGAGAAATCGTCAATCATTGCGAGAGGCTATCGAACGACAATTCGATCGAAGCTTCGAAGCAATTTTCTTCAATATTCCGATCACCTCCCAATCATGACCGAGATCAAGTTCGACAAATCCGTTTTCCTCAAAACCCTCGATACACTCCAAGAGAACTTCGAGCTCGAGTCGCCGGTCGGTGAGCTTGCTACCGATAAGAAGAATCAGCGCTTCTCGCTCACACTCAAGCGCGTCGGCGGTATCCCGGTCGCAGCATTCGGTGTCTGTGAGATGAAGGGCCCCGAAGCAAAGCTCTTCTTCAATATCAATCAGCTCCGCGGACAGATCGAGGCTACATCCGTCGACGAGCAGTTCGTCACGCTACATGCTGGGGCTGGGATGTTGATGGTTGCTTAGTTAATTCTGAAACTTGAAGTGTTCGGGGTGATCCAATTGCATCTTGCGAAGACGCTTCTCCTGTCTCGCTGGAAAATCAGAGTACGCCACTATTATTTCAATGTCTTCGCGATGCTTGTGACGAGTAAGCAAGTAAATGACATTGTGTCTTTCCCACTTGGTCGACCGAATCTCTTCATTCTCGAGCCGTTGGCCTTCACCCAGATAAGACTTCATTTCACGCTCTAGCGCTTCAGAGAAGTCAGGCAGATTCTCACCCGGACGCCATGCAAGCATAACAAGTGAATCTCCTTCGAGAACATAGTCTGTTGTTGCTGTAATGCCATGCAATTCCTCCTCGGAACTCGCCCCATCGACACCAGGTACGTAAATCCTCGCCAATTGACTCGTATCAAATTTCAGGTCGTGTTTTCTGGCAAGGGCAAATTTTGTCGCTCCCAACTCGACATCGATTGCTCGAGGTTTCTCGGTTAAATGTGCCTCGTACCAAAATCGCTTGCAAACTTGAGACTTTGGCGAATTAGAAACCAGTCGAACAGATCCTTTTTCCTTACAACGCTCAATCGTCCAACTTTTCCAAATAACCTTATTTTCCTCGTGGACCTCAGGATTTCCCAAATCGTCTCTCAATGAGTTTGCGAATTCGGATAGATTGAGTCGACCGTTTCCATTATCTTTCAATGCTTCTGCACCAGAGAGTGGCCAAAGCGGTACAGGATCGGAAAGGGAATACCAGCTAAAGTTCGTTGCAGCGAGATTGGATTTTCCGAGTTCGTATTCTACCAACAAATAGCCTTGAGTCTCTCCAAGCATTACCGGGTAATACCGGTGTATCATGTTGCCAAAGATTTTAACTCGGATGCTGTCGTGAGCTTGCACTTTTGGCAGCAATCCTTCTATTTCTTGCTTAGACTGGCCAATTTGTAGCTTGTTGAATTCGAGAGCAGAGTCAGAATATTGCGATCCACACGAAATCGCGAAAAGTGTTATAATCACCACGAGTCTATTCATTCACAAAGATACGTCAAAGTAGGTGAACAGGTAGTCATTCCGCCCTCCCGAACGAAGTCCTAAAACAGCCCGTTAGCCCAATGACTCTCGTTATCCATTAATGATCATATTGGGCAATATTAGCCGTTTAGGCTCCCAGATTTCATCGCGTCCTCACGCGATGTTCGCACTCCTTTTGTTGCTGTCGATGACCGCAACAGGCTGCACGGCCTGGCGCAATTTCTCGACCTACTTTAATACGCTCTATCTTGCGCAGCAGCACCTCGATATTTATGAGGATGAGATCGGCAATCCGCCGGCCGCTCCAAGTCCTGCAGTCGCTGTAACACAGCGCCGCTGGCTTGACGAGGAATATGAATCGCGCGCGATCGCTGCCCGCAACGGTCAGCAGATCAAGATCGCACCGACTTTCGTCCGCACGATCACCGGCACTGCACCGAAAGTCTCCGGCAATACAACGCATCTCGATTCAGCGATCATCCTTGGATCGATCGTGCTCTCGAAAAAGGGTGTGAAATATGTTGAGGACGCGCTCTTCATCATCGGCAAAGCACAGTACTACAAGAACGACTATTCGGGTTCGAAGCGCAAGTTCATGGAGTTGCTGTCGCAATTCCCGAACACCGAGTACGCTGCAGAAGCCCAGACGTTCCTGGCTCGTGCGATGATCGCGACGGGCAAGCTCGACACAGCCAGCGTCGCACTCGCATCGGCAGTCCAACTTGCGGAATCATCTGGCGATAAGGAAGTAATAGCTGCCACGCAGCGTGCGCAAGCAGAGTATCTCTACGGCCGCAACAGCGATAGTCTCGATGCTATACGTGCATCACTGCAGAGAGCAGAGGAGAATCTCGATGGCCACGAGGCCGCACAGATGGCCTATGAATCGGGCGCGATCGCGTATCTCAATGGTCAGTGGTCCGAGGCCGAAGCAGCATTCAACCGTGCGGCGGAGAAGAGCGATGAGAAGTATTTCACTGGCGAAGCGAAGATCGCACATGCGATGGCGCTGCGCAGGCTCGGGCGTTTCGCGGAAGCGAAGCTTGAACTCGATGAGGTCGGTGAGAAGAATATCTATATCCTCTCGCGCCCGGCTGCGAAGTTCGAGTTTGCACTGACCGAAGAGATCGAGGCACGTCATGCGACCGGCGCGGACATCAATACTTCGCAATTCAGATCGGATCGATTGCCAAAGATCGTCGATGCGTATACCGTCGTCGATACCTCGTTCAAATCGGAGAGCCAGGCAGTGCTTGCTCGCTCGAAGTTTAGAAAAGCAGAGCTCTATCGCGCACTAGCGCAATATGACTCCGCATCAAAGTTTGCAAGCTCTCTCATCGGTACGAAGGATTTCTCGACGCCGACGTATAATGAGTACGTCAGCGAGAAGATGCGCTCACTCTCGCGTTTCTCTTACTGGAAGACGGAGATCCTGACCGCCGACACCACGCTCGAGCGTGTGCGCAAGCTTCGCAGCGGAGCAAGCGAGTCGCGTGTTGAGGCGCAGATTCGAGCTGAAGCGATCAAGGAAGTACTGGGAGCTAACCAGCGTCCTGATGTTAGCGCAGTCATTGGCAAGGAGGACTCGATGCGCATCGAGACGAAGATCGGTGAGTTGCGCGCAGCACGGGGCATGTCTGCGGCGAAGCTCGTGATCGGTGACACATCTCGTTTCCTCGATAGTGTGAATCTGCGTCGTGGTAGCGCCTTTTATGAGTTGGGCCGCTCTTACGAAAATTTCGATGAGATCCCGACTGCACGCCAGCATTATCTCGATGCGTTAGGACACTACTTCATCATCCAGGATACAGCGAAAGAAGCGTTCAGGGCGCAGGTCTTATACGCATGGCTGCAGCTCGAGCACAAGGAGAAGAATCTTACTAGGAGGGATAGCATCCTGAATGTGCTCACGACACGCTACGGTCAGACGATCTACGCTGAGCAAGCGCAGAGCTTCTTCGGTGCACAAGCAGATCCGAACAGTGCTGCCGAGCTTGCTTACCGTGAAGCCTATCGCCAACTCAAGAGCAGCGGCGTGGATGTGGCGAAGTCATCGCTGATGAATGTTCGCGCTTCGTACAAGAACGAAGATGTTGCACCACGATCACTTTATGCGATCGGTGTGAGCTACGAAGATCAGAGCCGTTACGACAGCGCGCTGGTTTATTACAAAGAGGTGCTGACGAGTTACCCATACTCGGTCTATGCGGAGTCGCTCCGTCCGCGCATGGCGGATGTGGCCGTAGCAAAGCCGCGCCGTTCCTCGGCTCGTAGAGTAGAAGCGCCGACAAAGAGTGCTGAAGAACTACAGATGGAAGAGCTCGAACGAGCACGCGAAGAACAGCAACGCCAGCTCGATGAACAGGAGAGGAACACGCCACGCCCATTTGGCGGGGATGGCCAGCCCAACGTCCAGTCTAACGACGGCCCGACGCTGTCGCCCCCGGTTCAACCTGGGCAACCCGTGCCGGTCCCGGCGCCATCGCAGCCACTCTTGCAGCCCGGAAAGAGGTAAGTCCGACAACCAAGGTTAGCCAACTAGGGCTACTTTTGGCTCTGGGGAAAGAACTCCTACGGTTAGATGTTGGGTGTGCGTCATCACGCAACCCTCGCTTCATTGCTACAAACTCAACGACGTTACCTCGTCACTGGCCGCACGGAGATCGCTCCCGGGCTTGTCGTTCTGTCATTTCACGCCCCTGAGATCGCCCGCACAACGCGAGCAGGCCAGTTCGTCAACGTCCTTCCTAAAGTAGGGCTTCAGGACCCGATGCTGCGCCGCCCATTTAGCGTCTACGGAGTTGATGGTGAGAATGCATCGGTGATCGTACAGGCGATCGGCCGCGGTACCACGATCATCGCGAATACGCAGATCGGCGACGAGCTCGATGTCTTAGGACCGCTCGGCAATCCATGGATGATCGATTCGAATGACTACACGACAGCCGTTCTCATCATCGGCGGTGTAGGGGTTGCATCGATGCCGATGCTAACACGCGATCTTGCGATGCGTGAGACACCTGTGAGAGCATTCTATGGTGCCCGCAACGCTGATCTCTTCGCACATCAGGGATTAACGAACGTGACATACTGCACCGACGACGGCAGTGAGGGATATCACGGCACGAACATCCAGGCACTTCGTGAGGCACTCGATCGCGGTGAGATCGAGAAGCCGAAGCTCTTTGTCTGCGGACCTACCGGCATGATGAAAGCCGCAGCACGCCTTGCCGAGGACTACAACATTCCTTGCGAGCTTAGCCTCGAAACGGAGATGGCCTGTGGCGTTGGCATTTGTCAGGGCTGCCCAGTGCCCACCGATGAAGCAACCTTCCGTGAAACAGGCAAGCGCTTCCGACTCGTCTGCATGGAAGGCCCATCATTCGCTCACGAAAAGATCGCTCTGTAACTTCTCACCAGCCACAAGTTCATTCACGCTGCATGTCAAAGAGTAACGGTCAGATCAAGACCAGTAGTCCGAAGTTAACGACGTCGTTCTGCGGCGTCGATTACACCAATCCGATCCTAGTCGCGAGTGGTACGTTCGGCTACGGCGCAGAGGCTAGGGAGTATTGCGATATTAATGGACTCGGCGGTATCGTCACCAAGTCGGTCAGCTGGAAGCCACGCGTAGGTAACTATCCGCACCGTATCGTCGAAACCGCGAGCGGAATGCTCAATTCGATCGGTTTGGCGAATGTGGGCGTGCATACATTTGTCAAGGAGAAGCTGCCGTACCTCGCGGAGTTTGAAACAAAAATCATTGCCAATATCGCTGCTTCGAGTGTTGATGAATACCGAGCAGTGCTTGAGGAAATAGAGGCTCACGCGACCCATAACCTTTCTGGTTACGAAATTAACGTGAGTTGCCCGAATGTCAAGGACGGCGGGCTTTCCTTTGGCACAAGCGTTGAGCGAACAGAGGAATTGACGGCAGCACTTCGTGGCAGTACGAAACGGACGCTCATCATAAAGCTTACCCCGAATGTGACGAGCGTCGGACTTTTCGCAAAGGCAGTTGAGAGGGCAGGAGCAGATGCGATCAGCCTGATCAATACGGTCGTAGGAATGGCCG
>JBKJTP010000292.1:0-6908 GCA_046590195.1 Kapaibacterium sp. (SeqCode) | reverse complement strand
AAAGTATTGATCTCCAAACAGAAAAAATTGTTTTGAGGATCAAGTCGGTAATCAATTCGTGCGTAGCCCTTGGCGCCGCAAGTCTTGAAGACATTGAGAGCGTCTGCCTGGATACGCTTCGTGAGATCCTCATCAAGCTCAGCAGGACAAACGTAGTTCGTGAAGCCTGGTGTGTACTTCTTGTGGTAATCATAGAAGCCGCCTTCGGCGATGATCTCTACTATCGGCAGCGATTTGCCTTCGAGCACCGTCACCGTAAGCTCACGACCATCGATAAACTCCTCAATCAGAGCCTTCTTGCTGTACTGCCACGACAGTTTGACGCCCTCCATAAACTTGTCTCGGTCATCCTCCTTCAGGATTGTCAGACCAACTGTCGAGCCTTGATCGTTCGGCTTGATCACCATTCGCTCACCGAGCGTTGACTTGGCTTCTTCGTACATCTCGATGAGCTCTGCGTCAGGTGTACCTGCAGATGCACTAAATCCCTTTGGTACCGGTATGCCTTTGTCAACAAGCAGGATCTTAGTGATCTCTTTGTCGATACAGACCGCACTTGTGCGGCTGTCGGATCCGGTGTAAGTCTTCCCGAGAAACTCCAACACGGCTTGCATCATGCCATCTTCTCCGGGCACACCGTGGAGTCCGAAGACGACAGCATCAGCGTTTCGAACAGTGTCGGACATGAGGCTTTCGAGCACCGTCGACCTCGAGAGCGCGCTTAGCTCCTCGGGCGTCGGGGGGTTCTCATGCGCCGCCTCAGACTTGAAGTCCTCGAGCTTCATGGGCTTGTTGAACGCAGGATCGAGCAACGTGACCTCATGGCCGTTCTCGGCAAGCGCTCGGGCCATGGCTGACCCGCTCAATAACGATACTTCACGCTCTGCAGATGGGCCGCCAAGGAGGACGCACAATTTCATAAGATCAGGTCGGTGACTTGTAGTAAGGTAGAGTCAGTCGGGGGAGTCAAGACAAAAATACGGCCGAGAATGGCAGGCTTTAGGAAGTTTAAGAGAAATTGTAACTCCAGGTATTGAGCCGTGTTTCTAGTTCAGAGTTCACTACTCCCTCTCAAATCATATGAAAAAACTTGCACTTGTTTTATTCGCGTCGCTCGCTCTGTTGGTCCAGAGCTGTGATGAATGGCCTCCAGGACACGGTAACGGTGGCGGCAATGGCAGCAACTCGGTCGTTGGCGCATGGATCTGGCATAGCTCCGAAGGGGGCATCTACCCGATGATGTACACTCCGGAAAATCAGGGATTTACGGCCAAGCTACAACTTACCGCGAGCAAAACGTATGCGCTCGATCAGTCGAATAATATATCTGATCAAGGCAGCTACAAGCTCGGCACATTCCAGAACCAGCAGACGATCACACTCGAGACTTCGTCGATGCGTCCGAACAAGCTCTACTCGAATGCGCTCCCACCTGATGAGAATTTCATCAGCTTCCGTGGCAAGGATACGCTCGTCCTTTCCGGCACCGGTGCCGATATGCTAACTTATACGTACGTTCGCGCTAGATAAGAGCTAGAAATTTGAATTGTAAAAGCCGCGAATGGTCACCTGCGGCTATTGCATTATTGCCAGTTAGGCTACCACAACATTCACCAGCTTATCCGGTACGACGATCACTTTCTTGATCGTACCGCCACCGACATGCTTTTGCAGTTTCTCGCTCTGTGATGCGAAAGATTCAAGCTGTTCGCGTGTGAGTCCGCGAGGCACTTCGAGCTTATCACGCACTTTGCCATTGACCTGCAGGATCAGCGTGACCGTGTCATCGATCGTCTTCGACTCATCGTACTCAGGCCACGCTGAGGTAGCAAGTACCTCTTTGTGTCCGAGGTGCTGCCATAGTTCTTCCGTAACATGCGGGGCGAAAGGATTGAGTAGCTTCAGCATCGCTTCCAGCGCTGAGCGCGGCACTCCACCTTCCTCGTCGGTCATCTGGTTGAGCAGGATCATCATCGCGCTGATCGCCGTGTTCAGACGCAAGGCTTCAATATCCTCGCTTACTTTTTTGATGGTCTGGTGCACGGTGCGCTCGAGCACTTTCGACATCGGCTTGTCGATGATCGTCTGTGGTGTGCCGTCATCGGTCATCATCAGCCGCCATACGCGATTGAGGAATCGGTTGACACCATTGATGCCCTGTGAATCCCACGGCTTCATCATCTCCAGTGGCCCGAGGAACATCACATACATACGCAATGTATCTGCACCGAATCGCTCGAGATATTCATCAGGATTAACGACGTTGCCCAGCGACTTCGACATCTTCACTCCGTTCTCACCAAGCAGCATACCTTGATGGAACAAGCGCGAGAATGGCTCTGGAGTCGACACGACACCATGATCGAATAGCACCTTATGCCAAAAGCGTGAATAGAGCAAGTGCGTTACCGCGTGCTCGGTACCGCCGACATAAAGATCGACAGGCATCCAGTACTTTTCCGCTTCTTTGCTTATGAGTTCACGATCATTGTGCGGATCGAGATAGCGCAAGTAGTACCAGCACGATCCAGCCCATTGCGGCATTGTGTTCGTCTCGCGACGTGCGGGCTTGCCTGTCTCGGGATCGACAGTGTTTACCCAATCCGGCATTGTTGCGAGAGGAGACTCACCAGTGCCAGATGGACTGTATGATTCGACTACAGGCAACGTCACCGGCAGCGATTGCTCTGGCAATGCTTTCGGATAATCGCCGTCACCATCGTTCAAATAGATGATCGGAAATGGCTCTCCCCAATAGCGCTGACGTGAAAAGAGCCAGTCGCGAAGCTTGTACTTGATCGCGCGCTTGCCGATCTTCTTTGCCTCGAGCCACTCGATCATCGTTTTCTTCGCATCCTGCGTCGCCAATCCATCCAGCAGACCAGAGTTGACAGCGATTCCCTCTTCGGTCATCGCTTCGTCAAGCGGCTGCGAGAAATCCTGATTAGACTGCCCTTCGCTCGAGCGAGATGCGACAACGCGAACGATGGAGAGACCAAACTTCTGCGCAAACTCAAAGTCGCGCTCGTCGTGCCCAGGTACGGACATGATCGCACCCGTGCCGTATGTGATCAGCACATAGTCAGCGATCCAGATGGGTATCGGCTGGTCTGTTGCAGGATTGATCGCGTATGCGCCGGTAAAGACCCCACTCTTATCTTTCGCAAGATCCGTACGCTCAAGATCACTCTTGCGCTTTACTTCATCGAGATAGCCAGTGACAGCCTCGCGCTGCTCCTGCGTCGTGATACGCTCGACCAATGGATGCTCTGGCGCGAGCACCATGTACGTAGCACCGAAGAGTGTATCCGGACGCGTCGTGAATACGCGCACAGGCTCAGCGATGCCCGCGATCTTGAAATCGATCTCCGCACCAATGCTCTTGCCTATCCAGTTGCGCTGCATCTCGAGCGTGGACTCGGGCCAGTTCAGCAGCGCGAGATCTGCAAGCAGGCGATCTGCATACGACGTGATGCGCATCATCCACTGACGCATGTTACGTCGGATGACCGTAAAGCCTTTCTCTTCCTGTTCCGCTACTTCTTCGTTCGCGAGCACAGTGCCGAGTTCAGGACACCAGTTCACCGGTGCATCGGAGATGTAAGCAAGCCTGCACTGTTGCAGAAAATCTTCGCGTTCCTTTGGAGAAGCGTTCTTCCATTCGGCAGCTGTATAATGCCGGATACGATCCGGCAGATCGACCGCTGCGTCCTTCGTACCGTAATGCTCAATATGATGCACAAGCGCAGAGATCGGTGCTGCGCACTTCGAACGGTTGTCGAAGTATGAGTTGAACATCTTTAGGAAGATCCACTGCGTCCACTTGAAGTAGGTGGGATCTGTCGTATTCACCTCTCGCGACCAGTCGTATGCAAAGCCGAGCGACTCAAGCTGGCGCTTGAACGTGGCGACGTTCTCCGCTGTCGTGACCGCAGGATGCATCTTGTTCTTTACCGCGAACTGCTCTGCGGGCAAGCCGAACGCGTCCCAGCCCATCGGGTGCAGCACATTGAAGCCACGCATGCGCTTGTAGCGGGCTGTGATGTCCGAGCCGGTGTATCCCATTGGGTGCCCCATGTGAAGGCCTGACCCGGATGGGTAGGCGAACATGTCCATCGTGAAGTACTTCGGCTTCGATGGATCGGTTGGGACGTGGAAGGTTCTGGCCTGACGCCAGTATTCCTGCCACTTTGCTTCAATTTCTGAAAAAGGATACGCCATGGGGTTCGGATACGACCTTGCTGATTCGAGTAAGGGACTCCAGGGAATCTCTGAAAAGTGAGAGTATAGAGGTGTGTTCTTAGAAAATGGAGTTTGGACGGGGTAGGTTCGGAGAAATCGGGCTTAGTGCAGAGAAATCGCAGGATTCCCGCACGAATTGGTGGAAAATCGTATTTTTGCATCATGACATTAAAGAAGCTCTCCCTTTCGGTCGCCACACTTCTCTTCTCGTTGGCGATCCTGTCCCCTGATTCACGCGCCCAGGGCATGCCTATCGATAGCCTCCGGACTCGGCTGAACACTGAGCTCAAGATCCCTGACGCTCTCGAGCAGCTCCGCTCGCAGATCGGGAATTACGAGAACATGCGCGTCTGGGGAATGGCCATTGGTGACTTCTCGAACGATGCTAATCCGGATCTCGCGATCTCGCTGTACGATATCAAGGGAGGCGTAGCTCAACGATTCGTAAGTGTCCGACTTTTTCAGAGCATTGGCGGCAAACTCGTCCCGATGATGACTAGGAGTGCGCAGTACTTCGAGTCACCGATCGAGGTCGGACTGTCGATCGATCACTCCGCGGTCTCGATCATCCAGAAGACCGGTGAGAACTCGTGGTTTCAGGAAGGATACACCATCCAGTTCGGCGATGTCATACTCACTGAGCGATTTGACACGGAGAGCCAGACAGTGCAGGCTGTGAAAGGTCAGCAGCCCCGTAACTTCGGCAGACAGATCAGCCGAAACTACGAGAATCTCTTCACTCGTGAGATGTACTTCGGCGGCGCTACCGGCGAGACATTGCTCAGCGCCGAGTACTATACGATCCCTGCGTACAACCGACTACGCAGCGTTTACCCTGGCTACGGCAGCTGGATGATGGATACGTCAACGCGCTTCATACTTGAAGGCAACGGACTTCGCCGCAATTGGACGGATGTATCGATCGCGAAGGGTGTGGCAGCTTATGACGACGAGTATCTTTACGTGTCGCTCTCGATCAACGATGACTATCTTTCGGGCGGCAACAACAATCTCCAGAGCAATGACCGTATCGTACTCTGGCTCGATACGTATCTTAAAGGCGAACGCGTTGTCAAAAGCCGTAAAGGCGGCACACTCACGTTTCGTAGTGCTCTCGATTCTTTCATCTACAGCGTCACGGTTCCACTGACTCCCTTGCCGGGTCGCATCGAGAATATCACCTATACAAGCGTTGCACCTCTCAACAGCGCTCAACTTGAGTCGGCCAGATTGATCCGCGCGCAGTACGATCACGACACAGCCACAGGAAATCGATTGACCGGCTACACAATGCGCGTTCGAATTCCCTGGGGTTTCCTCGGCTTCGAGATGAATCCTGTTTCGCTCTATGAGACTCGTGCGCCGCAGGTTGCAGGCATGCTCGAAAGTGCGGAGAAGGAAGAGTCACCTGTCTTGGGATTGACGGCAGTTGTGCATGATATCGATGACCCCAATCGTCCGAACGAGGTGACGGTTCAAGCTACAAGTGCCTTCCGATTAGGCGACCCAAGTTCATTCGGTGCACTCGATCTGAAACCGAGCACCCAATTCTATGGCCGTGTATACTCTACATTTCTGCCTGATCTGAAGCAGGGACTTCTCGAAGCAGGGTTCTGACCTCTAGCTGCTCGGCCATCCGTGCGCGTTTTGCTCAGCAGTAAACTGCTGAACCAATAGCAGAGCTTTGCCCTTTGTTAATCTGCTCTTAATCCTGTTCTTTTTGCCAGTGTTGTTGTGAATGTCTCCCCCACTACTCCGACCATGTTAGAGAGCGTTGCTATCTCTGCTTGGAAGGCCACCGTCAATTCGTCTAACGATTGCGTGATCATCACCGATCACGATACCCGCGTGCTTTTCATGAACACTCGCGCTAAGCGTCTGCTCAGGAACAGCGATGCTGCTTTGGATTCTCCACTCAACAGCCTCATTACTTTTACGCACAGAGACCCAACACTCTCTGCGATCCCGTTGCAATCGATACTTCAGCGGCAAGAGCCGTATGAGTCTTCCTACCCAGTACCTGCGCGCTCATCTGACGGTAACCAGTTCACAGTTGACATCTCCATCTTCCCAACTAATGAAGTATTGATCTGGCGACTTCGCACGATCAGTACGCAGGAAGAGATTAAGCGACAGATCGTATTACAAGCCAGCCTTCTCGATCACGTCACCGATAGTGTGATCGCAGGTGATCTCAACGCAAACATCACCTATTGGAACCGCGCAGCTGAACGACAGTATGGATGGAGCGCAGAAGAAGCGATCGGTAAGAATGTGTACGACCTGATCATCCCTGAGGAATCACGAACGATAGCGAAGAACGGGTTTAGCCGCTGGGTTGACCACGATCCTCGTGAAGGTGAGTCGATCGAGCTTCGTAAGGATGGCACAACCTTCCCCTCCTACACTCGTATCTCCGTCGTCCGCGACCCACAGGGTCAGCGGATCGGTTTTGTTGGGATCTCACGTGATCTGACCACTGAAAAGCTTTCACAGCAAAGCTTGAGTCATACGATCTCCCTATTACAGGCAACACTTCAATCTACTGAGGAAGGTGTGCTTGCCGTTGATCACAACGGTAAGATCTCTGCATGGAATGAGCAATTCCTGCGGATGTGGGAAATCCCGCACCACGCAATCGCGACGGGTGCTGATCAGACAGTGTT
>JBKJTP010000249.1:0-6289 GCA_046590195.1 Kapaibacterium sp. (SeqCode) | reverse complement strand
CCCGGCAATTACAGCGCCTTCCTTGAGATACGTGATCGAGAGGAGAAAGAGGAACGCCAAGCACTCGAAGCAGCGAAGAAGAAGCCTGTGATAGCAAAGGCTCCTGAGAAACCAGTCGCAACTGTCCCGGGCCGCAAGCTTAGCTTCAAAGAGAAGAAAGAGCTCGAGACTCTAGAAACCGCGATCGCACGGGCCGAAGCGCGCAAGACCGAGATCGGAAAGATCCTTTCATCTGAGACCTCTGATTTCTCCCGCATCAATCAGCTCTCCGAAGAGATGCAAACCATCGACGCTAAGCTCGAGAAGGACATGGCGCGGTGGTCTGAGCTAGCCGAGCTTCAATAACTCGAGCTAAATCTGCGTGAATCGAAAAAAGCCCGGGCATTGCTGCCTGGGCTTTTTCGTCTGCTGTAGGAGCACACATTCTACGCTTCCACGCGGGTAGTGCCGTTCGAGGATGCCTTGCGTGCAAGGACGCCCTCGGCCATCGCTGGCTTAAAGTCTTCCATGTATGCCGGACGTGGCTTGCGCATCTTGCTGAAGATGTTGATACGCTTGAAGAAGCGTGGGAGCTTGTGACGTGCCGACTCGATGTAGGTGAACATGACAGGCACGAGGAACACTGTAAAGACCAGCGAGCTGATCAATCCACCAACGATCGCAACTGCCATACCCTGACGCATCTCTGCACCAATACCGTGGCCGATAGCCATTGGCATCATACCGAGGATCATTGTCACAGTAGTCATCACGATCGGACGAATACGTGAAGGACCGGCCTCCATGATCGCTTCGCGGATGGTCTTGCCTTCCTGCAACTGCGCGTTAGCCCGGTCGACGATCAGGATTGCGTTCTTTGTCACCAAGCCCATCAACATGATCATACCGACCATCGTGAAGAGCGAGAGCGTCAGGCCACCCAGAAAGAGGAAGCCAAGCGCCCCGATCGACGCCACAGGCAGCGAGAACATGATCGTGAATGGATGCGCATAGCTCTCGAAGAGTGCGACCATGATCATGTATACAAAGAGGATGGCAAGCATGAATGCGATGCCCATGTCGCCGCCAGACTTACGGCTGTTCTCCGCTTCACCAGCGAAGTAAGCCTCAGAGACCGATGATGGACGCGGGATATCCTTGATCGCCGCTTCAATAGAGGCGATAGCTGGATCGAGCGCAATACCATCAAGACCTGCAGTGACCGTCACAACGCGCATCTTGTTTTTGCGAGTCACGAGAGTTGGGCCCTTGCCGTAAACGATCGTTGCTACGTCAGAGAGCTTTACCATGTTACCAGCGCGATTGACCAGCGTGATCTCCGCAACATCCGACGCATTCGAGCGATCGAGCTTTGCAAGAAGTACATTGATATCGTACTCGGTGTCACCCTCTTTGTACTTCGAATCCTGATTGCCAGCAAGCGCTGTACGCATACCTGCAGCAGCTTCTGCGATCGTCAGGCCATACGCTGATAGGCGATCGCGATCGAAGACCACGCGCACCTCTGGAAGACCCTCTTCGTAGCTTGACTTCATGTCCTTCAGCCCCGGAATACTCCGCATCGCCTTCATGGCGGTGTCGGTGTACTTCAGGATGTCGGCCATATTGTCGCCACGGATCTCCATCATGACAGGCGATTCGTTCGCTGTGCCGAAGATACCTACAGGAGCAGTGCGAACGATGAGGCCAGGGACGCTCTCAGACATCTTCTGCACCTTGTTCATCATGTCATTCGTCGTCTCCTTGCGCAAATCCTTTGGAATGAGATTCACCTGGATCTGTCCGATGTTTCCACGCTCTGCCTTACCCCATGCTGATTCCTGAAGACCGACGATCGTCAGATGACTCTCGACGTTCGGATCAGTATCGAGCTTCGCTTCGAACTGACGGATCGATGCATCGGCTGTCTCGAGCGTAGTACCTGCAGGGAATTCGAAGTTCGCTTGGAAGTCATTACGCTCCGGTGTCGTGATAAACTCACCAGGGATCTGAGGTGCGATGACTCCGCAGCTGAACATGACGGCTGCAAGGCTCGTGAAGACGATCGTCTTGCGATGATTGAGCGCCCAGTCGAGGAGATTGCGATAGGTGTTCTCCATCCACACCTGGAATTGCTCGAACTTGTCGGTCAACCACTTGAGCGGCTTGAACTTGATATCCATGTGCGCCTTACCGAACTTCGCTGATAGCAACGGAGTAAGTGTGAAGCTTACAAGAAGCGAGAGCAACGTTGCAACGACTACGGTCAGACCGAACTCGCGGAAGATCTTACCTGCCAAACCTTCGACAAGCGAAATAGGCAAGAATACCACGACATCCACTAGCGTGATCGCGAGTGCGGCAAAGCCGATCTCGTTACGACCAGCAATAGCTGCCTGCATTGCGGTCATACCCTCCTGCATCTTCTTATGGATGTTCTCGAGCACTACGATCGAGTCATCCACAAGAATACCGATAACAAGTGCAAGAGCCATGGTCGACATGAGATTCAGCGTGAAGCCGAAGATCCACATGAAGAGGAAAGTCGTGATGAGCGAAGTTGGGATCGAGAGCATCACGATCATCGCGTTCCTACCGCTTCTTAAGAAGAGGAAGAGAATCGCAGAGACCATGATGACTGCGAACAAGAGATCCCAGCCTACTTGCGCCAGTGAGTGACGTGTGAACTGCGTAACGTCCTGTGCGATCGTGAACTCGATCTGCTCTGAAGCATACTCGGCTTTGATCTTTTCGAAAGCTGCGTAAAGACGATCAGCGGTCTGCGTTGCATTGGCATCGGACTGCTTGATGATCAGAAGACCGATACCATCCTTGCCGCTTAGGCGGGTCGGCTTGTTGTCTTCCTTATAGGAATCTTCGATCGTTGCGACATCACCAACATAGACTGTTGAGCCAGTCGGAGTTGAAAGCAAAGGCAGATGCTTGATCTCGTCAAGTGAGGAGAACTTGCCAGGCACCCGGACAGTGTATTGGTTCTGCGACTCCGACACCTTACCGGTAGGGAAGTCGAGGTTCTCTGCCTGAAGCTTATTCGCTATCGATAGGATCGATAGATTGTACGCTTTGAGCTTCTCACGATCGACCGATACGCGGATCTCGCGCTCACGGCCACCTGTGATCTCGATCTGTGCAACACCTTCGACCGACTCGAGTCGGCTCTTGATCTTGTCCTTAGCGAATTGATACGCTTCGGTCGAGGTCAAGTTCGGGCTCGTCATCGTTACACGAATGATCGGCTTCGAATTGATATCATTCTTGACGATGATCGGAGCGCGTGCATCCTTCGGCAACTTGCCTCGGATGTTCGCCATCTGTCGATCGGCATCGGCAGCAGCTTTGTCGGCTGATTGTGTCAGGTCATACTGAGCGAGCACCATCGAATAGCCTTCAGCTGAGATCGAGCGGACGTTATCGAGCTTGCTCGTTGCAGCCATACCCTCTTCGACCGGCTTCGAGATCAACTGCTCTATCTCCTCGGGGCCTGCGCCTGGGTAAATGGTGAGCACTGTGACGAATGGGAAGTCCATCTTCGGTAGAAGATCGACACCCAGCTTTGAGTATCCGAAGATACCCATGACGCCGAGCGCTACGAAGATCATGGTGATCAGCGCCGGCCGTCTAATGGAAAGTTCTGTAATAGTCATATAAAGAGCGGGTCCCTCAGGACCAAAATTGTTGGATAGGCGAGTATCTAATATTACTTGCGGATCGGGGATCCGTCCTTAAGCTGCGACTGACCGAACGTCACAACCTCATCACCGGCACTGACACCTTCGAGGATCTCAACATGCTCTGGCGTTGCCGTGCCAGCCTTCACTGCGGTCAGACGTGCGACGCCGTTCTTTACGAGATAGACTTGCGTCGTGTTGCCATTCGTGATGAGTGCGTTGGCTGGTATCGCTGCAACCTCGCGGGCTGCTTCGCGCATGATCTCAGCGCGCGCGAACATACCGCTCTTGAGTGATTTGCCTGGATTCTCAATCTCGATCTCTGTTGAGAACGTTCGAGCCATATCGGCCTTGCCGCTGATCGCTGCAACGCGGCCAGAGAATTTCTGTCCAGGAAGTGCATCGACAGATACGGTGACGCGGTCACCAGTCTTGAGATAACCAACTTCCATCTCGCCGATGTTGACCTTGAGCTTCATCCGGCTGTCGTCAATGATCGTTGCGATGCGGACGCCCGGTGTGACGGTCTCACCCTGATTGACGAATCGCTGAGAGACGAGGCCTGCGAACGGTGACTTGATCGCTGCGTCTGAAAGCTGACGCTTTGCAAGTGACTCAGCGGTCTGAGCACCCTTGAGTTGTGCCTGCGCCGACTTCACACCGAGCGCAGAAAGCTCAAGCTGATTCTTCGTGATCGCATTTTGCTTAAAGAGCTGCTCGTTGCGCTCATGATCGAGCTCTGCTTTCTCGAACGAAGCCTCGGCTGCAAGGCGCTGTGCTGCTGCCTGCTGCACGCCTATGCTCTTGAGCTCGGCATCGACCCGCACGATCGCTGATCCCTGGCCGATACGTGAACCGACGTTCAGCACCTGGCTTACGATACGGCCAGTCGTCTCGCTTGAGACGACGGCTTCGCGCACGCCTTCAAGCGAGCCTGATACCTTCAGCGAAGCCGCCATCGCCGTCATCTCAACCGGTGCGGTCTTGACGGTAACAGGTGCAGCTGCTTCTGCAGCCTTCGCAGTAGGGATGCCCGGCTTAGTATCGCCGCATGAATTCAAACCAAGAGCGCTAATTGAAAGGGCGCTAACAAGAAGAAGGGTCTTAGATACGTTTGTCATATGGAGTAGACGTTGGAATTGTAGGATGATTGTGAGACTAGCGAGTACCGACAGCCTTGCGATACTTCGCTTCTGCCATGAGCTCATCGTACGTTGTGACCGTAAGATTTGCCTTTGCATTTGCGAGAGTGTTCTCGGCATCGATCATTGTGATAAGCGGCGCCTGTCCGGCGTCGTATAAAGCTTTTGTGATGCGGCGATTCTCTTCAGCAGATTCGAGCTGCTTGATCGCGATCGCGTAGCGCTCACGTGCATTGTCGCGATCGAGACGTGCGTTGTGCAGCTCGATGCGAATGCCGTTCATGAGGCTTTCCTTTTGATATTCAAGTTCGTGGATCTGTGCTGCGGTCTCCGCAACTTTCGCGTTGGTGTTGAATCCCGAGAAGAGATTCCAGCGCATCTGCACGCCACCGACGAGGAGGGCTTCATTGCCGAAGCTGAGCTTATCCTCCTGCCAGCCGTAGCTTGCGAAGACTGCGAGATTCGGGAAGAAATCCGCAGCATTTACATTCTTCAAGCCCTCGAGCGCAACCTTCGCATTGTCGATCTGCATGATCTCAGGGCGCTTGTCGACCGCATTGCTGTAGTCGGTTGCAAACGATGTGAGTGTGCCAGATTGGCCAGCGCCGTCATTGCTTGCGAGTCGTGGACCCTGCCCGCGGTACTCGTTCAATGCCTGCTGCGGCATCAGGATGATCTCTGCATCGTAGTCACGCTTCAAGATATTGTTGAAGTTCGTGCGAGCAAGCATTTGCTGATTCTGCGCAGTGAGCGATTCGCCCTGCGATGCAGCGACAGCTACCTCAGCGCGGAGCACGTCGTTCTTCGCGACCTTCATTGCATTGAAGAGAGCCTGTGCTGTTGCGAGATTTTGCTTCGCGAGTTCAACCGCATTCTTGCGGATCGATACCAACTCGGTCGCCCTTGCATAATTGAAGTAGGCTTCCGAGACCTGGTAAGCAACTGCAAGCTCCTTCGCCTCAACCTCGTAGGTTGCTGCACTCAGGTAGGCCTTCGTTGCCTTCGTGCCTTGCCAGACTGCATAGTTGAAGATCGGCCACGCTGCTTCGAGCTTGTTATCCCACTTCGTGATACCGAACTGAGCTGCTTCGAGTGAAGGGCCGTTCGGGATGGCGATGACGCGGCCACCATCGAATGTCGTGTATCGCGCAGTCACATCTACCTTCGGCCACAGGTTCGAGTTAGCCTGATCGACGCGGGCGTCTGCCTGATCCCACTTTGCGCGAGAAGCCGACATTTCCGGATTCTGCTTGAGTGCGATCTCGATATAGCTTTGCAGCACCTCTGGCACAGCAGAAACCTGCGCTTCAGACTGTCGAGGTGCAACGAATAATAATGATAGTAATAAAAGAGCGAAGAAGCGCGCAGTGAACGCTGCGCCTGTCTTCTGAGGGGAGAGAGATGATAGTGTCATATTAGAGCGAGTGAGAAGAGGTGTGAGTACCTGCTAAGAAAAATTCTTTGAGTCGTGAGCTTAGA